>DATEGA010000257.1:0-2370 GCA_035280345.1 bacterium | reverse complement strand
CCCGCGGAAGCCCTCAATCGGGCGCGGGCGGCCCGGCCGTTCCGGAGAAGCGAGAGGCGCACGAGGCCCCGCGCTACTTCTCGAGCACCGCGGCGGTCTTGCTTTCGCCGTACGGATCGCCGATATGCACGCGCGGCACGGGCACCGCGTCCATCACGCGCTGCAGCAGCTGGTCGGGCGTCATGTCCTGCGCGAGCGCCTCGTAGGAGAGCAGCAGCCGGTGCCGCAACACTTCCGGCGCCAGATCGCGCACGTCTTCGGGCATCGCGTACTCCCGGCCTCGCAGCAGCGCGAGCGCTTTCGCGCCGATAATCAGGTTGAGCGAGCCGCGCGGGCTGCTGCCGTACGCAACGTACCGAGCGAGATCCGCCAGGCCGAACTCCTGCGGCCGCCGTGTCGCTGTGACGAGGCTGACCGCGTACTCGTGCAGGCGCGGGTCGACGTAGACCGCGTCGGCGACTTTCTGGAGGTCGAACAGCTCCTGCACCGCGATGACGCGGTTCACCGCCGGCATCTGGTCTGTGATCCGGTCGATCACCGTCATCTCTTCGTGGAACGTCGGGTACGAGATGACGACCTTGAACATGAACCGGTCGACCTGGGCCTCGGGCAGCGGATACGTCCCTTCGCTCTCGATCGGGTTCTGCGTCGCCAGCACGAGGAACGGATCGGGCAGCGAGAAGGTCTGCTTGCCGATCGTAACCTGCCGCTCCTGCATCGACTCGAGGAGCGCGGACTGCACCTTCGCCGGCGCGCGGTTGATCTCGTCGGCGAGCACCAGGTTGGCGAATACCGGGCCGAGCTCGACCTCGAACGTCCCGGAGGCCTGGTTATAGATGCGCGTGCCGACCAGATCGGCCGGCACGAGGTCCGGCGTGAACTGGATGCGCTTGAACTGACAGTCGAGCACTTGGGCCGTCGTCTTGATCGCGAGCGTTTTCGCGAGGCCGGGTACGCCCTCGATAAGGACGTGGCCGCGCGACAGCAGCGCGACGAGAATCCGCTCCAGCATCAGGTCCTGGCCGACGATCACCTTCTTGATCTCGTACAGGACGTTGCGCATCGTGCTCGCGGCCTGCGTGTAGGTTTCCGCGGGATAGCGAAGGACGCGCATCCGCTCGCGCGGCGCCTGGTCGCTCACGTTCATCACCTCAGGTAAGTGGCTGCTCCCGTTAGTTACAGGGACGGACGAAGGTCCCCTCCTCCCCTCGTTCGTGCCCCGCCGCTCCATTATAAGAGTCTATTGTGAAGACGGGGCGGTCTCTGCGCTACGGCTGGAACGGCCCGGTGACGAGCGGCCGGAGCCTGGGCGGAACGTCCGACGGACGGCCGCCGGCCCGGACCGGCACGCCGAGGATGCCGCGCGAGGCCAGCAGCGCCCGGGCTTCACGACCGAGGAGGAACGCGACGAAGCGCGCCGCGCCGTCCGGATTTCGGGCGGACGACGGAATCGTGACCGTGTACACGATCGGCGCGCCGGTATGCTTGGCCCCCGACGAATCGACCCACGACACCGTGGCGTACGTCGCCGCAAACTCAGGATCGGAGAGATTGAGGGCCGGCGGCAGCGTCACGTACGGGAGATGCTCGGCGACCGTCTCGACCAGGTAAAAGAACCCCGCGTCGGCCTGTCCGGAGGTGAGCCGCCCGACCAGCGCTTCCTCCGGGAAGATCTGCGACGGGTTCTCGTCGGGACCCAACAGCCGGCGCGCCAGACCCGGCTCGTGGTAATACGTTTCCGCGAGTTGAGCGACCAGGATGGTACGGAATCCCTTGGGGTCGAGCGCCGGATCGGTCCGCCCCAAGCGGAGGCCCGGCGAGGCCAAGACCTGGAACCATGGGCCGATCCGCAGCGCCGGGGCGAACCGGCTGCCGGGCGCATAGGCGATGACCATCGAGGTGGTCCCGAACGTCAGATACCAGTTCGCCGACGGCGCGCCGGCCTGCGGCGCAAGAATCCTGTTGACGCCGGGCTCCGCGCTCACGAAGACGTCCGCGGGGACGAGGCCGTCGCGGATCATGTGGGCCAGTGCGGTAGATCCACCGGCGCGCCCGAGGACGGCAATGCCCGACGCGCGCGTGAAAGCCGGCCCGAGGTCGCGTTCAAAGACGTTGACCAACGAGCCCGCATAGAGGACCCGAACCGGAGTGGGCGCTGCCGCGGCGCGGTGCGATCCGGGCCACGCGCTCGCCGTCGCCGCCATCGCCACTATGATCGTCGCCAGGAACCGACGTCGACGCACTTGCCGGCACCTCCAATACTTTACGACGGTTCGAGCACGTGAGCCGCGCCGTCGGCGATCGAGACATCCACGGCGGTACCGGGCGCCGGCGGGCTGCCGGCGACCCAGGCCTCGAGCGAGCACGGCC
>DATEGA010000256.1:0-8867 GCA_035280345.1 bacterium | reverse complement strand
CGCTCCGGCTGGGCGGGCGCCGCCCGCCGTCACGCGTCCCGCCCCGCGGCCACGCGAGCGCCGGACGCGCCGAGGTAGGCGTCGATCACCCGCGGGTCCGACGCGACCCGATCAAGCGGTCCCTCGGCGATGCACGCGCCGTCGTGCATGACGAACACCCGGGGGGCGAGCCGGACCAGCGTCGGCATCTCGTGGCTGACGACGAGGAAGGTTACGCCGCGGGCGCGGTTCATCTCGTGGATCGCGTGGAGCATGACGTCCTTGATCGCGGGATGCACGCCGGCGAACGGCTCGTCGAGCAGGCACAGCATGAGCGGCTCCTGCGCGAAACACCGCGCCAACTGGAGCAGCATCGCCTGTCCGCCGGACAGAACGCGTGCCTCCGAGCCGGCCAGCGCGTCGAGGGCGACGAGCTGCAGGAGGTCCCGCGCGCGTCGTTCCGCCGCGGCGCGGTTGCCCCGCCGGTGGTCTGCCGCGGCCGGCACGAGGAGGTTCTCGAGCACCGTCATCGACCGGAAGACGCGGGCCAGCTGGAAGGTGCGCGCGACGCCGCGCGCCGCCAGCACGTCGGGCACGAGGCCCGTGATAGGATCGCCGTCGAGCCGGATCGCACCCCGATCGGGGCGTTCCTGGCCCCCGATCAGGTTCAGGAGGGTTGTCTTGCCGGAGCCGTTCGGGCCGATCAGCCCCCAGATCTCGCCACGCGGGAGGTCAATAGAAAGATCGCGGACCGCGGCCACGCCTCCAAAGGATTTGGACACATGCGCCACCGAGAGAAGCGGCCCGGCCACGCAAAAGAGTTCGACGGCACCGCGCCGCCGGCCTTGACCGCGTGGCTATCGATTTCGGCCGGCGTTGTTTTCGCGGAGTATTTTTTCCGTTTCCCGCTCGATCCAGTCAGGGCCAGACCGATGGTACGCCGCCATATAGTGGGCGAAAACACCCAGTCCCCAGAAGAAGATTGGAAAGATCGGCCACGGAAACCCTGCGCCGGAAAAGTACCAGACGGCGACCAACCCGAGGTTGACAATAACGTAGATGGGCAGATGCCAGAAAAAGCCGTAGCGCGCTTCGGCGGTCTGTCGCGCCCGTCGCCTTCGCTCGTCCTCGGCGCTCATTTACCCCCGATACCCGGGCCGCAGCACCGACCACATCTCCGGCATCGCCGGAACCGGCGCGTCGATCACGACCGGCGCGTTCTGCCGGAGCGCCCACGCGACCGTCTCGCGCAGCTGCTCGGGGCTCTCCGCGCGCCGCCCCGCGGCTCCGAACGACTCCGCCAGCTTGACGAAGTCCGGATTCAGCAGGTCGGACGCGATGTAGCGGCCGCCGAACCGGTCTTTCTGGATGCGCTTCACGTTGCCGAAGGCACCGTCGTTGAAGACGATCGCGACGACGTTCAGGCGGTGCCGGACGGCCGTGGAGAGTTCAGAGATCTGGTAGATGAAGCCGCCGTCGCCGCTGATCGACACGACCGGCCGCCCGCCCGCGCCCACGTAGGCGCCGAGAGCGATGCCGTAGCCGGCGCCGAGCGCGCCCTGGTAGCCCATCGTCAGGTACGTGCGGGGGCGGTAGACCGGGAATCCGATGTTGGACCAGTAACCGACCTGGGTCATCTCGCTTATGACCACGCCGTCTTCGGGCAGCGCGTCGCGAATCGCGTTGCCGTACGCGGCATGAGGGGCCACCGAATTCACCCGCGCGCGCATCTTACGGTGGAACGCCGTCAGCTCGTCCTTGCGCGACGGCCGCGTCCGGTTGTGCTTCTCGAGGCGCTCCGCGAGCGCCGTGAGGGCCGGCGCCGCATCCGCGACGATGCCCACCGTCGCCGGCCGGTTCCGCCCGATCTCGTCGGGGTCGATATCGATCTGCACGCACGGCTGTTCCCGGGGCGCCCAATCGGAGACCGACGGCTCGTAGAAGCGGGTGCCGACGAGCAGGATCGCGTCCGCCGACGGCGCGAGTTCGGGCCCGGCCGCGAGTGGCTCGGCGAGATAGTGCCGGTCGGAGATGGCGCCCTTGCCGTTGCGCGAGACGAAGACCGGCGCCTGCAGCATCTCAGCCACGCGAACAAGCGCGTCCGTCGCGTCCGATGCCACAACGCCACCGCCGGCGAAAATGAGCGGACGTTCCGCCGCGCCCAGCAGCCGCGCGGCCCGCTCCACCGCGTCGGGGTCCGGCGCCGGGACCGTGCGCGACACGGGCTCGCCTTCCGCGGGCATCTCGGCCGAGTCCTTCAACACGTCGAGCGGGATCTCGATCGCCACCGGCCGCTGGTGGCCGCTCAGCATCTGCCGGAACGCCTCCCGTACGAGGCCGGGCACCGCGTCCGGCCGCAGTGCGCCGCCGGTCCACTTCGTTACAGTGTCGGCCGCCGTCATTTGATTCTTGATCTCGTGCAGCATGCCGCGGCCTTTGCCGATCTGGCCGGCCGGGATCTGGCCGGTGATGCAGAGGACGGGAGACGAGCAGGAGTACGCGGTCGCAAGTCCCGACAGCGCATTGAGCAGCCCCGGACCGGGGACCATGATGCAGACGCCGGGACGGCCGGTGACGCGGGCATAGCCGTCCGCCATGTACGAAAGCGCCTGTTCATGGCGCGCGTGAATGACGCCGATATGCTCGCGGGCCTCGTACAGGGCGTCGAACGCCCAGTCCATCTGCACGCCGGGGAGCCCAAAGACCACGTCCACGCCCTGCGTCCGCAGGCCGCGCACGAGGGCCTGGCCGCCGGTCAGTGTCGTCGCTGTCACTCTCTGCCCCACGGCGTCAGGTACGGTCACGCTCTGCACCTCCGCGTCCTCGCTGCGATGGCCCTCATTCTAGCATTCAGGCCGCGGGCCGCACACTGCCGCGCCCGCTGTCCTTCCACAAGATGACGTTCAAGAGAATCAGCACCGGGATCAGGTACATCATCTGTCCCATCACCCACATCAGGACGCCGCCGAGGCGCAGATCATCGAGCGGGGACAGACCCCACAGGCGCGGCACGGCCGTGTAGGCGGTGTAGAACGGGTGCCCCGCGAACGTGAGCGCGAATCCGAGGATGAAGTTGACGATGTCGGCGCCGATGAGGAGCGCGAAGCGCATGCCGAGCGGCGCGCGCACAAGCGCGGGCGCGGGGGAGACGATCACGCCCCAGAAGATCACGCCGGCGACGACGAAGCTCACGTGCTCCGCCGCGTGGACCCACGCGATCCGCAGCGTCGCGTCGTAGGCGGCGGGAAGGTGCCACGCCAGCAGCGTGCCGTTGAACAGCACGAAGGCCGGCACCGGGCTCCATACCGCGCGCACCACTCGCCGGACGGCGGGACGGCCGTACGCCCAGCCGATCAATCCGGGTGGCGCGGAAAGCGCGAATAGCGCGGCCGCGACGAGCATTAACAGCATGTGCTGCAGCATGTGCAGCGTGAACAGGTAGGCGGCGCCGGTGTCGAGCGGCGAGAGCAGCGCTGCGACGAGCGTGACGATGCCCGCCCAGAACGCCACCGGCTGGCGGCCCCGCGGCGGAAAACGCCGGGACATCGCGAGATAGGCCGCGCACGAGGCCGCGAGGGCGAGAATGATCCACGGATCCGTGGACCAGTCGGTCCAGCGGAGCGTCGCGGCGGGCATGCGGACCGAGCGCGGGGCGAGGTTAGCGGCCGGACCAGCCGCGCGGGCGGTCGACCGCGCACGCCAGCTTCAGCAGCGCCATCCGAACATACATACCGGCCTCGGTCTGATCGAAGATCACCACCCGCGGGTCGGCGTCCACTGAAACCGGCAGCTCGGAGTGCTCGCCTTCCACGCGGGGCAGCGGGTGCATCACGATCGCGTGTGGCGGCAGCTCCGCCAGCACGCCGGGGGTCACGGAAAACTGGTCCCGGATGCGCTCGTACGCCGCGGTGTTGCCTTCGCCGAACCGCTCCTTCTGAATGCGCGTCACGTACAGGACGTCGGCGCCGCGCACACCCGACAGAAGGTCTTCAGTCTCGGTAAACGGCACCTTGTGCCGGCGCAGGTACGCGAGCAGATCCTCCTTCATCTGGACCGCCCGAGGCGCGATCATGCGGATCGAGACGCCGGGGTACTTAGCCAGTAGATAGCAGAGCGACCGCGCGGTTCGGCCGTAGAGGAGATCGCCCGCCACCGCGATCGTGACGCCCTCCAGCGTTCCGCGCGTCCGCCAGATCGTATAGGCGTCGAGCAGCGCCTGGGTGGGATGCTGGCCCGGCCCGTCGCCCGCGTTGAATACGGGAACCGGCCGGCCTTTCTGCGGGTCGACCGCGACCGCCGCCGCCCGCTCCGCCGCCCCCTCTTCGTAGTGCCGCATCACGATCGCGGACGGGCGATACCGGCAGACGACGCGAATGGTGTCCTCGATCGACTCGCCTTTGGCGGCGGACGAGAACTCGCGCGCCGCCTCCGAGGACAGCACCCGGCCGCCGAGGTGGTAGGTCGCAAACTCGAACGAGAGCCGCGTCCGCGTGCTGGGTTCGTAGAAGAGCGTGAGGACGATCTTGCCCTTCAACAGATTGCTGCCGCCGCTGTTGACGATTTCCTCGGCGAGCTTCGCTTCCCGGAAGACGGAGTCGAGCGCGGGGGGATCGAACTGCTGCGCACGCAGCACGTGGGGCCACCCGGTCCACAGGTGGAGAGTCGCCGTTCGCGTCATCTCTCGCGCGCCGCCGATGGGCGCGCGCGAGCCAGTCACATCGACCTCGGGGAATCCGGCGCCGGCATTGTGCGCTCCAATTTCGCGTCCGCGGCGGGACCGCCCTGCCCCCCAGGCCGGGACATCCCGGGAGGGACCGGACGGCCCCGTCGCATACCTACGGGAAGATCCACCGCCGGGACTCGTACCGCAAACGTCGGATCGCGAGGTAGGCTGTGAGGATCCCACACCGTTTCGCCGGTCGGGCCGCCTTGTGCGGGGTCGCCGCGGCGCTGCTCCTTTGGGGCGGTCCGCAGCCGGCCCCTGCCGCGGCAGTGCCGGCCCGCCTCGGCTACATCGGCATTTCCAGCGACGCCGGAATCTTCATCGCGATCGATAAGGGCTACTTCAAGGAGCAGAGCGTCGAGGTCTCGCTTGAGCGCTTCGGCCTCGGCGCCGACCAGATGGCGCTCCTCGGAGCGGGGCAGCTCGACGTCGCGAGCGGCGCCGTGAGCCCGACGATGTTCAACGCGATCGCCCGGGGCCTGCCGATCGCGGTCGTCGCCGACAAGGGGTCGTTCCGCACGGGGTTCGGCTTCAACGTGCTCGTCGTGCGGAAGATGCTCGTCGACGGCGGCCAGTTCAAGACGCTCGCCGACCTACGCGGGCGTACGCTGGCGGTACCGGGCCCCGGCTCGATCCTCAACTTCGAAGACTACCTCGTGCTGAAGAAGGGCGGCCTCACGCCCAACGACGTGCGGATCGAGTACATCGATCTCGCCGACCAGCCCGCGGCGATGGCGAACGGTCGGCTCGACGCTGCGATCATGGTCGAGCCGTTTGCCACCGCATCCGAGCAGCGCGGCATCGGCAAGATCGTGATGCCGCTCGACCAGCTGCTGCCGGAGTTCCAGACGTCCGTGATCTACTTCAACACCGCGTGGGCGCGCGCACACGCCGATCAGGCGAAGGGCTGGATGGTCGCGTACGTGAAGGGGCTGCGCTACTATAACGCCGCGCTGCGCAACCGCCGGATCCGCGACGATGTCATCACGATCATGGCCGCGCACACGCCGATCAAGGACCGCGCGGTCTGGGACAAGATGATCTGGCCCGGCCTGAACCCCAACGGTACCGCGACGGCGCGGACGCTGCTCGACTACCAGCGCTGGCTCCTCAACGAGCACCAGACTTCGGAGTTTCTCCCGCCGGCCAGATTCCTCGACACGTCCTACACGGAGTACGCGACCCGGATCCTCGGCGCGTGGCAGCCATAGCCGTCAAAATCCGGGTCCGCGGGCTCCGCAAGGCCTTCTCGGCGCGGTTCGGGCGCGTCGACGCGCTCAGCGCGCTGGATCTCGACGTGCACGACGGGGAGCTGTGCGTGATCGTCGGGCCGAGCGGCTGCGGGAAGTCCACCCTGCTGCGCATCCTTGCCGGCCTCGACGACGCGGACGCCGGTGAGATCGAGGTGGGCCGCCGCGAGCACGGCCGGCCGCTGACTGCGATGGTCTTTCAGGAGCCCTCGGCGCTGCCGTGGATGACCGTCCGCGCAAACGTCGCCTACGGTCTGCGCATGCAGCGGCGCTCCACCGCCGACTGGGCTCCGATCGTGGACCGCTACATCGAGAAGGTCGGCCTCACGCGCTTCGCCCGGGCCTACCCGCACCAGCTGTCCGGCGGCATGAAACAGCGCGTCAGCGTGGCGCGCGCGTTCGCGGCCGATCCGGAAATTCTCTTGATGGACGAACCATTCGGCGCGCTTGACGAACAGACGCGGGTCGCGCTGCAGGACGAACTCCTCCGGCTCTTCGAGGAGAGCGGGAAAACGATCGTCTTCGTCACGCACAGCATCGACGAAGCGCTGACGCTCGGAGACCGCGTGCTCGTGATGACGCCGGCGCCGGGGCGGATCCTGCGCGAGCTGCGGGTGCCGTTTCCGCGGCCGCGGCGGGTGATCGAGCTCCGCACCGACCCGGAGTACGGGCGGCGTGTCGCAGAGATCTGGTCGCTGCTCGGCTACGGGCACACCACGGATGCCGCGGCCACTTAGACTGCTCTCGCTGGCGACGCCACTCGCGTTCCTCGCGGTGTGGGAGGCGGCGGCGCGGTTGCACGCGATCGACGTCCGGTTCTTTCCCGCGCCGTCGTCGATTCTCGCCGACGGCTGGCAGACCGTACGGACCGGCGAACTGTGGGCGAACCTCCGCGTCAGCGTGGCGCGCATCCTGGTCGGCTTCGCGCTCGGGGCGATTCCCGGCGCCGTGCTCGGGATCCTGATGGGCTTGATCCCGTGGGTCCGCGCCGCCGGCATGCCGCTCGTGTCGGCGGTCTACCCGATCCCGAAGAGCGCGATCCTGCCGCTGATCATGCTGATCTTCGGGATCGGCGAACTGTCGAAGTGGGTGTTCATCGCGATCGGCGTGTTCTTTCCGGTGCTGATCAACGCGCTCGCGGGTGTGCTGACGATCGAGCGGATCTACCTCGACGTCGGCCGGGCGTACGGCGCGCGGGGCCCGGCCTTTCTGCGTACGATCGCGCTGCCCGGGGCGCTGCCCGTGCTGTTCGCCGGCATCAAGCTGGGTTTCGGCCTCGCGCTCATCCTCGTCGTCATCGCGGAGATCGTCTCGAGCCGCGCGGGCATCGGGTTCATGATCTGGAATGCGTGGCAGATCTTCGACGTGGAGAAGCTCTACACGGGCCTGATCGTCATCGGCCTGCTCGGCTACCTCTCGACCGAAGCGATCGACGCGGTGGAGCGCCTCGTGGTTCCCTGGAAGCCCCGCGCCTAGCCGCTGCGCCATGTCGCCGGACGACGGTCCTACCGGCGGGTCGTTTCGCGACGGCCAACCGATCCCGTGGAAAGCGGCTAGGTCTGGACCGCCGCGCCGATGCCGTCGTAGGCGGGGTCGGCGACCGCCTCGTAGCGCGCGTCGATACCCGCGGCGACCAGATGCACAACGCCGGCGTGAGTGGCGTACCCGCGTCCGATCAACTGGAGCGGAAGGCCGCGCGAGGCGAGGTGATCGCGGACCGGACCGCTCAGATCACAATGGACGCGGAGCCGCGCGTCGGTCCAGGCGAACCGGGGTGCGGCGACCGCCATCGGCGCGGACCAACGGCGCGCGAGAAAGTTCAGCGCCGTCAGCATGACCGCGCACGGAATACGCTCGCTGCCGGCCCCTCCGGTCGAGAGCACCGACCGGCCGTTGCGGGTGAAGATTGTGGGACACATCTCCGTCACGTCGCGGGCGCCCGGAGCCGGCCGCGCGATCATCCGGTAGCTGTGCGCATAGAGGAAGCCGTGCTGCGCGGACGCGACGGTACTGCCGAAGTGCGGTCCGAGCGAACAGGTCAGCGCAACGGCGGTGCCGTCCCGGTCGATGACGGACAGATGTGTGGTATCGCCCTGCGGCGCGTGCGCGGTAGCGGCCACCAGCCGGGCGACTTCGGCATCCCGCGCCGATGCTCGGCCGCGCACCAGCCGCTCGACATGCGTCGCGCGGTCGGCGGCAAATCCGGGGTCCGCGAGCGTGTCGTGCGGCAGCCCCTTCGTCTTCGGATCGAGCGAGCCGAGCCGCTCCGGCCGGTCGTCGAACGCGACGAGCAGGATCACCGCCAGGACCTCGGCCTCCGCCGGCGTGCACTCCCTCGCGGAAAATTCGAACCGGTCTGCGACCTGCAACATCTCCGCAAGGCTGTGACCCCACGCCTGTCTACCCGGGACCGTGAACGCGTACGGACCAAACCGGCCTTCGACGAACTCACCCCGCCGCGCGGCATACCCCGCGAGGTCCTCCGCGCGGACCGATCCGCCTTCGTCGGCCATCTGGGCCCCGATGTCGCCGGCGACTTCGCCCTCGTAGAAAGCGCGCGCTCCGCCCGCCGCGACACGGCGCAGCACGGCGGCGAGCGCGGGCTGGCGAAACCGATCCCCGGCTCCGTACGGGAGGCCGCCGGGCTTTAGGTACGTTCGCGCCGTGCGCGGATGCCGCGCCAACCGGTCGCGAGCGTTCGCCCACGCGGCGGCGAGGCCCAGCGGAACCGCGAACCCCTCCTCCGCGAGCGCGATCGCCGGGCCGACCAGGTCCGTCCACGGCCGGGACGCCCCGGCCGCCGCGGCCATCTCGAGACCGGCGAGCATGCCGGGGATCGGGGCTGACGTGATCTCGCCGGCCTTACCGGCCCTCGCAGGGCGGCCGGTGCCTGAGTGGCGGCGTCGATGACAATC
>DATEGA010000255.1:0-4960 GCA_035280345.1 bacterium | reverse complement strand
GTCGCCAACGCGGCACTGGCCCAGCAGGTCCTGCAGTTGACCGCGCAGGGCGCGCCTGCGCCGGGCACGCCCGGGACCCCCGGGACGGGTCCAGGTTATGGACCGGGCATGCCCGGTAATCCAGGGTATGGGCCCGGGTATGGGCGCGGGTTCGGCCCAGGCCGTATGATGTACCGGGGCGGGCGGGGATTTGGCCAGCGCGCGGGCATCGCCGCCGGTGTGGTTGCTCTGATGGCTCTCCTCAGATCTCTGCTCCTGGTTGGGCTCCTCGTCATCGCGTGGAAGGTGATCACGCTGCGTTCGCTGTGGGGCCGTCCGGACACGGCGGTGCAGGCGGTCCGTGAACGGTTCGCCCGCGGCGAGATCAACGAGGAAGAATTCCGGAAGCGGCTGGTGGCCCTCTCATGACCGCCACCGCCGCGGCGAGGGGATTGCAAGCCGTGCCGACAGTCCTGGTTGTGGATGACGAGCCTCAGATCGTCGAGCTCCTGCGCACATATCTGGAGCGCGAGGGGTTCGGCGTGGTCCAGGCGGCCGATGGGGAAGCCGCGCTCAGGGAGCACGAGCGCGTGCGCCCGGATCTGGTCATTCTTGACCTGATGCTCCCGAAGCTGGACGGCCGGGAGGTCTGCCGGCACCTCCGCGAGCGCGCCCGGACGCCCATCATCATGCTCACCGCCCGAGACGAGGAGTCCGATAAGCTGCTGGGCCTGGAGCTCGGCGCGGACGACTATATCACGAAGCCCTTCAGCCCCCGCGAGGTCGTGGCGCGCGTGCGCGCCGTCCTCCGGCGGGGCACGCAGGATACCCCGGAGGTGCTCCGGCTCGGGGACATGGTCATCGACTTGCGCGGGCACCAGGTCACGCTCGCGGGGCGGTCGATCGATCTCACACCGACGGAGTTCCGGATGCTCGAAACGCTGGCGAGTCATCCGAACCAGGTCTTCACGCGGATGCAGCTGATCGACCGCGTCCACGGCCACGCCTTCGAAGGCTACGAGCGCACGGTCGACGCGCACATCAAAAACCTCCGGAGCAAGATCGAGCATGACCCCCGCAACCCGCGTTTCATCCTTACCGTGTACGGGGTCGGCTACAAGTTCCAGCGTCCGGAGGACGATCGGCGGCAGCAGGCCGCCCATGCGTAGTCTTAGAACGCGCCTCAGCGTCGCGGTGATCGGCGTCGCCCTGTTGACGACCGTGCTCACCGCGACGTTTTCGACCTACCAGGCGCGTCAGACGTTCCGGCAGTACGTGGAGCGCCGTGAGGGCACCACCCCGGCGCCGGGTGGGAAGATTACCCCCGCGCCGGGCGAGCTGCCGGCCAACACCGCGCCGCAGTCGACCGAGCGGGAACGCCGGCGCCCGCCGCTCGGGACGCGCGAGTTGCTGTTCGAGAGCCGATTTCGGAACGCGATCTGGACCGGCACGGGCCTTGCCGCGCTGCTCGGTGTCCTGCTCACGCTGTGGCTGGCGCACCGGCTGGTGCGTCCGATCGCGGACCTGACCTCCGCGGCGCGCGTGATCGCGCGGGGCGGCACGCCGCCGCCGGTGCCGGCCCGAGGCCGGGATGAGGTGGCGGAGCTGGCGCGTGCCTTCAATAGAATGGCCGAGCGGCTCGCCGCCGACGAGGAACAGCGGCGCCGTCTGTTTGCCGGCGTGGCCCACGAGCTGCGCACGCCGTTATCGGTGATTCAAGGTACGCTGGAGGGCCTGCTCGACCGCGTGATCGAGCCGACGCCCGAGCGGATCGCCACCCTGCACAGTCAGACGCTGCTGCTCGCGCGGCTCATCACGGATCTGCGCGACCTCTCGCTCGCCCAAGCAGGCCAGCTGCGGCTGAATTTGCAGCCGATCGACGCGGGCCCAGTCGTGCGCGAGACGCTCGAGGCGGTGGCGCCGCTCGCGGACGAGCGCGGCGTGGCACTCCGCTCGGACGTGCCGGGACGGCTGCCCCGGATCGACGCCGACCCCGACCGCCTGCGGCAGATCGTGCAGAACCTCGTGGAGAACGCGGTGCGCTACACGCCGGCCGGTGGGGAGGTCCGGGTGGCGATGCGTCCGGATGACGCCGGCCTGCAGCTCGAGGTGTCGGATACGGGCGCCGGGATTGCGGCGGCGGACCTGCCGCACATCTTCCGGCACTTCTACCGCGCGGACCAGTCGCGCGCGCGCACCAGCGGCGGGATGGGACTGGGGCTCGCCATCGTCAAGTCGCTGGTCGAAGCGCACGGCGGCCGTGTGACCGTCAACAGCGTCGTCGGCTCGGGGAGCACGTTCACGGTCACGTTCCCGGGGCGGCAGGAAGCCGCCAAGGCAGAGGAGGCTATGGTATGAGGAGTCTGGTCCGTCAGTTCGCCGTGATCGTCCTCGCGCTTTCGCTGAGCGCGGCGACGTTCATGGCGCCGCGGGCCGACGCGCAGGCACCGCCCGTATATCCGGCGGCGCCCGCGGCCCCCGGGACTCCCACCGTGCCCGCGCCGGCGAACGTGCAGATCTTCACGCTGGCCCAGGCGGTCCAGACGACGATCACGCGCAACCCGCAGATCGTGGCCGCGCAGCAGACGCTCGAAGCCGCACAGCAGAGCGTGCTGCTCGCCAAGGCAGGCTACGCGCCCACCGTCTCGCTCAACGGCACAGGCGCCTTCGGGACCACCAACGCCCCCAATACCGCGGTGCTCGCCAACCCGTCCGCCACCGGCACCACGACGGTCGCCGGCAACGTCACGATCTTCGATAACGGCCGCACCGCGGCGCTCGTTGCGTCGGCGGAGGCCGCGGCCGCGAGCGCACAGGCGGCGCTGCGGCAGACGGACCAGGACCTGGCGCTGCAGGCCGCCACGCAATTCTTTACGGTCCTCGGTAACGAAGGCGTCGCGCAGGCGCAGCAACAGTCGCTGGCGCAGGCGCAGGCGCAACTCGACCTCGTGCAGGCGCAGGTGCGCGCCGGGGTCGCGCCGCAGGCGGACGTCATTCAGGCGCAGGCGCAGGTCGCGCAGGCGCAGGTCGCCGTGCTCAACGCGAACGCGCAGATCCTGACGGCCAAGGCCAACCTCGCCAGCACGATGGGGATCGACACGACGGCGCCGATCGACGTCTCGAGCCCGGCGCCGTCCACGCCTCAGGTGGCGGTGACCGCGGATCAGGTGATCGCCGCGGCGCTCCAAAACCGGCCCGAGATCGCGAAGGCGAACGCGGCGGCGCAGTCGGCGCAGGCCGGCCTCGCGACCGCCTATGTCAACGCGGGCCCGCAGGTCGCAGTCGGAGTCGGCGCAGGGTACACGCCATACAGCACGGATCCCGTCCTCAACAACACGTCCTCGTACGGCCTCACGGGCACGATCAGTCTACCGCTCTTCGACGCGGGCCGCGGCCGCGATCAGATCGCCGCCGCGCAGGCCTCGCTCAAGAGCGCGCAGGCTTCGCTGCAATCGCAGATCCTCGCGATCCGGCAGGACGCCTACACATCCTATCTCAGTGCGGTGCAGGCGGCGGCCAACGTCACCGCGACCCAGGCGGCCAAGGCGGCCGCCGACCAGGCGCTCAGCGTGGCGGAGGGTCAGTACCGCGCCGGCGTGGGAACGATCATCGCGGTGATCCAGGCACAGACGACGGCGACGCAGGCGGACGTCAACGCCGCGTCCGCGCAGTTCTCATTTGAATCCGCGCTCGTCACGCTGCAGCATGCGGAGGGCGCGCCTATCGTCGCAGGGATTGGGGGAGGAACTCCATGAGGTTCTTGGGCTGGTTCACCGCACGGCGGACGATCTCGCTCCTGATCATCGCCGCGCTCATTGCGGGCGGCGTCGTGGCCGTGCAGCGCCTCGGGCAGCGTCGGAGCGCCGTACGCTATATCACACGGCCGGTACAGTACGCCGACATTTCGTCGACCGTGACGGAGACCGGTACGGTGAACCCGGTGGACCAGATTCAGGTCGGCACGCAGGTCTCGGGAACGATCGCCACGCTCGGCGCCGACTACAATTCCCGCGTCAAAAAGGGCCAGGTGCTTGCGACACTCGATCCGACGTCGTTCCAGGCCTCGGTGGAGCAGCAGAGCGCCGTGCTGGCCGCCGCGCAGTCGACGGCCGCCGCCTCCCAGAGCAGCTTGGCGCAGACCCAAGTTGCGGTGCGGACGGCCCAGGCCAACTACGAGCAGCAGCTCGCAAATTTGAGGAACACCCAGGCCGGTGTGACCAAGGCGCGCAGCCAGCTCACACTCGCGCAGACGACGACGAAACGCGACCAGCAGCTGCTCGCCCAGGGCTACATCGCGCAGAGCCAGATGGACACGGACCAGACCGCGGCGCAGACCGCCCAGGACGACCTGGCCGCCGCGCAGGCGGCGGTCGACGTGGCGCAGGCGCAGGTCGCATCGAGTCTCTCCGCGGTGCGCAGTGCCCAGCAGGGAGTGCAAACCGCGTCGGCGCAGGCGGGCGCCGCGCAGCATCAGGTCACGTCCGCGTCCGCGCAGCTGCAGATGGCTCAATACAACCTCTCTCGGACGATCATCACCAGCCCGGTTGACGGCGTCGTGATGGCCCGCAACGTGAGCGTCGGTCAGACCGTGGCCGCGTCTCTTCAGACACCGACGCTGTTTACGATCGCTTCGAACCTTAAGGACATGCAGGTCGATACGTCTGTTGACGAGGCCGACGTGGGCAGCGTGCAGGCGGGCGACGCGGCCGCCATTAGCGTCACCGCCTATCCGAACGTGACCTTCAAAGGGACCGTGCAGCAGGTCCGCGTCAACCCAACGATCGTCTCAAACGTCGTCACGTACGACGCGGTGGTGGCGGTGCACGACGACTCCGGCCGCCTGTTTCCCGGCATGACGGCGCAGGTTGCGATCAGCACGCAGACCCGCACGCACGTGCTCGCGATTCCGCTGCAGGCGTTGCTCTTCCGCCCGCTCCAGCAGGGCGCGCGGCCGACGACTACCGGCGGCGGCGGCCAGACC
>DATEGA010000254.1:0-20320 GCA_035280345.1 bacterium | reverse complement strand
CTCGCCCCGGTCGGGTTACTGCTTGGTCATCGAGTAAAAGTCGATGTCGTTCACCGGGTCGAAGACGAAATTGCGGATACGCTTCGACACCGCGTAGGACACCATCGGCTGGTACAGCAGGGCGAACGGCCCGTCCTGATTCATCATCTCGTTGATCCGCTTGTAGAGCGCCGCCCGCTGTGGTGTGTTTTCCAGTCCGCCGGCCTGGTCAACCAGCGCGGCGAGCGGATCGTTGTAGTACTGCAGGCGCCAGCACAACGACTTCTGCTTGTAGTCGCCGAACGGTTTGGAAAAGTCGTCCGGATCCGGGTAATCCACATACCAGTTCGCCAGCACCATCTCGGCCTTCTGCCCACGATAGGTCTGGTACATCTCCGAGGACGCCACCTGGCGGATCGTCACATGAATTCCGACGCCCTCGAGATCATTCTTGATTTTCGACGCAAGGTCTCCCCCCGAGATTCCGCCGGCAGCGGACCCGCTCGGCGCCATCAGGGTGACGGAGAAGCCGCCGCTGAACCCGGCCTCCGCCAGCAACGCCTTGGCCTTCGCCGGGTCGTGCTTGAATGGCATCGCGGAATCATAGCCGAAGAGCCCCTTTGGGACAATGCTCTGCAGCGGCAGGCCGCTGCCGCTCAACAGGTCCCGAACGATGCCGTCGTAATCGAGAGCCCATCGAACAGCCTGACGAACCTGCGCCTTTCCGAATGCCGGCACGTTCTTGACATCCATGCCCAGGTACTCTTCGCCGAGGTCGGGAGTCTGCGAGACGTAAAACCCCGACTCCCGCTTGATCGCGGCCAGTTGGGACGCGGAGAGATCGCGGGCTATGTCGGCGTCGCCCCGGGCCAGCATGTTGCGCTGCACGGTGTTCTCCTGGATGTTGGGCCACACAATCCGCCGGATCGATGGCGCCGGCCCGAGATTGTAGTTCGGGTTCGCGACCAGCTCGATCGTGACGAGCCGCTCCCATTTCGCGATCTGGAACGGACCGCTACCGGCCGAGTGATCGGTCAGCCAGCCGGTGCCCCAGTCGTTGTTGACGACATGCTGGCGAACGGTCTTGCTGTCGACGATCCCGGCGACAGTATTCGCCATGATCGATAGGAACGCACCGGGGCTGAACGGTTCGGGCAGCGTGATGACGACGGTTTGCGGATCAGGCGTTTTCACGATTTGATCGACGTTTTTCTCGTCGATGCCCATCTGGGTGATCAACCACGAGGCCGGGTCCTTCGGGATGTTGACGGCCCGCTCGAAAGTGTACAGGACGTCGGCGGAGGTCAGCAAATTGCCGCTGGCAAACTTGATGCCGGACCGCAGGTGAAACGTGAACGTTTTCGCGTCTTTGCTGGACGTCCAGGACGACGCCACACTGGGGTGCGGGTGGGTCAGGTCGCCGTGAGTGAACTGGACGAGATTAGAATAGGAAGCTAGATCCGGGTCCCCTATCTCGTACGACACCTGCGGATCAAGCGAGACTACGCTCGAAATGTCCCGAGCGATCACAACGGTCTGCTGCGGCAGATACGCGGTCGCGGATCGGCCCGGCAGCGCGGCCCAGGTAGCGATCAGCAGGACCGCAGCGGCAACCGCGACAAGACGTCGCATTCACATCCCCCCCTGTTTTAGTGTGCGTCCGCCGGCGTCGCCCGCGCCGCGGCGGACCACCTCCCTAAGACGCGCTGGGCAACCAAACGGTTCACCGGCCACAAGCGTGCGGGCCTTTCGCCGGAGCACGAAGGCGCCCCTGCCGTCAACCGGTGAGCGCCGGAGATACGGCGGGGCCCACGGGAGTCTTCGCACGTTCCCGCAAGAGCCGGCGAAATGCCGCGACAAGGGCCGGATCGAATTGTGTCCCCGCGCGGCGTTCGATCTCTGCCATCGCGCTCTCCGGGTCCAGCGCCGGCCGGTACGGCCGATCCACGATCAGCGCGCCGTAGGCGTCGGCCACCGCGATCACCCGCGCGGCAATGGGGATGTCCTCGCCGCGGAGGCCGTCGGGGTACCCGTTTCCGTTCCACCACTCATGGTGATGACGAACCGCCGACTTGATCGCCGTGGAGACCGGCACGGGCAGTAGAATCTCATACCCCGTCAGTGCATGACGCTCCATGTCCGCACGTTCGTCCCGGGTGAGCGGACCTTGCTTGTCGAGGATGTGGTCAGACAACCCGATCTTCCCGACGTCGTGCAGGAACGCGGCGGTCCGTACGTCGGCCGCTTCCGCCGGACTCATTCCCACCGCCTGCGCCAGCGCCGCCGCGAAGTCGGCGACCTGCTGAGAGTGGTCGGCTGTTGCCGCGTCGCGCGCGTTCACCGCCGCGGCGAGAGACTGCACGGCGCCCGCGAACGCGGCCTGCAGGGCCGCATGCTGTTGCTCGAGTTGGCGCGAGGCGCCGCGGACGATTGTGAACATCGCGGCATAGAGGACGAACATACCGGCGAGCACGCCGGCCCATATCGACCGCCTGAGCCCGCGCAGAGTGGGATCGAGATCTTTTAGATCGGACACGATATCGTACACTGCCACGGGGCGCGCAGCACCCTTGAGGACGACAGGCACAAACACTTCCATCGCGCGCCGCGAACCGTTGCGCTCCGGAAAGGACACTAGCCGCGTTCCGGTCCGGCCGTCCATCGCGGCGCGCAGCGCCGGCGACACCGGAAACGTGCGCCCAGCCAACGCGGCATCATCGCTGTACAGGGCCTCTCCCTGGCTGTTCCAGACCGTGACCCGCAGGATACCCGCCTTGCCGATCAGCCCCCGAAGGGCGAACGCGAACTCGACCCTGCCGGCCGGCGACGGCCCCAGAAAATCCTGCGCAACCAGGCGCGGCGCGAGGAATTCCGACACGTAGACCGCCGCGAAATGGGCGTGCTGGCTCAGCGCATAGTCTTCCGCGACATGCACGGACAACGTGCCGAAGAGGAAGCCCACGGCGATCGTCGCGGCGAGGCTTACGAGCGTGAACCGCCCCAGCAGTGTGATCCCGGATGGCCCGCGCGTGTCTTTCAGAAATTGCGGCCGCGCCGATTCCGGCGAATCCGGCGTGCTAATAGGCGTCCCACCTGCGCAAAGCCCAAACGTTCAGGCCGGTGTGGTGACTACACTACCATCCGATTGGTGCACGCAGCAATACAAGCCGGGCAAGAACGGATGGAAGCGTCGCCTCGCGACTTACCAAGGCGGGGTACGCCCTCAGTGCGCGACGCGATCGCGAAGGATGGCCTCCTCGACGATTTCGATGACGACTTCATGGGGGAGACGGCCCGTCTCCCGGGCATGTCGTCGACAGTACTCGACAACATGGGACCGAAATCCGAACGCGTCCACAGATTTTAGCGACAGGTTGAACTGGGCGCGGTTCCAGGCACCCGCCAGAGACTTGTCCCGCCGTTCGCCATTGTGCGCGAATCTCGACATCGCCGCTCCCTCCTCTCGATACTCGGCAGAGTGATCAATGCCCATCGGAAGGCGGTTTCAGACAACTCGACGGAAGGGCGGATGTCACCTCGATGGAGCCTTATGCCACGCTATCCATAGCGGACCCCGATGCATAGTCTTACTCGTTTTCCCGGCAGGGCTGCGGAGCGTCGGAGATGAAGCAGTCAAGTGCATCAATATGTAATAGGCGGCGGGGACCATTGTATGCTGTCAGCCTTTGCCCTGGTGCTCCGGCTGTGCCTTACGGCCGTCCTTAGCGTCGCGCTCGCGTTGCTGCGATCCACGAACCCCTCGTTCGGCGCGGACGGTGGGAGCTAGCGTCCGATCAACTACAGCACACACCAGAGGGGCGGCGCGAGTTCGCGTCGCCCCTCTGGATCTGTACGCCAGGCCGCGATTCTCGTGTGTCGTCAGTACCGCGGCCCCAGGTTCCCGGGCTACCTTTGGAGTTTCGTGATTTTCGATCCGGTCAGCGAGACGTCGAACATCAGGCCCTTCTGACCTACGACAAATCCGACGATTGGCTGGTTGATCTGCATCGTGCTGAGGTCGGTACCTGTCCCGACGTTCACCAGGGTTACGGAACCGTCAACGCCGGCCCGCCAGCCCGACGAGTTCTCGAACTTCGTAAGCGCATCGGCGTCGCGGAACACGAGAATGATGTCCTTCTTTTGAATACCGATGGAAGCGCCCCACGACCCGCCACCGTAGCTGTAGTAGCCGGTGGTCTGCTCGCCAACTCGGAGGGCTCCCTCCCCGTACTGCCCGCCTAAGACGAATGCCGCCTTGACCACTTCCGGCAACACTAGGACGCCCTTGGCCGTGGCGAGAAACTCGGCACCCCCATGGACCTCTTGGTCAAAACGCTGTATCGCCGCATTCACACTGGCATCGATCTCCTGCGCGGTCTTCGCCTGGGACACCGCGGGCAGCAGGAGACTGCCGACCAGGAACAAGCATGATATCAACGCCGCACTTCGGAGATAGCGGCCGCACATCGCTGTCACCCTCCCTTCCAGGCGGCGGCACCAGAGCATCACGGCATTTGGCGCGAGTATCCCGGGGCCGCCCCTCTCAAGATATATTCCGAGCGTTGCTGCCACCGTACCACGGTGAACGGCCGCTCGTTCGTTTCTACCGCCACCGGAGGGACGTTTTTGACGTACCCCGAACCCAGCGCCTGAGTTTGCGTGTTCGTTAGGGGGACCGCGTCATGGCACCGCTGTCGTTAGTCAGCACGATCATCCCAACACACAATCGAGCGGCCCTTCTACAGAAGGCACTGGACTCCGCCTATTCGCAGCAGGGTGTCGGCGAACTGTTCGATCAGGAAATTATTGTTGTAGATGATGCTTCCATCGATGCAACCGCCGAGGTCGTGCGCCGTCATCCGCAGGTCCGCTACATACGGCTTGCGCCGCCACGAAGAAAGTTGCCACGAGGAGCCTCGGCGGCGCTCAACGCCGGCATCGCAGTCAGCCGAGGCACGTTTGTGGCCTTTTTGCACGACGATGATACTTGGTTTCCCCACCGCCTGAAGGTGCAGGTGTCAACACTGGAACGTCACCCGGACGCTGGAGCGGTTTATAGCCAGGAGATAGACCCTTCCTCCGGCAGACAGGGCCCCGACTTGTCGCGAGGCGCCTCTGGGTGGATATTTCAGGCCCTTCTAGAAAAAGGCGACTTCGTGCCCGTGTCCACTATTCTTATCCGCCGCCACGCGCTTGATAGGGTGGGTTATTTCGACGTAGGTTTGGCAACAAGCGAAGACTGGGATCTGTGGCTGCGTTTGAGTTATCACTTTTCCATCGTGTTCCTTCCGAGCGTGGTGTCTGCGCACAGCGAGTCACCCGCGGGCATGATGCTGACGCGCGCGGCAAATGGCTCCGCGGCCGACGATATCGCCTGCGTCGTACGAAAGGCCCTTCACATGGGACGTGAATTGGATCTGTCCGCGGAGTTGAAGCAACGGGCGTGGGCGCACGTTCGCTGGCCGCGTGCACATGTGGTTCACACCGCTTGTAGTCTCGCCTTGGCAGCCCATTCGCCGCGGTCCGCGGTCCGGGACTTCTGCGCCGCGCTTATGGCATCTCCGGGAGAGAACCTCAGACAACGATGGATGCTACGCCAAACGGTGGCGGACATTTGGGTGGAGGTCGCCCGCGCGCTAGCGTCCCGGAACGGGAAAAGCAAACAAACACCGATCTATGAAGCGGTTTGCGCCGTAGTACGAGCGCCCTCGATCGGCCGGCTGACCGCGCTCCTCCGGATAGCCGGGACGTAGAACCGGCAGCGCCGGCAGCGTTTAGACGGCGGAAAGATGGGTAACTTGAAATTGGACCTCCGCAGAAAGGCAAACCCGAAGCGATTCGGGGACGCAAAGCCGCGGGACCCTTGAGGTCGGCCGGGCTGCCGGGGGGGCGGAGCATGAAACAGGTTGTGCGCGACGTCGCTATCGCGTTGCGCTTTTTTGTTTCTGGCCGAGGGCCGATCCACTCGGAGCGCGGTCGGAGGCAAAGCATCAGCCCTCTCGCGCGTCTTGCGGCGCGGCCCGAGTGACCCGCATGGGCATCCGGGTGCTGCTCGTCGACAACCATGAACTGTTCCGCCACGGCATCAAGGCGGCTCTGCAGACCCAATCGGCTATTGAGATCATTGGCGAGGCGGCCTCGGCAAACGAGGCGATCGACAAGGCGGCCGCGCTCAAGCCGGATCTCGTAATGCTGGAGATCATGGTACCCGGTGGCGACGGCGTCGCGGCGATACGCACGATCCGGCAGCATTGTCCCCACGCAGGAATTCTCGTGCTGACCTACGCCACGGATCCGGACAATTTCCACGAAGCCCTGCAGGCGGGGGTGATCGCTTACCTACTCAAGGACATCGACCCGGCTACCTTGATTCGGGCGATCTTCAACGCGCATGCCGGCAGAACGACGCTGAGCCCTTCTGCGATCGAGTACATCATCGACCACTATTTCAGGGCCTTCAACAAGACGGAGCGACGGTGGGAAGACACGGCCTCAGATCGTGAACCGCCGCTGACGGATCGTGAGATCGAGGTGCTCGCGGGCGTGGGACAAGGCCTAAGCAATAGGCAAATCGCGGCAAGATTGTTCCTTTCCGAGAGTACGGTGAAAACACGGTTGCGAGCCGTCTATCGTAAGTTCAGGCTTCGGAACCGGGCGCACGCCGCGGTCTTCGCGAGAGACAACCGTTTAGTGGACCACGAGCGTCCTGGTTACGCGCGGATCGGATTTCACCGCGCGCCCGTCGCTGCGGGGCAGCGGTCTGTCTGAGTACCGCACCCCCGGCCGAACCCGGCCCTATCTCACGGGGGGCCGCCTTGCTTGCCGGCTCCTTGACGCTTGTAAGGTGGAGCGGCTCGCGCAGATCTTCTCAGTAACCCCGGCGCGGGAACAGAGGCGAGCATGCCACCGCAATCTGCTCGACGTGCCGATGGTCAGTGCCGCAGCATCCGCCCAGGACGTTCAACTGCGGCATACGTCGCTTAAGATCGGCATGCCGTGCGCCGAGATCCGCGGGATCTCCGATGTCGAGCTCGGACGACTCATTCAATTCCGCATGGCTCTTCTGTGAGGCGTTGGCCCGCAACCCGCGAATTCTCTGAGTCCATGCTTCTCCGCCAACGAGCACGCGGTCGAAATGGGTGGGGTGGGCACAGTTGAGCATGTAGTAGGCGGGATAGTCGGAGGTCGCGGAGTCGACCTGTTCGATTGCCGTGCGTAGAGTCTGCCCGCTTGGCAGCCTTCCGTCCGTCTCGACCGTGAACGATATCGCGACGGGCATGCCGAACCGCTCGGCCGCCCGTGTGATGCCGATCGCTTCGTCGACGTAGTTAATCGTGAACGCGGCGACCATGTCCGCCGCGGAGTCCGCGAACGTCCGGATCTGCTCGGCATGGTACTGCTCCGCGTCGGTTTCCGTCATCATGTTGGTTGGGACGTACCCATCGCCCCGGGGCCCCAGGCACCCGCTGATGACGACCTTGCCCTCGCCCCTGAACTCATCCCTGAGGCCCTCGAGCAGCGCGATCGCCCGTTGATTCGCGCCTGCCAGTTCCTTCGCCCCGTACCCGAGCCGGGCGCCCCAATCCGCGTTGGCACGCCACGTGGGGCTCTCGAGCACAAGCCCCGTACGGAACTTCTCGGCCATCGCGACATAGGTCTGGTAGTACCGGCGTAGCGTGGCCTCGCCATCCTCGCGTTTGAGCAGATCGAAAGAAGCGAACTCAGGGAGCTCGATGCCGTCAAGAAAAATGAACTGGGTTTCCATGCCGCTGTCGGTCAGGAAGAAATCGTCGCCGGTAACTTGGGGCAGGCGCTCGCGAAACCGCACTGTGAGTCAACCCTCCTGCTCTCCATGACGAGAGAGCCGGTGTGGACCTTGCGCCGCACACACTATATCAGAGCCGCACCAGCGAGCGACAAGGAGAACAAGGAGACTCGGCTAAAGCCGGAGCGGTGTGGGTCACGGATCGAAAAGCCAGATGCCGAATGATACCTGTGCTTCCTGGGGCCTCCGACAAAGAATTCTTCTGCAGACTCTGTATCTTGGCCATTGAGCCCCCTGAAGAACTTGAGCCCGAACCGGTAATAAACGCAGATCACCTGTAAACGCCATTGGAAACGTCACTTCGCGTTATCAACATACCCGGGGACCTCATAAATGCGCAACTCCTTCGGCTCCCCGACCTTGCGTCCAGGACTGCCGCCGCTGCCCGCCGAACGTCCGCGCATGGAGCCGGGCAAGCCCGGCGTTTCGCGTAGGAGGGAACCGCCGATGGATCGGCGTCCGGTTCTCGTCGTCGGAATCTTCCTGTTGGGAGCATACCTCACGCCGTCTGTTGTAGTGGCGCAGCAAAACCTGCCACCCGGATCGCTCACAATCAAGGTGCTGGCCGAGAAACGATTGGCGACGTTGCCAGCGGGGAGACCGAAGCTGTACTGGCGACTAGAGAACTTTCCCAGTCTTGGTCAAGCACAGGCGGCCGCAGGCCCTACGGGATTGGCCGTTGAGTCGGCTGGTAAAGACTGGCTCTTCACGTTGGGTAACAAGGGCGGGGCGTCACTGGGCGGTACCAAGATCGCCGAGATCGGGCCGCTCCCATCCGTGACGGCATCGGAGTACCTCCTTCGGATCAACGAACCCTCTGGCCCTTTGGGTAGCACGACGATCGTACACACGCATCCGGGCGTTGAGGCGCTCTACACAGTCGCAGGCGAATTGTGCTTGCGCACTCTCGATGGGACGGAGCGTATTCCGGCAGGTCGGGGAGTGGCGGGACCTCCCGGCGGACTGCCGACGCAGGTGTCCAGTTGCGGTTCGAGCGATCTACGTGGGTTCGTGATGTTTGTGGTCGATGCTAAGAAGCCGTTCTCTACTCCCTCGGTGTTCCCGTAGGGCCGGGCCATGACACTGGAGCAGGCCATCGAGTACGCGCTGGCCGGAGAAGACCGCTGAAGTTCTATTAAACTCCCGACGGCCTCCCATCGGCGCCACATCGTTACGGCGTCCTCGGTTTCAGCCACCGCGTCATCCGGCCCGGCCGGTGCGGACCATTTCGTCTCTAGCCACGCCTTCGACGCCTCGGCGGGCGACGGTGTTTTGGAGCGGCGATGGCGCGTCCAGTCGTGGCTCATGGATGCGATCAGGGAATCGGCAACTGAGGACGTTCAGGAGAGCGAGGCCGGAACAATCCGGCCCCACCCTCCTGCGCCGTTAGTACGGTGCCTGGTCTATCTGTGCCAGTACGGGTACAGGAACCTCCGACCCGTCCATCGTTCAGGACTTCGCATACTGTTCGGCGCTCATCACCTCGATACCGACGAACGGCTCGTTGCCTTCGACCCACCCGTCGTGCCCCGGTGGAATCGTGTAGGACATTCCTGACGTGATAGTCTTCTGACTGCCGTCGTTCATCTTGACGGTCAAGCGGCCGGAGACCGCGTACCCTACGTGCGTCATTTGGCACGTGTCGGTCTTCACGACAGGTTTGACACATTCTGACCAACGCCACCCCGGTTGGAAGATGAAGCGACCCAATGTAAAGCCACCAAGCCTCACCACTTCGACCCGCGTTTTGTTGGGCGTCCGTACTTCGTCGGGCGTATCGTGAGACTTAGTTTCCAGTTTCGCGACCTTCATTCCATTCACAGTGGTACCTCCTCTGAATCGAGATGCGCTAAATGCTGACTTCACAACGACCCGTCGGGTTTAGAAAGGAACCTCACCCCAAATCGTCCCGGTGCTCTCGGAATAGAACGAATCTAACTTGACCGCTCGAAACCCGGGTCTTTGCTGAGTGAATCGAATCATCCAAGATCTCCCGTATCGCCCGCGCGGGCGGCGTTGGAAGCCTAGTCTGCGGTTGCCGGTGGGAAACGACGACCTAACTGGGAGGGGCGTGAATCCTCGGCCAAAATCCAACGGGGCCGTGCAAGAGTCTCGCTTCGACGACGTCAACATGACGACCGAGCGGTGAGCCTTGGGGACCTCGCCCTATGTGTGCTGTGGTGCGGTGTGAATGTAGACTCGTCGGGGCGCGCCGCAGTACTCGGTAGCCGATAAAGAGGCTTGATGGCCACCCAGAGTGTGTGAGTGCTTGCCCTTTCCAGAACACGCCCGTGGCGACGGACCGAGCGCTACTCGCAGTGCAATGGACCAAGTCTGAATCGACGCTATTGGGCAAAGATGTCGGTCTCAACGCAATCGCAACCGCGATAGCAAGGAGGAGGGCGGTGTGCATTCGTAATCTCACTTAGCGGGCCCTCCTCCGTCCTCCCTGAGAAAGGCTCATAACCGTGACGGAAAGACGATGTCGAATGGCGTTGTCCCGCCTGGCGGTCACGTCGCAGCCACGCTCTACCGCCGTGCCAATGGCGTGCACCTACGATATTCGCGGCAGACTGACGTTACCACGGCTATCGGGACCACCGCATCAAGGCGCCGTCTGTCTGCTCACGAGTCAACCCCGGCTTCCACTCCATACGCATGACGTAAGGCGTGTCGAGGCTCACCTCCGATATTTCGATCTAATTGTCCAATGAGATTGCTAACTACGCCGTGGCCTTCGCAGACACCACTATAAACGCAAACCCGTGATAATGTGGAGCCCCCGACCAGATTTGAACTGGTAACCCCCTCATTACAAGTGAGGTGCTCTGCCGAGTTGAGCTACGGGGGCGAATCTACGGTGAGTGTATCAGAGCCCCGCCGGTGGGTCCAGCAGTACGATCGCTTCGCCGTCGAGGACGAGATCGCCGCGCTGATCGGTGCAGGTGGTCCGCAGCGTGGCCATCCGGCGATCTTTGCGATAGGCGGTCACTTCGACCGTCGCCGTCACCGTATCGCCAGGATACACCGGGCGCACGAACCGAAGCGTCTGCCGGAGGTAGATCGCGCCCGGCCCGGGCAGGCGGGTCCCCAGCACCGCCGAGACAATTCCCGCGCTCAACAAGCCGTGCGCAACGCGCCGCCCGAAGCGGCTCCGCAGAGCGAACGCCTCGTCGACGTGCAGTGGGTTGTTGTCGCCGGTGAGCCGGGCAAAGGCCTCGATATCGTTGTCGGTGATCGTGCGGGTCAGCGACGCGCGCTGGCCGACCTCGATTCCCCGGCCTTCCGCCTGGCCCATAGAACCGCCTTCGGGTTCGCCGATTCGCCTCTCCTTCTTGTTATAATGTCACTCATGAAGGATCAGTTCGGCCGCGAAATCCGAGACCTCCGCGTGTCGCTCACGGACCGCTGCAACCTGCGGTGCGTCTACTGCATGCCCGAAATGATGCGGTTTAAACCGACCGATGAGCTGCTGAGCGACGACGAAATCCTGCTCGTACTGCGGGTGGCCGCCGATCTCGGTGTGCGCAAAGTGCGCCTCACCGGCGGCGAGCCCACGGTCCGCCACGGCCTCGTCGATCTCGTTCGTCGGATCGCGGCGATCGACGGCCTCAGCGACATCGCGATGACGACGAACGGCGTGATGCTGGGCCGGCTTGCGCAGCCGCTCGCCGACGCGGGACTGCGCCGCGTCAACGTGAGTCTCGATACGCTCGATCCCGAGCAGTTCCACCGCATCACGCGGTGGGGACGCCTCGAGGACGTGCTGGCGGGCCTCGACGCAGCCGAGCGCGCCGGCCTCTCCCCCGTCAAGGTCAATTCGGTGGTGGTTCGCGGCTTCAACGACGACGCCGCGCCGGCGCTCGCCCGGCTGACGATCGACCGCGGCTGGCACGTGCGGTTCATCGAAATGATGCCGTTCGGGACGGTGGCGGGATTCCAGACGAGCGCCTACGTTTCGAGCGAGGAGACCATGGCCCGCATCGAGGCCGTGCTCGGGCCCCTGCGACCCATCGACACGAGCGGCTACGACCCGGCGCGGACCTACCGCCTCGACGGCGCGCACGGCACGCTCGGCTTCATCAGCTCCGTCAGCCAGCCGTTCTGCGCGCAATGCGGGCGCCTCCGGCTGACCGCGGAAGGCCGGCTGCGCCTATGCCTGCTGCGCGACGACGAAGTCGACCTCCGTGCGCCGATCCGGGCCGGTGCCTCGTACGACGAGCTGAAGGAGCGCTTCGCAGCCGCGGCGTTCAAGAAGCCGTGGGGCCACGGCCTGGCGCGCAAGGTGATCCCGCGCGAGCGGATCATGTCGCAGATCGGCGGCTGACGCTACCGACGGCTCGGGACGGCGGGAGAATATGACGAGGCGGGTCCTTCGGACCCGCCTCGCTTGATTTCTCGACGACCCGGGCGCGCTTAGTCTTCCTCGCCCTCCAGATTGCGCTCGAGCTTCCGCTTCACCCGCTGCAACGCGTTGTCGATCGACTTCACGTGACGGTGAAGCTCCGTTGCCATCTCCTGGTAAGACTTGCCCTCCAGGTAGGCGGTAAGGACGCGGCACTCCAGATCGCTGAGGTTCTTGCGGATGCGCTCCCGCATCGTCTGGGAGGCTTCCTGGTTGATGACCAACTCTTCGGGATCAGAGACCTTGATGCTGCTGATTACGTCGAGGAGCGTTCGGTCGGAGTCCTCGTCGTAGATCGGCTTGTTGAGCGAGATGTACGAATTGAGCGGAATGTGCTTCTGTCTCGTGGCGGTCTTGATCGCGGTAATGATCTGGCGGGTGATGCAGAGCTCGGCGAACGCGCGAAACGATGACAACTTCTCCCGCCGGAAATCTCGAATCGCCTTGTAGAGGCCGATCATGCCTTCCTGAATGATGTCTTCGCGATCGGCCCCGATGAGGAAGTACGCCTTGGCTTTGACGCGGACGAAGTTGCGGTACTTGTTGATCAGAAACTCCGCGGCGAATTCATCGCCGCCCTTTGCGCAATCGACGAGCTGTTCATCCCCCATGTCCTGATAGCTTGGTACAACGGCCGCCACCTTGCGCGCAACTACCACAGGTCTCGCCTCCGCCCGAAGTATGGCCCCGCTGGGATGTGGGTTACTGGCGTGTGCGCTGGCTGACGATCACGTGGATGGCTGGGGCACCGGATACCCGATTGTGTCGGCCGGCCGGTCTGGTCCCCCCTGGGCCTCGCTTCTGGCTGCCGCAAGTTACGAACATTATACAACTGCAAGGTGCGGAGTCAATATGCGACGCGCGCGCTGCGCGTTTTTCGTAGCGGCGCGCCCTCACGTCGCGCGCGAGACACGATTCTCATCGCGGCGCCGGGGTGTCTCCACCCGCCTTCCCGGCCTCCTACCCTCTCTTCGCGGGACCACCGGCTACCTTCGGAGCCTCGCGCCGGCCCGCCTCGCCTGTGCGGGGAGCGCGCTTCGCCACTTCGTACAGCAAAAGCGCGGCCGCAACTGAGACGTTGAGCGAGCGCACCTGTCCGCGCATCGGAATCCGAACGAGCCGGTCGCATCGATCCCGCACGAGCCGGTGCAGTCCGCGGCCCTCCGCGCCCACCACAACCGCGACCGGCGGCTCGAGCGCGCCGTCATCGTATCGCTCGACCGCCTCGGAATCCGCACCGATGATCCACACGCCCGCCCGCTTCAGTTCCTCGAGCGCGGAGGTGAGGTTGCCCACGCCGGCGACCGCGAGATGCGCCGTCGCCCCCGCCGACGCCCTCGCTACCGCGGGCGTGAGACCCGCGGCGCGCCGCCGAGGAATCACCACGCCGTGCGCACCCGCGGCCTCGGCCGTCCGGATCACCGCGCCGAGGTTGTGCGGGTCTTCGATCCCGTCGAGGACGAGGAGAAACGGCCGCTCGGCTCGGCGCCGCGCGACCTCCAGCAGGTCATCGAGGGCGACGAGCGCTTGGACCGCCGTCATCGCGGCGACGCCCTGGTGCGGCAGACCCTCGGCGAAGCCGTCGAGGCGCCGCGGATCGACGGTCTGCACCGGCACGCCGCGCCGCCGGGCGGTCTCGACGATCTCTCTCAACGCCCCTGCTCCGTGGGCTGTCCGCGACACCAGGACGCGCGAGACCGGGCGTCCCGCGCGAAGGGCTTCGAGCACCGCGTGACGGCCGACCAGCGCCGCTTCCCTGTCCGGCGCAGGCCCGCCGCCGTCGCGCGCGGTCGTTACCGGACGCGCCACTTGAAGCCGGTGATCGTGTCCTCGAGCAAGACGCCGAGTTTCGACAGGTCGCCTCGCACGCGATCACCGGTCGCAAAATCCTTGCGACGCCGCGCCTCGACCCTTCCGCGGGCGATGTAGTCGACCAGCGCCGGACCAAACTCCGCGGGCGCCGCGCCGTCGGGCCGCTCTTCCGGGTTAAACAGATCAGGGCGTTCCTCGGAAAGCCGCCGTGCCAGGTCCGCCAGCGCGGCGGTCTGTGCTGGGGTGAGCGCGGTCACGAGCCGCAGGCCGAGCACGCCGGACAACTCGCGCAACGTGTCGAGCGCTTCCCACACGGTACGGGCCGCGGGTGGGGACAGCCGCGCGCGGCGCCGCACCGCGGCGTCCGTCACGCGGTTGACCGCCGTCGCAAGATCGAAAAGCGCGGCCAGCGCCCCGGGCGTGCCGAAGTCGTCGTCCATCGAGGCTTCAACAGCCGTCCGCGCGGCCGGACTCGCTTCCGCCAGTGCGCCGAGCACCGCCGTCACGTCGGGCGCATCGGCCCCCGGCGCCGCTTCCGACGTGAGCAGGTCCTCCGCATTTTCGCGCGCCGTGCGCAGCCGCTCCGCGCCGGCGGCTGCGGCGGCCAAGGCCTCGTCCGTCCAGGTGAGCGGGTTGCGGTAGTGCGACGACAGGATGAACACCCGGAGCGTGTCGGGGTGGTAGCGATCCAGCGCTTCACGGATCGTAACGATCCCGCCAAGGTGCCGCGTCATCTTCTCGGGGCCGCCGGTGAGGCGCAGCAGACCATTGTGCATCCAATAGCGGACGAACCGCTTCCCGGTGTAGCCCTCGGACTGCGCGATCTCGTTCTCGTGGTGGGGAAACACGACGTCCTGCCCGCCGCCGTGGATGTCCAGCTGCGGGCCGAGAAACTCCATCGACATCGCTGTGCATTCGATGTGCCAGCCCGGCCGGCCGCGCCCCCAGGGACTGTCCCACGCCGGCTCGCCCGGCTTCGACGCCTTCCACAGCACGAAGTCCATCGGGTGTTCCTTGCGCGGGTCCACGTCGACGCGCGCGCCGGCCATCATCTCGTCAAGCGAGCGGCCCGAAAGGCGGCCGTAGCCCGGGAACGCCAAGACGCGGAAGAAGACGTCCCCGCCGGCTGCGTAGGCAAGGCCGCGGGACTCGAGCTCCCGGATGATCTCGATCATCTTCGGAATCGCGTGCGTCGCGCGGGGGTAGACGTCGGCATGGCGGACTCCGAGGGCGTCCATCTCACTCATGAAACGCGCCATGTACCGCTCCGCGAGCGCCGCGATCGTCGTGCCTTCGGCGGCCGCCGTCTCGATGATCCGGTCTTCGATGTCGGTAAAGTTCTGCACGTAGCGGACGCGATACCCGCGGTACGTGAGGTAGCGGCGTACCACGTCAAACACCACGTACGACATCGCGTGTCCGACGTGCGACGGGCCGTACACGTTTGGTCCACAGACGTACATCCGGACTTCGCCGGGATGCACCGTCTCGAAGGGCTCTTTGCGCCGCGCGAGCGTACTGTAGATTTTGAGCGCGGCGGCGCTCCGCACGCCTGCGGGCCGCGCCGTCGGCGTAGGCGAGCTCACCGCGTTCCCGCTCCCGTGGGCCAGATCCACTGCTGGGGATCCGACGGCAGGCGCCGGACCGAGACGAGGCGGATCATCGCGACGAGGTCCCAGCGCCAGCGGCCTCGCAGCGTCCACGAGTTCATTTCCAGCGTCCGGCGCAGCTCGTAGACCCGGCCGCGCTCGCTCTGGACCCGGACGTACAACGCGTCGCGCTCGAACCGGCGGCCGAACAGCCGCGTCACCCGATGAAATTCCGCGCCTCGCCAGAAGCCGCCCGGCCTCGACGCCGGCTTGCCGGGCATCGGCTCGACCATCACCGGCTCTTCGCACACGGACTCTTCAATCAGGATCGGCAGCAGGTTTCGCTGCGGCCGCACGTACCGGCCGTCGATCACACGGCCGGGAACGTCCCGTCCCTTCGCCGGCGAGGGCCGGCGCGCTCCGCGTTTCATGGCGCGCCGCCCGGCCCCGGGACTTGCGGCCGGACGGGCTCCAGGCTCGCGACCGCCTGCGCCGCGATGCCCTCCTCCCGGCCGATCGCGCCCATCCCTTCGAGCGTCGTGGCCTTGATGCTGATGCGAGACGGATCCGTACCCATCGCAAGCGCCATGGCCCGGCGCATCGCGTCCACGTGGGGAGCCAGACGCGGTGCCTCGGCCATCACCACGACGTCGATGTACGCGGCGCGCCAGCCGTGCTCGGCGATCAGGTCGCGGACACGGGCGAGCAGCCGCATGCTGTCCGCGCCCCGGTACGCGGGTTCGGTCGGCGGGAACAACCTGCCGATGTCGCCACAGCCGGCGGCGCCGAGCAGCGCGTCCATGACGGCGTGGGCGATCACGTCAGCGTCGGAATGACCCTCGAGGCCGCGCGGGGACGGGATCGTCACGCCACCCAGCACCAGCGGGCGGCCCGCCGCCAACCGGTGGGCGTCGAAGCCAAGGCCGACCCGGTGCGCGCCGGGCGCGGGCTCATCCCGGCGGAGCAGCGCCTCCGCGACCGCCAGGTCGTCCGGCACCGTCACCTTCAGGTTGCGCGCCGCCCCCGGCACGAGCCGAACCGGATGCCCCAGCCGCTCGACCAGCGCCGCATCATCGGTACCGCGGAAGCCCGATCGCTCGGCTTCACGGTGCGCCGTCTCGAGCAGTGTCCGCTCGAACGCCTGCGGCGTCTGCACGCGGAAGAGCCCGGCGCGGTCAACGGTCGTCCGCAGCCATGCGTCATCGCCGCGCCTGACGGTTTCGTCGACCCGCAGCGCGGCCGTGGCGGCGCCGTCCCGGACGGCGGCCGCCACCACCGCGTCAATCAGGGGGACCGGGACAAGCGGGCGGGCACCGTCGTGAACTACGACGATCGAGGGCCCGGCCGGGAGCGCCGCAAGCGCGCAGGCCACCGACGCTTGCCGGTCCGGTCCCCCGGGCACGACGCCGGCCAACTTCCTGCCCGCCGCCCGTCGCGCGGCAGCCGTCACCGGCTCCAGGGCGTCCGGCGGCGCAGCCACCAGAATACTCTGGATCGCCGATGCCGCGTTCAGCGCTTCGAGGGCGTACTCGAGCATCGGGCGTCCGCGCAGCGGAATGAGGGCCTTCGGACCGCCGCCGCCCAACCGCTCACCCCGGCCGGCCGCGGGGACAACCGCCGCGGCCCCGGCCGAGGGGCCGTCTACCGAGAACGGGCTCACCGCGACGCGCCGTCCCGCTCGAGTACCTTGGGGCGCGCGAATATCATCCGCCCCGCAACGGTCTGCAGTACGCTCGTCACGACAGTGGGGACCGTCTCGCCGATGTGCTTCTTCCCGCCCTCGACGACGATCATCGTGCCGTCTTCGAGATAGCCGACGCCCTGTCCGGCCTCCTTGCCGTCCTTGATCAGGTGCACGGTCAGGTCTTCGCCGGGCAGCATCACCGGCTTGATTGCGTTCGCGAGCTCATTCACGTTGAGTACACGGATGTTTTGAAGGCCGGCGATTTTGTTCAGGTTGTAGTCGGTGGTGACGATCACCGCCTCCAACGAGCCGGCGAGGCGTACGAGCTGCGCGTCGACGGCCTCGCCGGACGCGGGCGCGTCATCATAGATATGAAGCACGGCGAGTTCGCGCTGCAGCGTATCGAGCACGTCGAGCCCGCGGCGTCCACGGTTCCGGCGCAGTGCGTCGCCGGAGTCGGCGATGTGCTGCAGTTCGGTCAGGACGCCGCGCGGCACCACGAGCGGACCTTCGAGGAATCCCGTACGACAGATGTCGGCGATACGCCCGTCGATGATCGCGCTGGTGTCGAGAAGTTTTGGGCGCCGGCCGTCGCCGGAGTCGCCGCCCGTCCCATCGTCAAAACCGGCAGGCCGTCGCCGCACGCCCGGCTCGTGCGAACCGGCCCGTGTTCCGCCGCGGGACCGAGGGCGAAGACCTTGGCGCTCGCGGCCGACCCGCACCGCGAACCGGGTGAACGCGGCGCGCGCGTCTTCCCGGCGCTGAATGCCGAGATGCAGGCCTAGGTAGCCGAAGGCGAGCACCGCCGCGATCGGAATGATATAGGCGCCGATGATCGGTACGCGCTGCAGCGGAATGCTGACGAGAAACGCGGCGAAGAGGCCCGCGAGCAACCCGACCGTGCCTGAGACGACGTCGCGCAGCGGCACTTCGCCCAACAGCCGCAACGCCCAGCCCATCGACGAGACAAACCACACCGCGGCGGGCCGCGAGACCGCGGCCCCGGCGAGCGCCCCGAGCACAATGCCCGCGGCGAGCGTGCCGAGGCGCGCCGGTTCCCCGCCGCTGCGGACGATCTCGAAGCGGACGGCATCGGCGATCTGATATCCGATCACGGCGCCGAGCACGAGACCGACACCGCGAATCAGCCGGCGCATCTCGAGCACATCATAGCAATTTCTTGACACTCGCGCGACGCGGCGCCTATAATGGCAACGCGTTCCAGCCCTTGGGGGGTGCGCCGCTCATGAAGGAAACGAGCCCGTCGTTTCAGGCGCAGGTCGACGAGTATCTCGTCCGGCACCGAAGCGTTCTCGATGTCTTGACGAAGCTTCAGGAATCCACCGCCCGCGTCAACCGTGCCATCGCCAAAGCCGTCACGACCTGCGGCTGCATCTCCGTCACCGCGAGCAAGCAGCAGTTCCCGGCCGACGTCGGCCTCTCCGACATCCGCCAGTACGTGCAGACGCATCTCGACGGCAAGCTGTGCGAGCGCTGCGCCGAGGCGGTGGAGAGTGAGATCGGGTCGGAGCTGTTCTACATCGCGGCGGTGTGCAATCTGCTCGACCTCGACCTCGAGGTGATCCGTAAGAAAGAACACAGCCGCATCAAGACCCTCGGGATCTTCAATCTCAAGTAGCGCTCTCTGACCGGGCCGCTCTGCGGCGGCGAAACAATCATACGATCCCGGCGGCGTGCCGCCGGGATCGTCGTCTTCCCGGCGCGCCGGCGGCTACGTGACGAGACGATCGAGCGCTTCCGCGACGTCGTCGACGCCGGTAATCTCCACGCCGGCGGGCGGGTCGTCAAGACCGGTCAGGTTCGCCCGCGGCGCGAGGACGCGCCGGAACCCCAGCTTCGCCGCCTCGGCGATGCGGCGGTCGATCTGGCTGACGGCGCGCACCTCACCCCCGAGACCGACCTCGCCGACGGCGACGGCGGCGGCGTCGACCGGGCGGTCGCGGTGGCTGCTCGCCACGGCGAGCGCCACGCCGAGATCCGCGGCGGGTTCGTCCACGCTCACGCCGCCGGCGACGCTCACGTAGACATCGTGCGCCGACAGGTGCAGCCCGGCGCGCTTCTCGAGCACGGCCAGGAGCAACAGCAGTCGGTTGTAGTCGATGCCCGCGGCGGTGCGTCGCGGCATGCCAAACGGCGTGCGCGTCACGAGGGCCTGTACCTCGAGCAGCAGCGGCCGGGTACCTTCCACGGCGCACACCACCGCCGAGCCCGACGCGCCCTCCGGCCGCTCCGCCAGGAACAGCGCCGACGGATCCGCGACCTCGGTGAGGCCCCGTCCGCTCATGGCGAAGACGCCAATCTCATTCGTAGACCCGAACCGGTTCTTCGTCGCGCGCAGGACACGGTATGCGTGGTGGCGCTCGCCCTCGAAGTACAGCACCGTATCCACCATATGCTCGAGGACGCGGGGGCCCGCGATCGCGCCCTCCTTCGTCACATGGCCGATCACCAGCACGGCGGGGCCGCCCTCCGTCTTCGCCACGCGGAGCAGATCGCCCGTGCACTCGCGGATCTGGGCCACGCTGCCGGGAGCGGCCGTAACGTCGGCGCGATACACGGTTTGAATCGAATCGACGACCACCAGCGACGGCCGGACGCGGTCGATCTGGGACACGATCTGATCGAGGTCGGTCTCCGCGAGCACCAGCAGGTTCGACGCGTCCACCCCAAGACGCGCGGCGCGCATCTTGGTCTGCCGGACGGATTCCTCGCCGGAGACGTAGAGGACGGGGCGCCGGTCGCCCGCCCCGCTCCAGGCGCCGGCCATGTGGTGGGCGACGGCCAGTGCGAGTGTGGACTTGCCAACGCCCGGGTCGCCGCCGACCAGGATGAGCGAGCCGGGCACCACGCCGCCTCCGAGCACGCGGTCGACCTCCGGAAGGCCGGTAGCGCGGCGAACCGCGTCGTCGAGCGCCACCTCGGCGATCGACACGGGTTCCGCGGTTCCGCCGCCGCGCCCGCCCGCCCCGGCCTCCCGGTCGCGGCGCACTCCCGCCCGCCGGCCG
>DATEGA010000253.1:0-14379 GCA_035280345.1 bacterium | reverse complement strand
TGGCATCGCGCGCCTTGCGGCCGGCGGCGCCCTCGGGGCCGTTGACGCGGTGCTCGCGGGTGAGGCCCCGGCCGCTTTGGCGCTTGTGCGTCCGCCGGGACACCACGCGCGGCCGGCCGCCGGGATGGGCTTCTGCTTGTTCAACAACGTGGCGCTTGCCGCCCGGTACGCGATCGACCGGCGCGGCGTCGAGCGCGTCTTCATCCTGGACTGGGACGTCCATCACGGTAACGGGACGGAGGAGGCGTTCTACCACGATCCGCGCGTGGTGTTCTGCTCGCTGCACCAGGAAAACTGGTACCCCGGCACCGGCGCGATGACCGACGCGGGCGAGGGGCCGGGGGAGGGCGCTACCATCAACATCCCGCTGCCGCCCGGGATTGGGGACGGCGGGTACGAGTACCTGTGGGAAGAAGTCGTGCTGCCGCTCATGCGCGCGGTCGCCCCGGGGCTCGTCCTCGTCTCGGCCGGCTTCGACGCGCACCACGCCGATCCGCTCGGCGGGATGCTGCTGACCGCGGACGGGTTCCGGCGCCTCGCCGCGATGGTGCGGGAGGCCGCCGGACCGGTACCGGTGGCCGCCGTGCTTGAAGGCGGCTATGATCTCGACGGCCTCTCGTACTCGGTGGCCGCCGCCCTCGACGGCCTCACCGGCGTGGCCTCCGGCCTTCGCGAGCCCGAGGCGGCGTTGCGCGAGGCGCCCTTCTCGGTCGCGCGCGAGCGGGCGCGCGAGGTTCGCCGGATCGCCGGGATGTACTGGCCGCTCTGAAGCGCCTACAGGCCGCTGCGGCGGCCTGAGCCGTACGGCACAGGAGGCTCTCATGCTGCAGCTGGCGCGTTTGCCGAGGGTCCGGCTCGCCGCATTGCCTACGCCGCTCGACGAGGCCCCGCGCCTCGAACGCGCTCTCGCCGGCAACGGGGAAGCGCCGCGGCTCCTGATCAAGCGCGACGACCTCACCGGCTTTGCGCTCGGCGGCAACAAGGTGCGCAAGGTCGAGTACCATCTCGGCGAGGCGCTGGCCGGTAGCTTCGACACGCTCGTCACCACCGGCGCGATCCAGTCGAATCACTGCCGGGTCACCGCCGCCGCCGCGCGCGTCGGCGGGATGGACTGCGTGCTCGTGCTGCGACCCGTTGAGCCGGAACTGATGCAGGGCAACTTCCTACTCGACCACCTCTTCGGCGCGCGGATCCGCATCACGCCGGGCACGGACCGCGTCTCGGCCGAGGCCGTGCTCGCCGAGGAGATGGCCGCGCTCCGCGCCAAAGGCCGGCGCCCGTACCTCATCCCGAGCGGCGCGTCCACGCCGCTCGGTGCCGCCGCGTACGCGCAGGCCTTCGAGGAGCTCCTGCATCAGACGACCGCGCAGGGCGTCGCGGTCGATTCGATCGTGTTCTGCAGCGGCTCGGCCGGCACACACGCAGGCCTCGCGATCGGCGCGGCGCTCTCTCAGACGGGCATCGAGATCATCGGCATCGGGGACGGGGCGAAACGGGAAGACCTCGCGCCGAAGGTGAGCGGCCTCGTCGCGGAGTTCGCCGAGCGCTTCGACGTCGATGTGCACATCCCAGCGAACGACGTCATCGTCCTCGACGAGTACGGCGGCACGTACGGCGAGCCGACGCCCGAGTGCATCCAGGCGATCAAGACCGCCGCGCTCGCTGAAGGGATGCTGCTCGATCCGGTATACACGGGGAAGGCCATGGCCGGCGTGGCCGACCTCATCCGGCGGGGCCGGTGGAGCCGGGATCAGACCGTCGTCTTCTGGCACACCGGCGGGCAGCCGGCGTTGTTTGCGAGCGCGGAGGTGTTGACGGCGGGCGAATCCTAGCCGGTGAATGCCTCTGCCGGCCCGATCGAGACTAGCCCGCGTTGCGCCGCGCGTAGTAGTCGGCGATTCCCTGGGCCGAGACGTTGAGGCGGTCGCGCAGGATGGCCTCGATCCGCGGCGTCCACGCGATGCCGCGCTGCGCAAGATCTTCGCGGACGTGCGCGACGAGCGCGGCCGTGATTTCCGCTTCGGTGGCGAGCCGGCCGTCGATCCGCCCGAAGCCGGCGACGACAGGCACTTCGTGCGCCACGCGGTCATAGAGCGTCGCGTACGAACCCGGGTAGCGGCCGAAATGCGAAAAGAGCAATGCCTCGGGCCGTAATTCCACCAGATGCTGCGCCGAGCGCAGCATCGCCTCGGGATCGAACTGGTTCGGCGCGGTGTCGAGCATGACGTAGTCCTCGGCGATCTCGGGCAGCCGTTCGCCGAGCTCGTCGCCGGTGAACAATGCCCGCGCGCGCGGATCGAAGATCATGTGCTGGTGGCGCGCGTGTCCGGGCGCGTCAACGAAGCGCAGCGTATGGCCGCCGCCGAGATCGAGCGTGGCGCCGTCCTCCATGATCACGAGGCGCGATTCCGGCACAGGCTGCGGCAGGCCGAAATAGCTCTCCAAATTATCGCCGAACACCACTCGGGCGCCGGCGAGCAGCCGGCTCGGATCGGCCAGATGGCGGGCGCCGCGCGGATGCACGACGACCCGGGCGTCCGGTGCGTGGCGCAGCATCGCGCCGACGCCCCCGGTGTGGTCGAGATGGATGTGGGTCGCGATGATGAACGAGATGTCGGCCGGCCTGACGCCGAGGGCTGCGAGTGCGTCGAGCCAGACCGGGACGCTCCGCGCGCCCCCCGTATCGACAATCGCGCAGCGCGGCGCGGCGATGAAGTAGCCGGCCGTAATCCCGGCCATGCCGCGCTCCAGCACGTCGACCTGGGTGACATCGGCCGCGACGGGCGGGTACGGGGCGGTCATCCGCGGCTTGGAGGCCCGAGCCGGTCCAGGATCGCCTTCGCCGCCGAGTGCGGGTCGGTCTCGCGGCGTTTCGCCTCAGCGAGAATCTCGGCGGGCTCGCCGTCGTGGCGCAGGGTGGCGCGTACGCGCGAGGCGAGCGCGGTCTCGACGAGATCGAGCACCTCGCGCTCGGCGCGCCGGCTACGGCGCGCGTCCAGTTCGCCGGAGGTGCGAAGGTGCTCGCCGTGCCGGCGAATCGCGTCCCAGAGTTCGGCCGTGCCGGTTCCCGTGGTCGCCGCGGTTTCCACGATCGGGACGTCCCAGGCGTCGTGGTGCGGCACCAGCCGGCGCATCTCCCGAAGCTGCATCACGGTTTCCCGCGCGCCCGGGCGGTCCGCCTTGTTCACGACCAGCACGTCGGCGATCTCGAGGATGCCCGCTTTGAGCGTCTGGACGGCGTCTCCGAGGCCCGGCGCCGTCGCCACAACGACCGTGTCGGCGAGCCCCATGATCTCAACTTCGCTCTGTCCGACGCCGACCGTTTCCACGAGCACGAGATCAAACGCGAACGCCTCCATGACGTAGGCGACATCCCGCGTCGCCGCCGCGAGCCCGCCGAGATGCGCGCGGGCCGCCATGCTGCGAATGTAGACGCCGCTGTCCCCGCTGTGCCGCAGCATGCGCACGCGGTCGCCGAGGATCGCACCCCCCGAGAACGGGCTCGAGGGGTCGACGCCGATCACCGCGACCCGGAGGCCGCCGCCGCGCGCGGCGGTGATGAGCTGGTCGGCCAGCGTGCTCTTGCCGACGCCCGGCGGGCCGGTGAGGCCGATGCGGCGGGCCCGGCCGGTCCGGTTCCATAGGCCGGCCACGATCTCCGCCGCCGCCCCGGGGTCGTTCTCGATCCGGGTGATCAGGCGCCCGAGCGTGCGCGGGCTGCCGGGATCGATCGCATCTACGCGGGCCGTCACCGGCCGCCCCGCCCGGCGTTGCCGCGAATCCACTCCACGATCGCGTCGGTCGTCGCGTCCTGGTCGAACACCGCCGCGGCGCCGAGCTCACGAAGTTTTGCGCGGTCGGCTTCCGGGATCACGCCGCCGACCAGCACCTTGATGTCGGCCGCGTCGTTGGCGCGCAGCTCGTCGAGGAGCGGGGGGACCAGCGCCATGTGGGCGCCGGAGAGGATGCTCACCCCGATCACGTCCACGTCCTCCTGCACCGCCGCGACGGCGACCTCTTCCGGCGTCCGGTGGAGCCCGGTATAGACGACCTCGAAGCCCGCGTCGCGCAGGGCGCGCGCCACGACCTTCACGCCGCGGTCGTGGCCGTCGAGCCCGACCTTCGCCATCAGCACCCGGGTCATCCGATGTCAGAACACCGGCCGCTCGACGTAGGTGCCGAACACATCGCGCAGCGCCTGCACGATCTCGCCGAGGGTCGCGTGCGCGCGCACGGCCTCGATCGTCGGCGGGATCAGGTTGCCGTCGCCGCGCGCGGTCTCCGCGAGCGCCGCGAGGCGGCGTGCGACCTCGCGCGCGTCGCGCTCCCGCTTCACGCGGGCAAGCCGCGCGCCCTGCTCCGCCTCCACGCCCGGGTCGATCTCGTGCAGCGCGATCGGCACGTCGCCGCCGGACGGGTCGACGTACTTGTTGACGCCGACGACCGTCAGCTCGCCGCGTTCTTTTTGTTGGTGGTAGCGGTAGGCGGTGTCGGCGATCTCGGTTTGAAAGAAGTTCTGCTCGGCCGCGGCGACGGCGCCGCCGAGGTCGTCGATCCGGCGCAGGTACGCCCAGATCTCCGCCTCGACCCGGTCCGTCAGCGCCTCCACAAAATAGCCGCCGCCGAGCGGGTCGATCGTGCTCGCGACGCGTGTTTCGTCGAGGATGATCTGCTGGGTGCGCAGCGCGACCTTCATCGCGAGTTCCGACGGGATCGCCAGCGCTTCGTCCATGCCGTTCGCGTGCAGGCTCTGGGCGCCGCCGAGCACGGCGGACAGCGCCTGCAGCGACGTCCGCGCGATGTTGTTGATCGGCTCGCGGGCGGTGAGGCTCGACCCCGCGGTCTGGCAGTGGAAGCGCAAACGCATCGATTCCGGCCGGCGCGCGCCGAACCGGTCGCGCATGATCTTCGCCCAGACCCGCCGCGCTGCGCGGAACTTTGCGATCTCCTCGAAGAAGTCGCGCTCGGCGATAAAGTAGAAGGCAAGCCGCGGCGCGAACGCGTCGACCTCGAGGCCGGTCCGCCGGACCTCCTCGACGTACGCGATGCCGTTGGCGAGCGTGAAGGCCGCCTCTTGAACCGCGGTGGCGCCGGCCTCGCGGATGTGGTAGCCGCTGATGTTGATCGGGTTGTAGCGCGCGAGGTGCGCGACGCTGTGGACGATGAGGTCGCGCACGATCCGCATCCCGGCGGGGATCGGGTAGATCCACTCCTTCTGCGCGATGTACTCCTTCAGGATGTCGGCCTGCACGGTCCCGGAGAGCGATCCGGGGGGCACGCCGCGGCGCTCCGCGAGCGCCACGTACATCGAAAAGAGGACCCACGCGGTCGGGTTGATCGTCATCGAGACGCTGATCGCGCCGATGTCGATGCCGTCGAGGATGTCGGCGAGATCCTCGATCGTGTCCACGGCGACGCCCTCGCGCCCGACTTCGCCGCGGGCGCGCGGATCGTCGGAATCGTAGCCCATGAGCGTCGGCATGTCGAAGTCGACCGAGATGCCGGTCTGCCCCTGGGCGATCAGGTACTTGAGGCGCGCGTTCGTGTCGCGGCCGGTCCCGTAGCCCGCGATCTGCCGCATCGTCCACGGCCGCGATCGGTACATCGTGGGGTAAGGCCCCCGCGTGTACGGATAACGGCCAGGGAAGCCCAGGGCGTCGAGGTACTCGAGCCCTGCGGTGTCCGCGGGGCCGTAGAGCCGCTTGACCGGCAGGCCGGACAGCGTCTCGAACTGCGGGGACCGCTCCGGCGCCCGCTCCGCCGCTTCGCGGACGTCGCGCGCTTCCCACTCGGCCTGGGCGCCGGCGATGTGGTCCGGGCCGGCTTGCGCGGGCAGCCCGGCCTCCGGTTTCCTCGTGGTTGCCATCGTCCGTCCCTCCGTGGTCTTTCGGGAACGTTCGTGGCCCGGCACTCCCGGCCCTAGCAGGCGAGCGGGGGTAAGGATTGCGCCGGGCGCGCGATCGGCCGGGGAAACGGTTGACAATCGAGTTGACAATATAACATCGTTGGTTGTCAATTAAGTTGACAATAAATATATATTGGTTTACAATCTACGGACGGGCGGTTCCCCCTCAATTACGGGCTGGTGTTAGCGTATGGCGGCAAACGTACGGGAAACGATCTTGAAGGTCGCCGCGACACGCGAGACCTTTCGCACGCCGGACGTTCTGGCGGCACTTCAGGGCAGGGTCTCCCGCCAGTTTGTGCAGCGCAGAATTCGCGAACTGGTGGCGGCGGGCGAACTCATCATGGCCGGTGCGACCCGCGGGGCCGCCTATGCCCTTCCGCGACACGCCGCGGGTCTGGGCCTGGTTGTACGAGAGCGTCTCAGAAATCGGGGACTCGGAGAGCACGAGGTCCTCGATTCGGTCCGCGCCAAAGCGCCGTTCGTGCGCGCGCTGCCGGACAACGTCGATCGGATCTTCGCGTTTGCGTTTCAGGAGATGATGAACAACGCGATCGAGCACTCGCGCTCGACGGTGGTAGAGGTTGAAGTCGGCAGAGCGGGGACGCGGATCGAATTCACGGTCAACGACTCAGGTATCGGCGTATTCCATAATATCATGGAGAAGCGCGGCCTCGCGTCGGAGGACGAGGCCGTCGAAGAACTTCTGAAGGGCAAGACCACCACCCAACCGGCCGGACATTCGGGGGAAGGGATCTTTTTCACCTCGAGAGTCGGCGACGAGCTGGAACTCGAGAGTCACCGGCTTCGCCTTCGATTCGACAATCTCCGTGACGACGTGGTTCTTGAGCCGCGCAAACCGTTCAAACGCGGCACCAAGGTACGGTTTTCGATTTCCGCGTCGTCGCGGCGCCGCATTCAGGACGTGTTTCGAAGGTATCAGGTCGAGACGGAAGAACCTGCGTTCGACCGAAGCGAGGTCAAGGTCAGACTCTATTCGCGAGGCGCGGCGTACCTTTCCCGCTCGCAGGCCCGCCGGATACTGGGAGGCCTCGACAAATTCCGATCCGTGACACTCGATTTCGACGGCGTGCCGGCAATTGGACAGGCGTTTGCGGACGAGGTCTTTAGAGTTTATCGCGCCGCGCACCCGGAGGTGGCCATCGTGCCTGTCAACATGAACGACGCGGTCCGCTTCATGGTTGAGCGCGCCCGCCGTTCGCTTTCGGGTTGACGCGACCCAGGACCGACAGGCGGTGGCGGTGTAGAAGGTTTGCAAATCGGGATCATCCCCGGGTGTCGCCGGCCTCGGGAGCGATCCAGCTCATGAGGTGACCGTCGTGCCCCTCGATACCCGGACTCGACGTAGCATCGGTGCCCTGCGGGTCGGCGCGCTCTGCGCCGCCGTCCTGCTCGCTGCGGTGTTCGCGCAGCCACACCTTGCGGCAGTCCAGGCCGCCGCTCCCAAGTGCCCGATCACGCCGAACGGCTACCTGGATCCGAACTACACGCCGAACCCGCCGGTGCGCTCGCACGTCGGCGCGGGGGGGTTCGTGCTCACCGGCATCGTCCGGTCCGGTATCGACTGTACGCCGCTCGCGCGCGTGCGCGTGGAGATCTGGCACGCCGGGCCGAACGGCTTCTACGACTCGGTGCATCGCGGCACCGTCGTCACCGACGCGAACGGCCGGTTCCGGTTCGAGACGGACTTCCCGGGCTCGAGCTTCGGCCAGCCGCACATCCACATCCGCGTCGCCGTCGGCGGGTTCAAGACGACCGCGACTGCGTTTCTGCCGAAGCCCGGTTCGAAGTCGGGCGAGATCGAGATCGTGTTGGAGCCCGAAGTCTAGCGGGGAGGTTGCCGTGATGCGCACCGTCGGCTTTGTCACGATCGGTCAGTCGCCCCGTCCGGACATGATGGAAGAGTTCGAGCGGGCCCTGCCGGGCCTTAAGCTGGCGCAGCGCGGCGCGCTCGACGACCTGACCGAGGCCGAGATCACGGCGCTCGCGCCGTCGCCCGGCGACGAGGTGCTGGTGAGCCGCCTGCGGTCCGGGCGGCCGGTGCGTCTCGCCCACCGGCAAATCGACGGCCGCGTGCAGGTCTGTCTCGACCGGTTCGCACAGGAGGGCGTGGGTCTGGCCGTCGTGCTGTGTACCGGCGCGTTCCCCGGTCTCGCGTTCGGGGGTGTGCTCTTGCGTCCGCACCGCGTGCTGCCGCACGTGGTCGCCGCGGTGTGCGAGGGTTTGCCCGCGAATGCGCCGGTGCGGCTCGGCGTGATGGTTCCCGATGAGGGCCAGATCCGGCAGGCGGAGTCGCGGTGGAGCGGCCGCGCGGCGGCGACCGTGGTGGCCGCGTCACCGTACGGCGATTCGCGGACGATCGCCGGCGCGGCTCAGGCACTCGAGGCGGCGGCCGTCTCCCTTGTCGTCATGGATTGTCTCGGCTACACGCGCGAGATGCAGCAGACCGTCGCGCGCGCGACGGGGGTCCCGGTTGTTCTGGCGACGGGGGCGGTCGCGCTCGTCGTGCGGGAGGTGGCCGGCGCCGGAGCGGCGGTCCCCGCGGGCGGCGCCTGACCGGCCTCGCTAGCCGGCCGTCTCGCCGCCGAACTCGCCGATCACCTTGGCCAGCACCGAGTAGTCCAGCTCCCCGAGCCCTTCGTTCATCGCGATCTGGTAGAGCTGCGCGGCGAGGCCGCCGCCGAGCAGGGGCATGCCGAGGGCCCGCCCCGTTTCAGTCACGATGCCCATGTCCTTGTGGTACAGGCGCGTCCGGAAGCCCGGCGTGTAGTTCTCGTCGAGCATCCGCTGGCCGTGCAGTTCGAGCACCCGGCTCTGCGCGAACCCGCCGAGCAGCGCCGACCGGACTTTGGCCGGATCGACGCCCGCTTTGCGGGCAAGGTGGATCGCCTCCGCCACGCCGAGGATCGTGAGCGACAGCACGAGCTGGTTGCACGCCTTCGTGACCTGCCCCGCGCCGTTCGCGCCAATGTGGACGATGTTTTTGCCCATCGCTTGAAAGACCGGCAGCACCCGCTCGAAGGTCTCGGGCTTGCCGCCCACCATGATGGAGAGGGTGGCCTCGACCGCGCCCTTTTCGCCGCCCGAAACGGGCGCGTCGAGCATCTCCACGCCGCGCGCCGCAAGCGCCTCGGCGATCTCCCGCGTCGCGACCGGTGAAATGGTGCTCATGTCCACGACGACGCTGCCGGGGCGGACGCCTTCGAGGACGCCGTTGGCGCCCATCACGACCTGCCGCACGTCCGGGGTGTCGGAGACCATGATGATGGTGATGTCGCTCTGCGACGCGGTGTCCTTGGGCGACGCGGCCTGCTTGGCGCCGGCCCTGACGAGGTCGGTGGCCTTGGCGGGCGTCCGGTTCCAGACCGTCACGGTGTGCCTGGCTCGGACGAGATGCCCCGCCATGGGCTTGCCCATGATGCCGAGCCCGATGAATCCGATCCGCTCGCTCACCTGCGTCACCTCGGTCGCCGTGCGGCGAAGTTGGTCGCGGCAGCGCGCCGCGTGTCTCGACTGCCGGGCGACCTACTTCCGGCCGGGACACCCGCGTTTCCTCCGCGTCGTTATGGCGGATCGGCGCGGCGCTTGCCTTTCCGGGGACGGCGGTGCTATAATCCCCTGCACATAAGACGGCAGTGACGGGGACGTAGGGCGTTCCGTCCGCGGTCGAGAGAGCGGCTCCTCGGGTGCAAGAGCCGTCGCGGGCCCGTCCGAACCCACCCCCTGATGCCGCGTCCGAGGTGCGGGACCAGCAGGGGCCCGCCGGAACGGACGCCGGGTCCGCCCGAGACAGCGACGAGTGCTTCCCACGGCCGGTCAGACGGGCCGGAGGAAGAACAAAGGTGGTACCGCGGAAGCGTCCCTTTCGCCCTTTGCGAGAGGGGCGATTTTGTTTTTCCGGGGGAAACGGCGATGAGGTGGACTGGAACGATTGGTTTCATCGGCGCGGGGAACGCGGTCGACGCGCTCGTCCGCGGTCTGGTTCGCCGCGGCGTGGTGACCCCGCAGCGGTGCTTTGTGACGAACCGCAGCAACGACGTCCGGCTGGCGCGGCTGGCGCGGGAGTGCTCCGTCGTGACGACCCGTGATAAGGCGCGGCTCATCCGCGAGGCCGACGTCATCATTATCGCCGTGAAGCCGTCGGCGGTGCCGGAGGTCCTGGACGAGATCAAGGGGGACGTGCGGGCCCGGCATCTCGTGATCTCCATCGCGGCGGGCATCCAGATCGAGACGATCGAGGCGGCGCTCGGGGCGGCGGCGGTCGTCCGCGCGATGCCGAACACGTCGACCGCCGTCGGCGAGTCGGCCACCGCGATCTGTCCCGGCCGCCACGCCGGCGCGGCACAGGTGCGGGTGGCGCGGGCGATCTTCGAGGCGGTCGGCAGGGTCGTCGAAGTGCCGGAGCGCTTCTTCGACGCCGTGACCGGCGTCTCGGGCAGCGGCCCAGCCTACGTGTATCTCCTGGCGGAGGCGATGATCGAGGCCGCCCTGCGCGAGGGACTGGGGCGGGACGTCGCCATTGAACTGGTATCGCAGACCGTGCTCGGCGCCGGCAGGATGCTCGTCGAAACGGGGGACGACCCGGCCGTCCTGCGCGAGCGGGTCACGTCTCCGGGGGGGACCACGATGGCCGCCATGGAAGTGTTCACTGAGGGTGGATTCCTCGCGACCGTAGGCCGCGCCATCGCCCGCGCGACCCAGCGCGCCGGGGAGTTGCGCGGCGCGCCGCCCGTGCGCGCGCGCTAAACCGCCCCAACTGTTCTACGGCCCCATCCGCCCGGCGCGTCGCCGACGCCCGCGCCGCAACCGGCTGGGGCTGTTTTATTTGCCGCGCGCGCAGCCCCTGTCATACGCGGTGCTAGAACCCGAACGCGAGACCGTTCGTATGAGAGTGGGCAGGACCCTGGGCGGGATGCGCCGGAGTCGTCGTCGAACCATGGGATGCCGCATTCGTCCGGAGGCCCCTTGTGTTTGTGTCGGAACTCGAGATTCGAGTGCGCTACGCGGAGACCGACCAGATGCGCGTGGCGCACCACGCCGGCTATCTGGTCTGGTTCGAAGCCGGCCGCACGGAGTACATTCGGGCGTGCGGCCGGTCGTACGCGCAGGTCGAGGAGGACGGGTGGCTCCTCGTCGTGATCGAAGCGCACTGCCGGTACCGGCAGCCGGCCCGGTACGACGACGTGCTCACGGTGCGGACGCGGCTGCGCGAACTCGGCCCTGCGCGCCTGTCGTTCGGCTACGAACTGGTGCGGACGGCGGATGGTGTGACGCTTGCCGATGGGTGGACGGTGCACGCGGCGGTGGACCGCGGCGGGCGCGTGCGGCGCCTGCCGGAGTCGCTGCGGCGGATGCTCGAGGGTCGGGCAGGAGCGATGAGTGGTCCAGAGAAGGTATGACATCCCGGCCGCGGCCGGCGAAGGCGGAAAGGTGGCCGTTCCAATGATCGACGATAACACGCACCAAGCTTCCGGCGACGACGTCGACCTCGCCAGCATGCCCTCCTTGAGCGAGCGGCAGATCGTGCAAGGCATCGTGGTGCGCGTGGATAGCGAAGGCGTGCTCGTGGACGTGGGCGCGAAGTCCGAAGGCTTCATCCCGCCGAGGGAGCTCTCCGCGCGCGGCGACGTGGTCGAGGGCGTGGCGGTCGGCGACAAAATCGACGTCTACGTGCTCAAGGTGGAAGGCGAGGAAGGCAACATCGTCCTCAGCAAGAAGCGCGCGGACATGGCCAAGGCGTGGGACCGCGTCCAGGAGGCCCACCGCGACGGCACCGTGCTGCACGCGATGGTGGTCGACAAGGTGAAGGGCGGGTTGGTCGTCGACCTCGGGCTGCGGGGGTTCGTGCCGGGCAGTCACGTGGATCTCTCGGAGGCGAAGGGCCGGCAGTTCGAGGCGCTGGTCGGGCAGAGCATTCCGCTCAAGGTTATCGAGGTCGATCGCGGCAAAGGCCGCGTGATTCTGTCGCACAAGACGGCGGTGGCCGAGGAGCGGACGAAGCGCCGCGGGGAGCTGCTGGCGGCCCTGGAAGAAGGCGAGATCCGGGAAGGCACCGTCAGGCGGCTGACCGATTTCGGCGCGTTCGTCGACATCGGCGGCGTCGATGCGCTGCTGCCGATCAGCGAGATGTCCTGGACCTACATCAAGCACCCGTCGGAGATCGTCCGGCGCGGCCAGCGGCTCAAGGTAGCGGTGCTCCGCGTCGACCGCGAGGCCGGTCGCATCTCGCTCGGGCTCAAGCACATCCTGCCCGATCCCTGGCAGCACCTCGGCGACGCGTACAAGACCGGCCAAACGGTCTCCGGTAAGGTGGTGCGGATCGTCGCTTCCGGCGCCTTCGTCCGCCTCGGCGAAGTGGACGCGTTCATCCCGATCTCCGAACTCGCGGACAAGCGCGTCGGCAAGGTCGAGGATGTGCTCACCGTCGGTCAGAGCATCGAGTCCCTGATCACCGATGTGCGTCCCGAAGAGCGCCGGATGATCATCAGCCTGAAACGGCTCGCGCGCGCGCGGGAGCGCCAACAGGTCAAGGACTTTATCTCGAGCCAGGAGCCGTCCGGGCGCGTGACGATCGGCGACATCGCCGGCGACCTGCTGCGCCGGGCGGTCACCACCCCCGAGCGCAGCGCGGAGCCGGACGAGCCGGCCGCCCAGACTCCCGCGCCGCCCGACGCCAAGGCGGGGTAGGTGCCGACGCCTCCGCCGCCTGACAAACACGGAACGTCTGCGCCCTCCGGTCCCGGCTCGGTGGCCGCCGTGGAATCGCACATGCTCTTTGAGGCGGTTGGCGGCGTTGCGCGGCTGACCGTCAACCGCCCGGAGCAGCGCAACGCGATGACGTGGGGGATGTACCAGCGCCTCGTCGAGATCAGCGAAGAGGTGGATCGCGACGACCGCCTGCGGGTGCTGGTGATCACGGGGGCGGGCGGCCGCGCGTTCGTTTCCGGCACGGACATCTCGCAGTTTCCGGCATTCCGCGGCAACCCGCAGGCCGGCATCGACTATGAGGAGCGGATCGACGAGGTGACGGGACGGCTCGAGGCCGTCGCCAAGCCGACGATCGCGTCGATTCGCGGGTTCTGTGTCGGCGGGGGCCTGGGAATCGCGATGGCGTGCGATCTCCGCATCGCGTCGGAGGATTCGCGGTTCGCCATCCCGGTCATCCGGCTTGCCAACTGTCTGTCGATGAACAACTACGCTCGGCTCGTCTCCCTGATCGGCCCGGCGCGCGCGAAAGAGATGATCTTCACGGCGCGCTTCGTCGAAGCGCGCGAGGCGCTCGCGTGGGGTCTCGTGAACGAACTCGTGCCGCCGGAAAACTTGGAATTACGCACGAGTGAGCTGGCCGCGATGATCGCCGCGGCCCCGCCGCTCACGCTGCGGGCGAGCAAAGAGGCCGTCCGCCGTGTCATCAACCAGATGCTCCCGCAGAACCGCGGCCACGATCTGATCGGGATGTGCTACAACAGCGCCGATTTCCAGGAGGGCGTTGCCGCGTTCCTGGATAAACGTCCGCCGCGCTGGACAGGCCGCTAAGGAGGCGACTCATGGGCGTCGTGCACCTCGCGCGGGCGCGCGTCTACCAGGAGAAGCGCCCCAACCGGCGCGCGTATCTCGGCGACTTTCCCGAACCCGTCCGGTACGGCGTGAACTCCGGCATCAAAGATTTCTACAAGATGGAGCCCGAGGAAGAGCTGCCCGCCACGCTCGACCACCTCGTGGGCGCCGCGGCCGGCTGACTGACCGGCACCCTCGCGGGCGCGCTGGAGGCGCGCGGGATTCCCAGCCATCCGGACAAGCTCTGGACCGAAGCGGAAGGCACCATCGAAGCGCCGGACCGCGTGATGAAGCTCACGACGATGCGCGTGAAATATCATCTCAAAATCCCGAAGGGCAAGCGCGCGGAGGCCGAGCGCGCGCTCGCGGTGTTCGAGCGCGGCTGTCCGGTCGCGCAGACGCTCAAGGGATGCGTCGAGATCTCCCACACGTGGGAGATCACGGAGGAATGACGGGCGCGCCGGACGAATCGCCATGCACATGTCGCAGACGGGTGATCATCGATGACGTACGTGTTTCGGTGTGCATCCTGCCGCCACGAGTTTGAGATCGTTGCGACCGTGGCCGAGTACGAGAGCCAGGGTCTTCCGGCCTGTCCCAGGTGCGGCAAAGCGGCCGCGAAGCGGGTGTTCACGCCGGTGATGGTGATGACTGGGGCGCGCGGGTCGTCCGATGTCGGAGACCTGCCTTCCGGCGGCGGGTGCTGTGGCGGCGGGGCATGCGGCTGCGGACACGTGCACTAGCGGAGCCGATCGCATCCACGTAGCGGCATAAGGAACCCCCGCGGCCGGCTGGCGACGCCAGCCGGCCGCGGCGTCTATCCGGCGGCCACACCGTGGAGGCCCTCATGCTGAGTGAACGCCTGGCGGCCCGCGAGCGCGACGGCCGGCCGATCC
>DATEGA010000252.1:0-73954 GCA_035280345.1 bacterium | reverse complement strand
GGCCGCTCGCGGCAAACGCGTCGCGGTCGTGGGCGCGGATGAACGCGTCTTCCGGCGAGATGAGTCCCCGGCGCAGCAGGTCGCGCAGGGACTGGTCGAGGCTGGTCATGCCGTCCTTCGCGCCCGTTTCGATCATCGACGGGATCTGGAACGTCTTGCCTTCGCGGATCAGGTTCCGAATCGCCGCAGTCGCGACCATCAGCTCGATCGCGGCGACGCGGCCCCGGCCGTCGACCCTCGGAATCAGCGTCTGCGCGAGCACGCCGAGGAGCGCCTCCGATAACTGGACGCGAATCTGCTCCTGCTGGTGCGGCGGGAAGACGTCGATCACACGGTTGACCGTCTGCGCCGCGCTGTTGGTATGCAGGGTGGCGAAGACGAGGTGGCCGGTCTCCGCGGCCGTAAGCGCCATGGAGATGGTCTCGAGGTCTCGCATCTCGCCGACGAGGATGATGTCGGGGTCCTCGCGCAGCGCGCTCCGCAGCGCCGCCCCGAACGAGTTGGTGTGCGGGCCGACCTCGCGCTGGTTGACGATGCAGTTCTTGTGCTGGTGCACGAACTCGATCGGGTCTTCGATGGTGATGATGTGGTCGGGCCGCTCGGTGTTGATGAGATCGATCATCGCGGCGAGCGTGGTCGACTTGCCCGAGCCCGTGGGGCCGGTGACGAGGAAGAGCCCGCGGTCTTTCATCGCGAGCGTCCGCAGCACGGACGGCATGCCGAGCTGGTCGAGGTTCTTGATCACGGTGGGGATGAGCCGGAAGACCGCCGCCTCGCCGAGGCGCTGCACGAACACGTTCACCCGGAAGCGGCCGACGTTCTGCAGTTCGAGCGACAGGTCGAGGTCGTGCGTGTCTTCGAACCGGGCCTTGTGCTCGTCCGTCAACACGTCGTAGAGCATCTCGTGGAGCGACGTCGCGGTCAGCGGCGGATAATCCAAGCGAACGAGTTTGCCGTGGATGCGGAGGGTCGGCGGGTTGTCAACGGTCAGGTGAAGATCTGAGGCGTCGCGCTCCCGCGTCAGGATCAGCAGTTCTGTGATATCCATCGGCCCCCCCGAGCGTACGGTCACGGTCCAACCTGCCGGGAAGCCGATGCCCGCGGTACTCCGCGGGCGTGGATTGTCTAAGGCTGCGGATGCGGCCGGGGGGACAACAAAACGCTCCCCACGGCCACGGGGAGCGTCGAGGTGCCTGCTTTGGCAACCCGGCCGACTTGCCAAGCGAGTCGACTCACTCGCCTGACCAGTCCCGTGGCTTTGCGTCCCCAGATTTCTCTGGGTTTGCCCCTACAAAGCGCTAGAACTATGAAATTGTGGTCCAAGTTAATCACAAGCGGAGTAAAAAGTCAACGCCTTTCCCAAAGACCTAGGCGAAATCATCCCTCCCCCGCCCGTCATCGTGCCATGGATCGCAGACTCCGACCAGTGTCAGGGAATCTGCCAGATCGTCCTAGCCTGACCCGGCCGGAACACGAACACCCGGTTGGCCTTGGCACTCCAATGGCCCGCCGCGGGCACGTACTGATATTCAAAGGCAACACCGCGGTTGTCGTAAATGAGGGTCCGGGCGTGCAGCGGCACTTCGAAAACCAGCTGCGGATCTTGGTAGACCCCCGTCAGGTCCTGTTCGGACGAGCCGATTCCCACCCGGTCTGCGGTTTGCGCGCCCGGCTCCGTGCTCCCGACGGCCAGCACGGTGGACGACGTGGCGACGAAAAGGATGAAAATCCTCGGCGTCTGCCACGACTTCTCCCACAGATTTCGCCTGAACAGGAGTTCGGTTCCGCTCACGGCCACGTCGACGACGTTATTGTCCGACATCGCCCACGAGAAATCGGCCACCTTCCCATCGAGGGGCCATTGACCGATGGCCGCGCCCGGCGTCACGACGTACGATGCGGGCGGGGGCGCCTGCGCGACCGCGACGGCCGGCAGAGCCAACATCAGGATCAGTGCGGAACGAACGACGTTCAACATACCACGCATGAGGGCCTCCTCGCCGCGGCTAATGCAGCAGCGCCTCGATTTGTTTGCTGAGCTCTTGCGCGCCGTCCTTGCCCGTAAAGCCGCCGGTCAGCGCCACCCCGGCGATCCGGCCGTCTGCCCGGATGAAGTACGTCGTCGGCAGCGCGGCGACGTGATAGCTCTGGGCGATCTGCCCCCGATCGTCGCGCGCGACCGGGTATGTCACCCCGCGGATGCTGAGAAATGCCCGGCTGGCCGGCCAGGTATCGGTGGCACCGTCGATCCCGATCACGACGACCCCGCGGGCTCGGTAGGTGCGGTACGCCGCCTCCAGCGCCGGCATCTCCGCGCGGCACGGCGGACACCACGATGCCCAGAAGTTCAGGACGACCGGATGGCCGTGGAATGTCGCGAGCGAGACGGGTGTCCCGCTGTATCCCGGCGCAGTGAACGCGGGCGCGACCGCTCCTGGATCCGTACCGACGCGCGCGCCGGGCGTGACCGTCTGGTCGGCCACCTCACCCGCGCCCGTATGCAGCACGGCGCGCAGGGCAACGACACAGAGTCCGGCGGCCAGCAGCACCAGGACACCGATCAGCGCAGGCGCGGCTGCGCGCGGCAGCCTGATCGATCCACTACTGTCCACTGAGCACGACTCCCGTCACCTGTGGTGCGCCGATCGTCGCGCCTGCGGGCACCAGGATCGTCAGCATCTCTCCCGGCCGCACCTGCACCTCCGTCGAGCCGGCGGCGCCGTTGGACACGTACGGCACCGTCACCGTAACCTGCTGCACCCACTGCGCCGGGATGGCGCCGGTATCGGCCACCGACACGAGCGCCTGGATCTGCGGCGGCCCCGAGACCGTGGCCGGGGCGCCGAGATCGATCTTGACGTGGATCTGCCGCTGCGCAAATGACGCGTACGCGGACACCGGCACAGCCTGCGCCGGCTCCGTCGCCAGCACCGCGCCGCCGGGGGCCGTCGCGGTCACCTGAAACCGGATGATGATGTCCGCGACCATTGCGGCCTGGAGCGTAAACGATGCGCTTCCGCCCGGAGCCAGCGGGCCCGGGATCGTCAACGTCTTGTCGACTTCGTCGCCCGATGCGCGCGTGAACGCACCCGCGACGACGATCGGACCGATGGGCACGGCGCCGGTGTTCGCGACCTCGCCCGCGACCGTCAGGCCTCCAACGGACAGGACGGCGGCCGATAGGTTGCGGAGAGATGCGCGCTGCGATCCGGCTGACGGCGCGGGACCCACAGGTGAGGCGCCGCTTGGCGGCGCGGGCATCAGCAGACTTCCGGACCCGGCCGGCGGCAGCGGCGGTCCGCCCGGCAACAGAATCGGCGCACCGGCGGGCGAGACCGGCGTGATCACCGAGGCCTTCGGTGGCCCGAACGGCACCGCGGCGGTCACGAAGGTCTGCACTGCCCGCCCGCCCTGGAAGATGAATCCAACGCCCTGGAACGCGTAGAGGACGGTCGTGTCGCGGCCGGAGGTCGTCGTGACAAAATTGGCGTCGCCGACCATCTGCGCGGCCTCGGTGTCTGCGGTGCCTACCCCCGCACCGCCCGGCGTGCGGTACTTGCCGGAGATGGTGGTGATGCGAACCGCCACGCCGGCAACAAAGTCCACGGCGACGTTGAACCGAGGATACCAGCGCCGGCCTCGTTCAACCTCCATGGACGGGCCCAAGGCGGCCATCGCCTGATTCACCGTCATCCCGAGCTGAGCCGGTCCGATCGACTGACCGGGAATGATGTCCGCCGACACCGGCGCCGGGGTGGACGGTACGGCGGCAACGCAGGGCGCGGCGACGACCATGAACGCCGCGACCGCGGCGCCCACAGTCCTCCCGTGCCGCCCAACCAGGCGAATGATGCGCAACATGACCGCTGCTGTTATGCCCAGGGTCAAATCGCGCCAGACGGGGCGTCCGGGAGCGCTGGGCCGCGTCGATGGGCGTCCAGGTAGCTCTGCAGTATCAGCGCCGCAGCAACACGGTCCCTCGACTCCCGCCGTTTGTCACGACGCAGGCCCGCTTCGAGCAGCGTTCGCTCGGCGGCCGCGGTCGACAACCGTTCGTCCCAGAGTTCAACGGGCACCTGGAGCGCGGCGCGCAGCCGTTCCGCGAAGGCCTCGGCCTCGCGCGCGGCGGGGCCGCGCGAGCCGTCCATGTTGCGCGGCCAGCCGACGACGACGGTCTCGACCTCGTGCCGGCGGCACAGGTCGGACACTTGGTCGGCCGCGCGGCGCGGTCCCGTCGCCGGAAGCGTTTCGAGCGGAGACGCAACAGTGGCAGTCGGATCGCTGAGGGCGATGCCGATTCGCTTGGTCCCGAGATCGATTGCGAGGACGCGTCCCACGGCGCCCGTCAGTCGCGGTCGGCAGCCTGTCCGAGCGCCTCGCGGACGACGCCGCTGAGATCGGCGAGCACCTCGGCCAAGCGCGCGGGGTCGCCGCCCCCGCCCTGGGCGAGTTCGGCGCGTCCTCCACCACGCGTCCCCAACCGGCGGTTCAACACCTGCATGACGCGCCGCGCCTCGGCGCCGCGCGCAACCGCAGCCGGCGTGGCCATCACGATCACGTCCATCCGGCCGTTGCCGGCCGACGCGGCGACCACGACGCCGGGGTCGAGACGAGACCGCAGCCGATCGCCAAATGCGCGAAGCGCCCCGGAGTCCACGGCCGACAAGGCGACGCCGACCACCTTGACACCGTCCACATCGACGGCGCCGCCGAGCACCTGCTCTAGATCCGGCAGGCCCGCGCCGGCCACGCCGCGCGCGGTCACGGTCAGCGTATCGCCGGGCTGAAGCGCGTAGTCCGCGTCAACAACATGCCTGCGGCCGCCGCTTTCCACCAGAAATTCGGAGTTGGCCGAGCCAAATTTCCGGGCGCGCTGTCCGGGCTGCGCATCCCGAAGCACCTTGCCGTGGGCGTGCACTACGATCGGCCGGGCATGCTGGTGCATCTGCTGCTCCGCGGCGCGGCCGGTCACGGCCTCGATGCGGCGGATACCGGATCCCACGGATCCTTCATGACTGAGGACGAACCTGCCGATCTCGGCGGTCATCCGGACGTGCGTCCCGCCACACAATTCCCGACTATAGCCGTCGATACTAACGACGCGAACTTCATCACCGTATTTCTCTCCGAACAGCGCCACAGCACCCGATGCGAGCGCCTCGCGATACGGCTTGATTTCCGTCGTCACGGGCAGCGCGGCACGGATCTGTGCGTTGACCCGCGCCTCGATGCGGGACCGCTCGTCGGGCGTCAACGGTCTCGGGTTGACGAAGTCGAACCGCAGCCGGTCGGGGGCGACCAGCGATCCCGCCTGACGCGCATGCGCCCCGAGCACTTCGCGCAGTGCCGTGTGGAGCAGGTGCGTCGCGGTGTGATTACGCATGATGTCCTGCCGGCGCGCGGCATCGACGGACAATTGGACCCGATCGTTTCTGCGGAGGGAGCCGGACACCACGCGTCCGTAGTGCACCGTGAGGCCCGGGATCGGGCGGCGGGTGTCGTCTATCGCGACCACCGCACCCCCGGCGGCAAGCGCGCGGATTTGACCGGTATCCCCCACCTGCCCTCCCGACTCTGCATAGAACGGCGTCCGGTCGGTGACCACCTCCACAGCGTCCCCCGGAGAGGCTTCCTCAACCCAGGCGCCGCCGCGGGAGATGGCCGCCACGCTGCCCTCGGACACCAGCGTGTCGTACCCGACAAACACCGTGGGCCCGGCGAACGCTCGCGCCCGTTCGTAGTGTGCGCGCAGGGCGTGTTCGTCCGTGAAACTCTCCGCGGCCCTCGACCGTGCCTTCTGCCCCGCCATCTCCGCCGCGAAGCCTGCCTCGTCGATCTCGAGTCCGTGCTCGCGGGCCACGTCCCGCGTCAGGTCGGGCGGAAAGCCGTAGGTGTCGTAGAGCCGGAACACGTCGGCGCCCGGTATGACACGCCGCCCGGATCGTCTCATCTCCGCGATCACGTCGTCGAGCCGGGTGAGTCCGGCCTCGAGCGTCTGGTCGAATCGGTGTTCCTCGGCGCTCAGCACGTTCTGCACGAACGCCCGCTGGGCGGCGAGTTCAGGGTACGCTCCGCCCATCACGGCGGTCACCGCGTCCGCGAGGGCGCCGAGCACCGTCCCCCGAGCGCCTGCCTGGCGGGCGAACCGGACCGCGCGGCGGATGATCATGCGCAGCACGTACGCGCGCCCCTCGTTGCCCGGGACGACGCCGTCTGCGATCAGAAACGTCATCGCCCTGCCGTGATCGGCGAGCACGCGATATGCGATCGCGTGCGCGGCGCGCTGTTCGGAACGATGGCCGAGAATGTGCTGGATCCGATCGAGGACCGGCACGAAGAGGTCCGTCTCGTAGTTCGTCGCGACATGCTCGACCACCGAGGCGATTCGCTCGAGACCCATCCCGGTATCGACGCCGGGCCGCGGCAGCGGCGTGCGGCTGCCGTCCGGCGCCTGGGTGTACTGCATGAAGACCAGGTTCCAGATCTCGAGCCACCGGCCGCAGTCGTTGTCGAGGCGGACGCTGCAGTCCGGGCGCCCGCACGTGCACGAGGCCGGACCCCAATCGTAGTGGAGCTCGCTTGTCGGCCCGCACGGTCCGACGTCGCCCATCATCCAGAAGTTGGTCTTCTCACCCATCCGGAGGACGCGCCCCTCTGGAATCCCGAGCCCCGCCCACGCCGCGGCCGCCTCGTCGTCGTCGGTGAACACGGTGAACACGAGCCGGTCCGGCGGCAGCGCGAGCGGGCCGGTCACGAACTCCCACGCGTACCGGATCGCGTCCCGCTTGAAATACTCCCCGAAGCTGAAGTTTCCGAGCATCTCGAAGAACGTGTGGTGCCGCGGCGACGGGCCGACGTTGTCGAGATCGTTGTGCTTGCCGCTCACGCGCATGCACTTCTGCACCGAGGTCGCCCGCCGATACGGGCGCGTCTCGAGCCCGAGGAACACGTCCTTGAACGGCACCATCCCGGCGTTGACGAACAGGAGGGTCGGGTCGCCCGCCGGCACGAGCGAGGCGCTCGGAACCCGGGTGTGGCCGCGTTCCTCGAAGTACCGGAGGAACGCCTCGCGGATCTCGGCCCCGGTCACGAGCGCCGGTCGGCCTCTGTGGCGGCCGCCGCCTCATCAGATCCTGCGAGGAGGCGCTCGGCCTCGGCGACGGCCCCCTCGATTCCCTCCACCGCCCGATCGATCAAATCGGCGGTGATCACGAGCGGCGGTTCGATCCGGATCACCTCCGGCTTGTTGAGGGTGTAAAACGTGATCACCCCGCGGTGTCCGGCTTCCGCCGAGACCAGCAGCGCGTAGTCGCTGTGCGTAAACTCGACGCCGATCATGAGGCCCCGCCCGCGGACGTCGCGAACGATCGCGGGATGGCGGGCCTGCACGGCCCGGAGGCGGTCGATGAACCGGGCGCCGAGGGCCTCGGCGCGGTCCGCCAACCGCTCTTCAACCAGCACCTCGAGCGTCGCGATCGCGGCCCGGCAGGCGAGCGGATTACCGCCGAAGGTCGACGAGTGCAGATACGGATCCTGCCGGAACTCCTCCCAGAGACGCGGGCGGGCGATGAAGGCGCCGATCGGAATGACCCCGCCGCCGAGGGCCTTCGCGACCGTCATGATGTCCGGCGTGACGCCCTCATGCTCCACGTAAAACAGCCGTCCCGTCCGGCCGAGGCCGGTCTGAATCTCGTCGGCGATCAGCAACACGCCGCGCCGGTCGCACAGCTCGCGCACCGCCCGAAGGTAGCCCGCCGGCGGCACGATCACGCCGGCTTCGCCTTGAACCGGCTCGACGATCACGGCGGCGGTGTCGGACCCGATCGCGCGGTCGATCGCGTCTGTATCGCCGAACGGCACGTGCGTGAACCCCGGAACGAGCGGCGCGAACGGACGGCGGTAGTGCTCCCGTCCCGTCGCGGACAACGCGCCGAAGGTCTTGCCGTGGAAGGCGTCGCGCATCGCGACAAAGCCGGGCTTCCCGGTGGCGAGGCGAGCGAGTTTGAGCGCTCCCTCCACCGCCTCCGCGCCGCTGTTGCAGAAGAACGAGTACTGCAGATCGCCCGGCGACACGGCGGCCAGGCGTTCGGCAAGTTCCGCCTGCGGCGCACTCGGCATGGTACGAACGGACATCGGAATACGGTCGAGCTGCTCCCGCACAGCGGCGAGCACGCGCGGATGCCGGTGGCCGACGTTGAAAATGGCGGGGCCGCACGCGCAGTCGATGTAGGCCCGGCCGTGTGCGTCCCAGACGAAACAGCCTTCGGCCTCCCACTCCACCGTGTCGGCGCCACCGAATCGGTAGAGTCTGGCAAGCCCGGGATTGAGGTAGCGCTGATAACGCTCGAGGGTGTCCCGTACGAGGCGGTCACGCGCGTCACCGGGCGGCAGCCCGTGTCCGCGCCCTGCCGGGTCTATCGGGGCGCGGCGCCGGCCATCATCGACAGACTCAGCGCGCTCCGGCATCGTGGGTGGCCGCCGGCACGTCCCCGACCTGCGCCAACGCGGTGCGCGCCCGCTGGACGACCTGCCGTGTCTCCTTGTACTTGATGCGGTCGAGCGCCTCGGCGATCGTGACCCATTCGCAGCGCACGAACCCCTCCTCGCGTTGCGGACGCGCCTCTTCCCCCCCGAGGAACTCCATTAAATAGTAGTGCACCGTCTTATCGTAGTACGTATCTTCGGCCTTCCAAAAGAACATGTAGTGCTCTTCCCCGAGGTCCGCGACGATGCGGACGTTCCGGAGACCGGTCTCCTCGGCGACTTCCCGCAACGCGACGCCGTCCGGCGTCTCGCCGCGTTCGATCGTGCCCTTCGGGAGCATCCATTTCCCGGTTTCGTGCTGGAGCAGAAGGATACGCGTATCGGCGGCCGGAGAGAACACCACGCCGCCGGCGCTGCGGGCACGCTTCATTTTGCGGTTCGGGTCTCGCGCCATGATCCTCTCCGCGCGCGCACACGCCGTTAGCCGCGACGACGGCGGCGGCGATGGCAGAACGTCGGGAACAGGCTAGTGGCGCTTGTTGCGCCTGGCGGCGCGGCGGCGACGCTTCTGGCTCGGCTTCTCGTAATGCTCGTGCCGTTTCGCGTCGGTCAGGATGCCGGACCGTTTGACCTGGCGCTTGAACCGCCTGAGCGCGCTGTCCAGCGTCTCGTCCTTCCCGATGCGTACCTCAGTCACCAGTCCACCCCCAGCGCTCCGTTCACTCGGTAACGACATCGATATTATACACGGAACACCCGGACGCGGAAACAGCATGCATTCCGATCAGGCCCCAGAAAGCCGGTGCCGGGCGGTGTCCAGGAGGGCGCCGGGATCGTTGCCATCGGCCGGCCACGTCGCGAGGCCCCACAGCGGCGCCATTGTTCCGGGCGCGGCTCCGACGGCCGCACGCAGGCGGCCGAGAATGATCCCGGCGTTCTCACGTGTCGCTTCGGGAAACATCAGCGCGACCTCGACATCCGCGGAGATCGCGACCAGATCATAGCGGCGCACGTGGCGGGCCAGCTCCTCGGCCATGCGCCGGACGGCATCCGAATCGGGGACCGGTTCCTGCCGTGCGGCCGCATCGGGCGCGGGGGCGCTCAGCAGGACCATGCTGAGATGGCGCCGGGTGCGCAGGCACCGGGCGATCTCTGCGTCCACCCTATCCATGAACGTGGGGTGGTCTAAGACCGGATGTTGCGGCATGTTCGCGACCTGTTCAGGCCTCCGCTGAAACTCGACGAGCGTGTCGGTTGGTTGCGACTGCGGCTCGGCGGCGAGCGCCGGTGCGTCGCCGGCGCGTAGAAACGTGAGGACGGCCTGGACACGCCGGTGCCGATCGGTTGCGCCCCGCTCGCCGAGTCCGAGCTGCCCGTAGATTTCGTTGATCTGTCTCGTCACGACCTGTTGGGACAGACCCAGGGCCTGCGCGATCCCGATATTGTTCAAGCCCTGCGCCATGAGCGCAAGTACATCATATCCCAAGGTAGTCAGGCGAGGAATCCACGCCTGACGAAGCCGGTTCATGGCGGCCGCGATTTCGGGGTCAAGCACCACGAAGCCGTTTGCGACACCGTCGATTGCCACGGCCACGTTTCGCACGTCGGTTCCCGATGTCTTGAGGAGATACGCCCATCCGGTGGTCTGCTGGAACGACACCGGAATATACGGCCGCCTGCGGGCCGAGAGCCACACAATCCCGATGTCGGGAAATTCCCTCCTAAGCAACAGCCCTGCCTGAATCCCGTCAAGCGCGCCGCGCAGTTCGATCTCCAGTACCACGACCCTGGGGCGCGCCCGGCGCACCTCGTCGATGGCGGTCTCGGCATCCGCGAACGCGCCGACGACGTCGATCTTCTCGGTGTCCGCCAGCGCCGCTGCCAGCAAGGCGCGGCGCAGATCCTCTTCGTCGACGATGACAACTGGAATCCGCGCCGGGGACTCCTCGCCCTCGGGCTCCGGGGCCCTTTCGTCGGCCTCGCGAGACGGAGTACCGGTGGTGTCGGGAAGGACAGGGAAATCGGCAGCCAGCTGCCGCGAGCCTTCCACTGGCAAACCGGGCGCAGTCATCTATCCGCGCGTTTCATGCACATCGTGTGATAGGACCCGGGCTCCCAATCAACACTGAGGGTATGGTGCGGGCCGGACGCCATCCCCGGGCGAAGACTCGCCGTGCGGCCCGGCGCACCTCACTTCGTCATGGCCCACGCGGTATCCCTTTGGGTGACCGAGATGGCGACAGCCCCGGCCGAGACATTGCCTGCCTGACGCACCGCATCAAAAGCGGGCATGAATTGGTACCACTCAAATAACCCCTGCCCCCGGCGCAGCGGTGCCGGCCGCAGTCCACGCTCCACGCTGGACTACCGTCACCTACCGGGACAATTTACCGAACACCTGTACGGTCTAGATCCCTCAGACGAATGATCCGAAATAGGGATGCTAAGTGTTCATCTACACATAGGTCGCCAGCATTGAAGTGCCGGAGTTGGAGGTCTAAGTCTTCCCCAAATCGCAGGCCACTAGGCGGGCACGACGATGGACCAAGTCGCGTTGAAGGAGCAGCGCCGGTGTCACGGCCCTTCCGTCAAAAAACAACCCGAAGGCAGATCCTCGGGAGCTGCCGCGGTTTGGTCATTGCCGTCGCAAGCACTGCAACCGGCGCGGCGAGTGGGCAGTCGCGGTGGCCCGCGGACGACTCGACGCTCCCTCGGAACCAGAGCTTTGTCTGGCTGGCCGGTCGTGCGCCGAACAGCGCATTCTCACCGGCCTCGGAAAACATCCTGCTATCCCTGCTCAACTCAGTCCGCCTGTCCCGCGGCATCGCGCTGTTGAAGCCGGACGCGGCGCTGCGCAATATCGCACGGGCGCACTCCCGCAGCATGGCGTTGCGAGGGTTCGTCGGCCACGACTCTCCGACCGGCGAATCCTTTGCCGAACGGCTCAGCGGGGTCCTGGCCGCCGGCACGGCCGTCGGCGAAAATGTGGCGTTTGCGGAGCGGCCGTCGCAGGCGCATGACGCCTTCCTCGCCAGTGCGGCGCACACCGCGAATATGCTCTCGCCGGTGTTTCGGCGTGTGGGAATCGGCGTCGCGACTGCGGGAGGGTTCGGCCTTGCAATCACTGAGCTCTTCGCCGGCTGAGGCCGGATGACCGAAGACGCCGGCACCGTGGAGTTTACCGTCGCGGACGCGATGACGCCGTCGCCCGACTACGTGACGCCGCGGGACACGGTTGCGACGGCGGCAAAGATCATGACAGGCCACAGCGTGGACGTCCTGCCGGTCATGGAGAGCGGCCGCGTCGTCGGGCTGATTACTGCGATGCAACTTCTCGCCGCGCCGGCGTACCGCCCGGTCGCAGATGTGATGACACCGGGAATCAAACCGGTGACGCCGGACCTGCCGCTCGTTCAGGCGTACGCGGCGATGATGCAGCAGCAGACCGACGCCCTGCCGGTGGTCCGCGAGGGCACGGCCGTCGGCTATGTCGCGGCGACGGCGGTATTGCGCAAGCAGGGTCAGCAGAACGATCCCCTCACCGGCCTTCCGGCCTCGACCGCGCTTCGTGCGTGGGCGATGGCGGCGTTAGACCATGGCCACGAAATCAGCATGCTGTTCATCGACCTCGACAACTTCGGCGCCGTCAATAAGTTGTTGGGGCACGTCACGGGAGACGACCTTCTCCGAGCGGTCGCGCGGCTGGCAGCTTCTCTGGTCGATAACCGGACCGACCTCTTGAGCCGGTACGGCGGTGATGAGTTTGTCGTGGCGACCACGCGAGATGCGGCGGCCGCCGGACGGCTGAGGGACCACCTTCAGACCGCGATCGCCTTGCCCGTGGCCGTTGCCGACAGTACCCTGATCGTCACCGCGAGCATCGGATTGGCCGGCGGCCGTCGAGCCGAGAACCGGGAGCGGACACACGTCGCTGCGACGGTGGATGATCTTTTGACACTTGCGAGCCGCGCCTCAACATTACTCAAGGAGGCCAAGCGCGCCGGCGCAGGGGGGTCGGATCGCAGTACCCTCGACGCGACTCACCGATTCATCGGCGCCCGCGGCCGGCCGATCACTCCGCCGCATACCGGCGGCCGAGTCCAAATTGTCGAGGTCGCCGCGCAAACCGACCAAGCCGGCGGCAAGGCGGTGGTCCGGCTCCGCTATGGCTCGCGCGAAGGCTCTGCAGAAGCGGTCGGGCCGCTCCACGGCCATGGACTGTCCTTTCTTGCCGCCCAGGCGACGTTGGAAGCGTTGCGGCGCACAACCGGCGAGACGACTGCCTACGTCGTTGAAGAACTGAGCATCGTTCCGACCGCGACGGAGAAGCTGGCCGTTGTCGTGCTGTCCGCGGCGACCGGAGAGAAGCAGCGGCTTGTCGGCATCTGTTGGGCGACCGACGTCGTGCAAGCGGTACCCAAAGCAATCCTCAATGCACTCAACCGCCGGCTCGGGGCGGTCCTCGGAGGAGAATCCGGAAGTCGCAGCGACACAAGCGCGTGACGCCATGCGCAGGAGAGGATTTAGTCGGATAACGAAACAACCGCTGCGCCGGACGAGGTCGGAGGAAACCGGAGTTCCACGATGCTGGGTGTAGGCCCTGAGACAGAACGTGGAATAGCCGGCAGCCGGCCGGTTGTCTCCGTCATCGTGCCGTTCTTCAATGCCGAAGCGTTCCTCGCAGAAGCCGTCGAAAGCGTACGCGGCCAAACCTATGACACCTGGGAGTTGCTTCTGGTCGACGACGGCTCGACGGACGCCTCGCCGGAGATGGCGCAACGATTCGCGGAACGTGACCCCGGCAGGGTCCGCTACCTTACGCACGCCGGCCGGCAGAACCGAGGCGTCTGCGCCTCCCGCAATCTGGCCGTGCGTCACGCCCGGGGGGCCTATATTGCACTGCTGGACGCCGACGACGTCTGGCTGCCGCAGAAGTTGACACAGCAAGTGGCGATACTCGGCCGTCACCGCGAGGCCGCGATGGTGTACGGCGCGACGCAATACTGGCGCAGTTGGTCGGGAGAGCCCCAGAACTTCCACCGGGATGACGTACCGGAGCTTGGCGTCCAAACCGAAGTGCTGATGAGACCGCCCGCCCTCCTGAAACTCACCGCGCCGCTGGGCGCGGCGATTACCCCCTGCCCTTCGGACCTGTTGTGCCGTCGGGGCATGATCGAGCGGGTCGGGGGATTCGAAGAGTCGTTTCGAGGCGTCTACCAACTCTACGAGGATCGAGCGTTCTTAGCCAAAGTCTATCTTCGGGAATCCGTCTTCGTCGCCGGCGAGTGCTGGGACCGGTACCGGCTGCACGCGGACTCCTGTGTTGCCCGGGTGAAGAAAGCGGGGCAACAACACTCCGCGCGGCTGTTCTTCTTGACCTGGCTTGAACGTTACTTGTCGGACCAGGGCGTCGACGACCCCGAGATCCGAGCGGCGCTTCGACGGGCGCTATCGCCGTACCGGCAACCGTTCCTTCATCGTGTACGACGACGCGCGGAGCGGTACGCGGTTTCGCTGCGGGACTTCCTGACGCGAAACTAATATAAAGAAGTCGCCGCGCGAGAAGGCTCCGATGATGGCCCAACGGAAGGTCCTGGAGACGAAGAGCCGTCAGGATTCGCTCGTGAGCCTCATCATGTGCGTCTGGCGGCCGCGGCCGGAGTGGCTCAGGCAGGCGGTCGAAAGCGCCCTCGGGCAACGCGGTTGCCGCGTTGAGCTCGTCGTAGTAGACGATGGCTCTCCCGAGCCCGTGGCGGATCTGTTGAGATCAGTCACGGACGAGCGGTTGCGGATCGTCCGCATCGAACACGGGGGCCTTTCTCGAGCTCGCAATGCGGGCATTGCCGCGTCGACGGGGAGCCGGCTCCGTTTCATCGACGGTGACGACGTACTCGACCAGGACAGCACGGCGCGCTTGTTGCGCCTTATGAACACCGACGACGTGATCGCGTATGGCGCCACGATGTTCTGCGATTCGGATTTGCGTCCGCAGCACAAACGGAGCTGCCGGCTCAGCGGGTCGGCGACGATGGCATGTTTGCTGGGTGGGTTCGACGTAAGAATCCAGGCGCTGCTGTTTCCGCGGAAGGTCGTCGAAGCTACGGGCGACTGGAACCCAGCCATTGCGGTCTGCCAGGACTGGGACTTTACGCTACGTGCGCTGGAACATGGAAGGGTGCGTGGCGAAGACGAGGTCGCATTATATTATCGCCGGCATGCCGCCTCAAATTCCAGCAACATGGCGGCCGTCTGGGAAGGGACGCAGCAGGTGGTCCGCGGGTATCTCGATCGCCATCCTGAGGCACGGGGAACGCGACTGGACCGCCGGATTCAGGCGATGTTGGACGTACTGAGAGCGGGCTGGGACACCGACGGGCGGCCCTGGAGAAGCGGCCGCTTTTGGCGTGGGGTTCTCGCCGATCCCTTCGCCGCGTTCCCCGCGCTCAAACGGCATCTCCCGGGCGAGATGCGGCGGTTGACAAGACGCATCGCGCAATGGACGCTGCCTGCCCCGGCCTACCACTGGTTGGCGGCCCGGCGGAAGAGACAGGAATATACTCCGCCGGCGGGCTGGGTCCGTCTCGGAAGCCTGCGGCGGGTGACGCCGCTGAGCCGCGCTTTCGGCAAGGATCGGGGCCTGCCGATTGACCGGTACTATATCGACCGCTTTCTGGCCGCTCGGGAAGCCGACATCCACGGGCGTGTTCTGGAGGTCGGCAGCGACTCCTACACGCGAAAGTTCGGACGAACCCACGTTGCGGTAGCTGACGTACTCGATATCCGCACAGATAATCCAAAGGCAACAATCGTGGCGGACTTGACCCGCGGCGACGACATCCCCGCCGACGCGTACGACTGCATTATCCTGACCCAAACGTTGCAATTCATCTACGACACGCGCGCGGCGCTCCGGACCGTTTACCGTATCTTGAAGCCCGGGGGAGTGCTGCTCGGGACGGTTGGAGGAATCAGCCAGATCAGCCGGTGGGACGCGGATCGGTGGGGCCACTACTGGAGCTTCACGACCTGGTCGGCCCGGCGGCTACTCGAGGAGGTGTTTCCGCCGGCAAGTATCGACGTTCACGCCTGTGGCAATGTCCTTGCGGCGGTCGCGTTCCTCCACGGAATGGCAAGCGAGGAACTCGGCGGGAGGGACCTGGACTACCGTGATCCCGACTACGAAGTCCTGATCACGATGCGAGCGGTGAAACCTGGACACCGGCGTGAGGGTGGGCACTAGATCTCAAAAACGTTCAAGCCTCTGTGCTCCCTCTGATGGACATATCTGATCCGTAGCTGTGCGCTTCTCAACACCGCCTTATACGCCATAAGGGCAGCCAGTTCCCCGATCCGGCGATCGAGAACGAGCCCACCAGCGGAGCGCAAGAAATCTGTCCCGGTCCTCATCCACGGCTTCACCTCTCCAATAAAGTGGAGGACGTGTATACCGTCGGGACCGCGCCACTTGCAGTCGAGCTCTCTCCGATAGTAGTCGACCTGATCGGCCATGACATTGTACTTGTGGTCAAGATGCAACGCGTTTCTTGAAATCCACTCGCTCCAGAACATGTTAATAACGCTTTGGACGCCTATACTAACCGGACGCCCGGCGGCCGTCCTCCACTGTTTCTCGGATTCAAATGCGTTCGGAAGAAGCTCGATGAGCCGGTCCGTGAGGTCCGACTCGGGTTCAATCACCATGAGGCCTGCGTTCAGGTAGACGCACTTGTGATTGCCGGGATAGATGTCGGCTATCACTGCGGACATGTGGGGCTTGTCAAACAACTCATCTATGTTCTTGATGACAAGGAGATCACTGTCAAGATACACGATCTTCCGAAATTGACACAGCGAAAAGACAATCAGCTTCTCGAATACCCCAGCCCAATGACGATGGTGGTCACTACTTAGGTTTGCGAGCCGGATTTGCTCCGGTATATTGAGAGGCTGCGAGTTGATCATTCGCACGCCTGCCTTGGCCAGCGTATCGCGAACGGACTTGCGCACCTTGCTACCCATCACAACATAAAGTCCATATTTTGATTTGCACAAGCGCAACGACTCGTTCAGGACAAGAACGCCCTCCAAATAATTATCGGTGCTCAACACCGTCACGTAAGCCTTAGCGCCGAGGCGGCCCGATTCTTCCTTCATTGTCGAGCCTCCTCTCGTCGGCGATCTGCCGGTTTCACTGTAAGCATGCCCGTCGATCGACGACCTGCTGGGCACGTGCACTGGGTTGAATTTCCGCCGTCCCGTTCGTTGCCGACGACCACGAGACGTTTGACTGTTGTCGGCAAGCGTGCCGCGGACCACATCAGCAGCGGAGGTTTGTCGATCCACACTTGGTATTCGTATTGGGACCGGAGCCAATCCCCCGTGGCGTTCATCGCCTTCGCCACCTGGGCATAGATGGCCTCATCCCAATCGTACAAACTCCCACTCCCTCGAGGCCAGAAGGCCGACGCTGCGATCAGCAGCACGAGGAGCCAGAGGAAAAGCGACTTGCCCAGGCCGGCGCCCTTGGAGATGGTACCTGCGCCCCGCGGATATCTCGCGACTATGCGTCTGTTGTAGGCCCTTTCAACCGGGTCATGTCGGTTCGCTATGCCTTACCATTTTCACCCAGCTTCAGTCCTTCCCGGTACTTCCGCGCCACGCCGTCGTTAATAAGAGTCTGCGCCACGCCGTGTTCCAAACGCGCCATTTCATACGCTCGGTAGACACCGTAGCCCGGCACATCTACGGACCGCAACATCACGACGAGGGTGCCCACCCGCCGGACGGTACGTTCCCGCGAGGCGCCCGAACCGCCTGCGGTGCCCCCCTCCACAGTATCCCAACGCGGCGCTTGGTCCATCGTCGAACATGCTTGCCCGGGGACATCTTCACGCCCTGTCACCAAAAGAGGGATGGAATGGATCTTTCGGCTGGACGGCAAGACCGTCTCCCGTTTACCGCCTACCTGTGCCGGTAAAATCGGGTAATGCGTCCCTGTTTACAACCCAAGCATCGTTGAGAACTGTGGACACACCTTGTTGTGCCTGCATGCCGTAACATCCGCCCCACGGCAGCCACATCGTGGCTTCCGGGAAGTTTGATTTCATCCCGGCAAGCCACTTCGCGTAGTCGTACGTCCCGCACGGCGCGGCACCGCTGCCGGTGTCTGGACCGCTGCTCGCAATCGCATACGGCTTTCCTAAGGCCGCTTCCGCGGAATAGTTGACGGGATCGTTCGGTATGTAGCGCGTCGCCGGACGAGCGTACTCGTCGCTGGCCATCACATCCACATAATTCGATCCGGGGTAGAACGACACATCATAGTTACCCATGTTGGGCGACCATACCCAGATGATGTTGTCGAGGCCTTTGACACCGACCAAATACTGATAGGTTTGCCGCCACAGATTCACGAATTGCGCACCGGAGACTCTGCAGTTGTACCATTGCCAGCACCCGCTGGTCATCTCCGGCATCAGGCTATAGAAGACGACGATGCCATGCCGCTTAAACTGCGTGAGCATAGGGACAAATCGGTCTAGATCGGTGAGCCACTGACGATTTATCGCGGTGCCCGGCGTTACGAGATCGTTCCAAGAGTAAGGAGAGAGACTGCCGCCGCCACAATCCCAGCGATTGGAGCTGCCGCATTTCCCTGCGAGCACCTGGACAGGATTGGGAGCCATATCGGTGAGCATCACGAGGCCGCCCCTGTCCCAGTAATCGGTGGCATATTGTTGCACCGTGCTCAGATTCCACCAGCTGCGGATTCCCTCGAGCGTCAAATTTTCGATGCCGACCCATTTCCCAGTCCTGCGAAAAATCGTCGTCACCTGACCCGGTAAATCGAGGTCATCGAGTTGTCCGGATATCAATTTCTGGGACGACCTGTGGGGTAGAGAGTTGAGATACGCGATAATCGCAGCCTTGGTTGCGGCGGTACCGGCCGGATTCGGACCTCTTGCAGGAGCAGGCGGGATCTTAAGTCCCCATCCGGCCTCCGCATATGCGTGACCGCCGCCCTCGAAGTAGTATTCGACTTTGATGTAGTGTCTTCCGGCGTTGACGTGAACGTCGACGCTGTATGTTGCCTGCTGATCGCGCCATTCATCGATAACAAGACGCCGGTCGATCCACACACGCATGCCCTTACTCGTGGAAACGCCAAACGTGTACGTACCCGTGGTGGGAAAGTTCCAATTGCCCTCCCATCTGGCGGAGTACTCACGGGCAGTGCGGGTGGAATTCGCGCCCCAGGGCATGAAATTCCCAGGATCCGGAAAGTAGATGTATGGATCGATCTCGGTATGAACCAACCGCGTCAACGTGATGTCGTCGTAGAATTGCGCCAGGAACGCGTCCGCAGGTATGGTGTGAGTTGGCGCCGGCCGCGAAAGACCTGCTGGGGAACGCAAGGCGACAAGGGCAATCAAGACAACGAGGATGGAACCGGCGACGGAAACAGAACGGTTGTTGCCGCGATTGCGAGAAGAGAACACTGCGCCGGCACCGCCAGTGTGAAACCCGCAGATCTTGATGCTAGTGTAACGCGCACCGACTCGCCTCCGCAACGGGAGAGGCCGCCTGAAGGTCCGCGTCGTGCTTTCGGCGTAGGAGGCGGGGAAATATTTGGGCGTGCCTGAAGTCGAAGCACTGGTGGTCGCGAGCCGTCAAGTCTGTCAGGCCTTCGACAAATACGGACATCGCCGCGCGTTCGGTAGCCGGATCGGCCACCGCGGCGCGAGTGCACCGTGCCCGGGTGGCCGGATACGAGTGGCTCGCGATAACCGGTCTCGTCGCCGTTGCGTTCGCCGTCCGCCTGGTCGTGCTCGTGAGGTGGAGTGACGCGCCGGGGGATGGTCCGGTCCGTGCGTTTCTCGCGTACTGGTGGTCGCGGTCGCCGTACTTCGCGACCGAGGGCACCTGGCCACCCGGCTTTCTTTACTTAGCCGGCGCCTTCTCCTACGTCGTGCGCGATCCCCTGATTTCGACCAGAATTCTCAACCTCGTGCTGGGAACGCTAACGGTGTTCGCGTTTTACCTGCTCACGAGGCGAACCTTTGGCAGGCTCACCGCGCTGCTCAGCACCTCCATCCTTGCGGCTCTCCCGTTACACATTGGACTCAGCAGCAGTTCACTGTCGGAGGCAAGCGCGCTCTTTGAGCTGACAGCGGGCACGTACTTGCTGGTCAGAGCCGCGGATGTCACCGAGCGGCGAGGGTGGTATCTCGCTTCGGCGCTTCCGCTGATATGTTTGGCTGAGATGACCCGGTACGAAGTCTGGGCGTTGACCCCCCTCTTTGCGGCCTACTACTTCATCAAGACGCGGCACTGGCCGGCGACGGTGTCGATCGTGGGGATCCTCTTGGCGTTTCCCCTCTTCTGGCTCGCGGGGAACATTGTGTCTACGGGCGCCGTGTTTCGTTTCGGACGCGCGATCCAGGGCGGCTTTCGATCGTCTGCCGTGGGGTCGTCCACCGCTATCAAGGTGATTTGGCACGTCGCCGTGACCCAAATACAGCGAGTGCTACCGGCGTTTATCGGCGTGGGCGTCATTTGGGAACTGTCTCGAATTGCACGGAGGGATGTTACTCCGGAACGCGGCCTCTATCTCGCGATCTTGAGCGTCCTATGGGCCGAAGACGCCGGTTTGACGCTGCTCCGAGGCCCGCGGATGTGGGATCGACTGTATCTCGCCAGTCTTGCTCTGGCGTTGCCTTTTGTCTTCTGGCCGTTGGTGCTTCGCGCCAAGCCGCGGTGGGCCGCGACGACCGCCGTGTTTTGCGTCGCCGTCGGCTCGATGGTCGCCTGTGGGGTCGCCGCAACACGGGTGTCTTCGGAGACGCCCTTTTCGCCTGTCTTCGTGACACAACAGCGTCCTACCGACATCGCGCAGCTCGCGCAGTGGCTCCGCCGGGGCCCCTATCGGACCGACGCCGTCCTGCTCACGAACATGGAGTATCGATCAACATACCTTTTCACTTACTTTCCCGAGATTGGGCCTCACTTTGCGGTGGATCCGGAGATACAGTATGCGTTTGGAGCGCTGCGCGGATGTATTGGCCGGAGATCCTGTTCGCTGAGAACATCGACCACGTTGCCAGACTTCTTGCGGCACCAGCGCCCGGCGCTCTTGCTGACGAGCGTCCGGGACAAGGAGGAATGGCCGCGCCTCGGCGAGCTTTTGGGACATGAAGTGCCGCGTCAAAAGCCGCTATACGCAGCCGGGGGCATCGAAGTCTATTCGCTGCGCTGAACGCTCATGGCGGGCGAACGTGGCCGCGCGGATGGATGGACGCCGCTCGAAAGATTCGCCACACGGATCGAACGGCGGGAGGAGTCATCTCCGCGCTAATGGGATCACCTTCCCCTCATGAGTTTCACGCTTCCGGCGGCATCGGCGGCCGCACCGGCTCCCTCCGAATCCAGAGCAGTACGCGGCAGCGTGACCATCGTGCTCCCGGTCTTCAACGACTGGGCGGCCGCGAGTCTCTTGCTGCCCAACATCGACAACGCACTCGCCGATCTCGCCGCCCCTCTTCGTATTCTGCTCATCGACGACGGATCCACGACCCCGCTCCCGGCACGGTTCGGTGAATGGAACTTCCAACGCATCGAACAAGTCGACATCCTGCGACTCCGGCGCAACCTCGGCCATCAGCGCGCCATCGCCGTGGCCCTTGTGTACGTCTATCAGCACGTCCCTGCCGAGTTCGTGGTCGTGATGGATGCGGACGGGGAAGACCGCCCCGAAGATGTGGCGGTTCTTCTGCGCGAGAGCGTGCGGGAGAATCGGAGCAGCATTATTTTCGCGGCGCGCGCCAGACGAATGGAGACGGTGGCGTTTCAGTTTTTCTATCGTGGGTACCAGCTCCTTCACTGGCTGCTGACGGGTACCAAAGTCCAGGTCGGCAACTTCAGCGTCATCCCGACCGCGATTCTTGCGCGTCTGGTCATCGTTTCGGAGCTATGGAATCACTACGCAGCGGCGGTGTTTCGGGCACGGCTGCCCTGCCGGGCAATCCCCCTCAGCCGCGGGCGGCGACTGGCCGGGAAGTCCAGGCTCAACTTCATCGGCTTGGTAGGACACGGGCTCAGCGCGATATCGGTCTTTGGCGATGTCGTCGCCGTCAGGCTCCTCGCCGTCACATCCGGGTCCGCCGTTCTGTTGCTTCTGCTTATGGTCGCGGTCGTGGTCCTTCGATGGAGCACACGCCTCGCCATCCCGGGCTGGGCGACATCGGCGTTGGGCATTCTCCTCATCCTCTTCTCGCAGGTGGTGCTCATCTCACTGTTCCTCTGCTTCGTCATCATCAGCGCGAGATCCAATACCACCGTCATTCCGCTGCGCGATGCGCCGGTGTTCGTCCACGGCGTCGATAAGGTATTCCCCGCTGATGGCTGACTACCGATATGTGGGAACCGAGCTGCCCTTGTTCGAGGCCGCTCGGAATTGGAAGCAATATTTCCGCGGGTTGGTCGAAACGTATCTTCACGGCGACGTGCTCGAGGTCGGGGCGGGGATCGGCGCGACCACACGGCTTTTCGCCGATGTTCCCTGCTCACGATGGGTCTGTGTCGAGCCCGACTCGGTCCTCGTGGACCGCCTGCGCGCCGGCGCGGGGACGCTCGATCGCCGGACAGTCGTGCAGGGCACGCTCGCGACGCTAGAACCAGATCAACTGTTTGACGCGGTCCTCTACGTGGACGTGCTCGAGCATATCCCCGATGATCGCGGAGAACTCGCGCTGGTCGCACAACACCTCCGGCCGCAAGGGGTCCTCATGCTGTTGGCCCCGGCACACCCCTGGCTCTACACCCCGTTCGATGCGGCGGTGGGGCACTGCCGGCGGTACACCGCAGCCAGCCTCGCCCGGATCGTCCCTCCGCACCTGCAGCGGGAGCGCCTCTGCTACCTCGACTGCGTCGGCCTGCTTGCCTCTCTCGGCAATCGCTTGATGCTGCGAAGCAGCATGCCAACCGCTGCCCAAGTCAAGGTGTGGGACCGAATGCTGGTTCCCTGCTCACGCTGGGCCGATAGGGCGCTGGGCTATCGAATCGGCAAGTCCGTGCTCGGCATATGGCGCGCGCCGTGATGTTCGGTACGTCGGACTGAGGACCGGGCCGAGGGGGCCGCTATAACGGAAAGTACACAAGCCGCCCATTGGGACTGACTAGCGGCGTCGTGCGAAGCGCTTCCGAAAGCGCCGCCATCACTGTCCGACCCCCGTCTGCGTACCCGTTCCGGTCAACATAGATGCCTGAAAACCCGGCCGCGCGGACCGCGGCGACGAGCTCTCCCATCGGCTGCGACGCGACAGTCTTCTGCCATGCATCAACCGCCCTTCCCTTCATCGCGCCGTAGCTCCATCGCAAAGTCCGAGAGTGCAGGTACCCTCGCAGATGCGTGTACGTCTCCAGTGTGGGCGGAAAATCTCCCAGCGGTTCGGGAAACTGCATGTACGGGAGTTGAAAGATCATCGCGTGCAAGGGCGAGGACGCCTCGAGTCGTCCCACAAAGGCGGCATCGCTTGCATCGACGGCGCGCAACGCCGCGTAGTCGGGCACATACGATGGACTCGTTTGGTCCCACACTCCCGCGAGCACCAGGGTGGCCAGGACCGGATAGACGACCCACCCGCCGCGCCGCTCGCGTAACCAGGCACTCAGCCGATCGAGCACCATCATCACGGCCGCCAGGGAGAAAAATCCGATGAAAATGCTGATCCGGTTATAGGACCTCAACAACGGCAGGACGTGCGATGCCAGTGTCCCCAGACCGCCGAGCGTACCGAGGAGTACGCACGCGAGGTTCAGCGAGGCAAGATTGTGGAGCATGGCTTTGTCCTGCCCCTCCGGGATACCGAGGGTAAGATTTGTCAGCAATAGGAGAAACCCGATCGCTCCCACCGCTCCCAGCGATGCCATCCCGTTCTCGTTCGTAAGCGGGGCCCCCTCATCATACCGGGCCCGGATCGAGGCCAGCAGATGCACCCGGTGGTGCGCGATCGGCAAGAAGAGCGTCGCGATCTTCAAACCGTAGATTTGTGCTTCGGCGGGATCGCGGACACTCATCACGCGATTCCTCCCGTGCTGTACGATATAGAGCAACGACGGAGACACATTGAGCAGGTACGTGAAGGCGATGAGGCCGGCAAGACACGCGGCCAGGGTCATTCGTGCGCGGCGTACCCGCCGGTCCTGCAGACGAACCGCCAGCAGGCCGGCGATCGCGATGATGAAGGCGCCGAACACCGCATAGTAGATGAAACTGGATGCCACGGCTAGAGCGATGCCGATCCCCGCGGCCACTTTGGCGGCAGGCCATCCGAACCGCTCATGCTTCGGACCGCCGTCGGGACGCAGAATCCATACGGCGACCACCACGATAAGGGGAGCGACGTAGTACGCGGCGAGAAAGAGGTGGGACTCGCCCCGGAGGAAATGATATGGAAGGAACGAGTAGAGGAGACTGCCCACAATCGCGCTGGGGTAAGAAATGCGAAGCTGTCGAAGCGCGTAAAGGGACGTCACCACCGTCAACGGGAACGTCAGGAGAAAGAACGTGTTCAGAACCGTGGCATAATCTTTCGAAGCGAGCGCAACGAGCTTCATGAGGCCGAGGTCGAGGTTGCTCGCCTCCGGGAAATCGTACAACTCCGATGTCCCGGGGGCCCCCAAGAGCGGATTGCGCAGCGGCCAGCCGTTCTCGACGAGCCCTTTGACGAGCATCGTATGGAACAAGGTATCATCGCCTAGGGATCTCAACGGAACGCGAACATCCATGTGCCACAGCTGGAGCACCCCGGCGAGGAGAACCACGCAGGCCAGAACCGCGCCGGAGTAGATTCCGATAGCCCGCCGGCGGTTCTCTACGGTTTGCATCGGCCGTAGAGCGTGAGGGTCACGGCGCCGAAGTCCCTCTGAGTTCCTCGAGCGCAACCTGCCGCCAGCACCGCCGTAAGCCGCGGCTCCGTCTCTCCCCGCCTGGAAAAGAGCCAGATTCTCGAATACCGGGAGGGGAGCGTACGCACCACCTCCCCGGGAATCCGGGTTATTCTCGGCTGCCCGTCGGCAATTCTCTCCCAGCTCCAATCCCACGGGAACGCCGCGGGCGGCGGTTCCCCGGCGGCAAAGAGGCGGGGACGATAATAGACGAAGGGGGTCTCTACGTATGTCGGGTCAAACACAAAGCCGTCGTCGGGTTGCAGCTGCGACGCCGCATAGGCCACGGCGCCTCTCCAATCCTCGTCGGCGGCGCTCCACAGATAGCGCGCGTCTTCGTAGAGGGCCATCGCCACGATGAGCACCACCGCGGCAGCGATGCCCGCGGTCGTTGGAATCTTGGAGATCCCCGCCGCGGCCAACAGGACAAGCGGCGGCAACAAAATGATGAGGTAATACATCATGAAAATCGGCTTCACGACTGAGATGGCAAGCGTGACCACGAGTGGGACGGCCAGCCACATCACGAGAAAGCCGTACGTCCACGTTGCCCGCGAAAACCGACCCGCGGCAAATTGTTTGACTCCAACACCGAATGCAGCCGCACACGCACCGAAATATGCCAGCAGGAGGGCCTTCGCCCCGGTCGGAGCGGCCCCGGTCAGCGCATAGAATAGAAAGAGGATCGCCTTTGGGCCCGGGGTTGGAATCCAATCGACTTGGTGCGGGTTCCTCGCCGCCAGGACGGCCAGTGGAACGAGCAATAGACAGATGATTCCCGCGCTCGCCAACGCGGCCTTCAGCGCTGGTGCGCGCCGTCCAACAAACACCAAAGACAGCCACTGCGCCGCCAAGACGAGCGCCGCAAAGAAATGCGCGTACACTGCAAGAATGCTCGCGGTGCAATATAAAACCATGTTGGCACGGTGCGGCCGTTCGAGCACGCGACAATAGGCCCACGAGGATAGAGTGACGAGAAGGACGAGAAGGCTGTAGCTGCGGGCTTCCTGCCCGTATCTGATCTGATACGCATTCACCGACAGCAGCAGCGCGGCGATGAACCCCACGCGTCGATCGAACATGCGCGCCCCGAGGAGGTACAGCGCACCAACGGCGCCGACGGCCGCGAGTGCAGAGAACATCCTGACGGCAGACTCCCTGTCACCCACTGCCCCGATCCACACGTGGAGAACGCCGTAGTAGAGGGCCATGTTGTTCTCGCCGTGCCACAAGACTTTGGCCAGGGACGTCCACTTGAGATGCGCCAGCGCGACACTGGTGGCTTCATCCTGCCAAAAGCTTCGGACACCCGATCGGAACACGGCAAGAACCGCGCCAAGTGCGAGAATCCCGCCGAGAAGTATCGGGGGCGCCACGGGGGGCCCGCCCGAAACCTCCGGCGTGGCTCCACTCAGGGTCTCTGCGGGGTCATCTGCAACGTCAGTACCGCGGGACCTTCCGCGTGAATCGGCCCCGGAGGACGTCATTCCGGACCGTCTCGCCGCCCTGATGTGCCATCCTGAAGCCAGGCTGCACGCACGGGCCGGCCATGCCGGAGGAGTTCGGGGACGGTGACGAAACGAAACGCGCCGCCCAAGCGGGCGAGCAGGATCTCCACCGCACTCAGCGTCGGCCCACGGTCCAGGCAGTCCTCGCTGCTGGCGTCAAACAACCCGTCGTGGAGTCCGATGATGCTGCCCGGACGGAACCGGCTCATGACCTGCTCCACGATCCAAGCCGCATCGCGGCCGTGCCAGTCGTGCCCAGTCGCATTCCAGGTCACGACGGCATAGCGCAGTCGTGTCGCGTCAAGCCACGACCCGACACTTTGATCGCCGTACGGCGGACGGAAGAGTCTGAGGCTATAGGGAGCAAGCGCGCGTTCGCACGCCCGAATCTCTGCGCACCGCTCGTGAGTGGAAATCGACGGAAAGGACCGGTGGCTCCACGTGTGGTTGCCGATGCTGTGTCCGCCGTCGGCAACGCGGCGCACGATGTCGGGATGCTTCAGGGCGGCTTGACCAATCATGAAGAAGGTCGCGCGGACCCGGTACTTCTCGAGCAGATCCAGCAGCCGGGACGTGTGCACAGGGTCCGGGCCGTCGTCAAATGTCAGCGCGGCCACGGGCTCCGTCGTCGAGACGTGCGTAATCGCGCGCGCCAAGCGGCCGGCTGCCGCGCGTCGCACGCGTCTCAGTGCCTGTCTTGTGAAGTCGATCACGGGAGTCGACCGCGCAGCGGTGCCGCCGTTCACGGCCTCGGCCCTTTCGGCGCGGCGAGCAGCGCCCAAAACAGTTCCTCAAACGCGTCCGCGGTGCGGTCGTGGGAAAATTGTCCGGCAATTTTGCCGCGGGCAGCCGCCTTCATGGCGACGCGCTCTGCCGCCGGCAGTTCGAGCGCTCGAAGAATGGCGGCCGCCAGCGCGTTTGACGAGTCAGGGTCCACGAGGAACCCGGTCACCGTGTGGTCCACGATCTCCGGTATCCCTCCTACGGACGTCGCCACGCAGAGGGCACCACTCGCGCCGGCTTCGAGGGCCACTCGCGAGGACCCTTCGGTTCGCGATGGGATGACGACCAGCTCGGCGTCACGATACAGCGCGCGTAGACTATCGGGGGCGATGCGCCCCAAAAATTTCACATCGGGCGCGAGGTTCAATCGCTGAGATAGCTCGCTCAGCTTGCCTGCCTCCGGCCCATCACCCGCGAGCCACAGCGCGACCCCGCCGGCGCGCGCGCGCACTTGCTGCCAGGCATGCAGCAACACATCGACGCCCTTACTCTGGTCTAACCGGCCGACGAAGAGCGCATAGCGCGTCGCGGCCGTCCGGAGCAACCCGGCCGGCCGCGCGAACCAGGAGGGATCAAGGCCGTTGCAAATCACGCGGCTGCGCCGCTCGGCAAACGGGTAGAGCGCGACGAGTTCCCGGCGAAGGGCGTCGCTGACCAGTGTCACGGCGTCGGCCCTCGCATACAGGTGCCGCTGCCAGACTCGCAGCCACGCGTCCGCGTCGGCACTGGCGCGGACGTCACCGGACGCGCGCACAGTCACCACAAGCCGCCAGTGATGCGGAAAGAGGTGTGTCCCGACCGCGGACGGCGCCTGGCGCCAGGGGCATTGGACGGAAACGATGTCCGCCTGAAAGCTCCGGAGCACTTGCTGAAAATGGGCGATGCTGTGAAGTACACCTCGCCACGCCCAGATGCCTGCCTTAAGGCTCCGCAGGGTCTGTCGAACCTGCGTGACGCTGCAACGCACACCCCGCCATGGGTGGCTGGATGGAGAGACCTTCGGCGCAGTCCATAACTGCCCGCTGAAGACCTTCGCGACCTTACTCGAGGGCGCGGACGTCATCTCGACGATGCCGACCTGGTGGCCACGCCGGACCAGTGCTTCCGCGAGCAGCGGGACGGAGATCTGGGAGCCACCAAGATCGTCGAGCCGCCACGGATACGAAAACACAATGCGCATTGGCCGCATCTCACGCTCCGCCATCGCGCGCCTTCCCGTTGCACCCATCAGCGCCCACGTCGCCGGACTCAGCGGCCTCACCGGGGTGGCGACCCTCAATGAGAAAGGCGCGCAGGGCCAGGCCTACGGTGTTCAGCGAGAACGCGGCCTCGATGCGGCGCCTCGCACGCTGTCCAAGTTCGCGGCGTGCCCCTTCGTCGTCAAGCAAACGGCCGATTGCCGCCGCCAGTTGTTGGGGGTCGCCCGGTGGCACAACGAGGCCCCCCGCTGCCTCACCGCCCTCGAGGATGTCTGGAATCCCTTTCACTTTGGCCGCGACGATCGGCAAGCCGCAGCTCATAGCCTCGAGCGGAGCGACCGGAAACCCCTCGTGGCGCGATGGAAACGCGTAGACATCGGCCGCGCTGAGATACCGTCGGATGACCCGCCGATCGTGTACGAACTCGTTGATCCACCAGACGGTCCCCTCGACGGCGGTCGCCGCGCGGCGCCGGAACTCCGCCGCATCTTGCCCTGTACCGACGAGGATCAGCCGCAACGCCCGTCCGGGACGTGTACGGCAGACTTGCGTCCACGCGTCGAGCAAAAGATCCAGGCCTTTCGGCCATATTGAGATGCGGCCGTGCCACACGACGACGCCGGCGCTGAGCGGGAGGCCCAAGGCGGCGCGCGCGTCGCGGCGATCCTCGGCGCACCAGATATCGCGATCGATCGGCGTGAAAATCCGCGCGAGTTTGCGTTCGGGAACGTGGTAGCGGTCTTGAACACGCCGAATCTCCGCCCGCGGGGCAACGATCAGGCCCGCGCACGCGCGCATGGAGAAAGGACGGACTACGCGCTCGATCCGGCTCCTCTGATAATCACCACCCTGGAAGGTGGCGAACACCGGCACCCGCATCACCCGGCCGAGGGCGACACACACATCGAAGCGCGGGTATTCGTACTCCTGACAGAGGACGGCGGCGCAGCGTTCACGGCGCAGGACACCCGCAAGCGTCAGCGGCGGCGTCGTCAGGTAGAGTGCCAGTTCCTTCAGCACCGTCAAAACGGGCATGAGCAGCAGCCGAATCCCTCGGATTTCCCCGAACGCCTCCCGTACCGACCGCCGGTAGGGCCCCGACGGACCGCCCATGATGCGCTGAAGAAACCGGTAAATTTTCGGCGCCGGCAGGAAGTAGACGGTCGCGTTGCTGGGACGGTGTGTAACCCGCATCGCTCGGGTCACGCGGGTGGTCATGCAGATCAGCACGGTGCGCACGCCCGCGCGTTGCAAGGCCTCGACATAGCGAAACATGTAACTGCCCGTGAACCAATCGCAAAACGACTCCAGCGAGACGCCGATGGTGTCGGTGAAGTCCTCGATGACATTGCCCCACGGCAAGAACGCCACAGCCGGCCGGCCAGCGTCGTCGCCGCCTCCGTACGCTGCGCCAACCGGCGCGGCGCGGCGTGTCGGGACAGGCGCGGCATCAGCCACCGCCGCTACGACCTCGTGCACTCTTCGATGGGCCGAAGGAAGCCGTGCTCGCACGACGACCCCGAGGAGTCTGCTGGATGCTACCGAGCAGCTGCCGTAGACCGCCTTCGTGCAGGGCCTGATACGCACCGAGCCAGTAAAAATAATCGAGCGCAAAATCGTAGATCCGCCTCAGGTGCCGCGGGCGGCGCCGCTCGGCTACGGTCACAACCCTCATGACGCCCACGGGCACCGCGGGACACCACAGGCTGAGGCTCACCAGGGCACCGCGTGCGACGCGCCATCGTGGCGACGCCGAGTGCAGGGTCGCGAGTCTAAGACCACTGAAGGCCTGCGGGTGCTTGGTGGCGAGCAGCACCGACGTACGGCCCTTGGCAATGGTATCGCGGGCAAGGTCCGCGAATGTCTTGGAATAGCACTGGTACGCGATCGCCGCGGCGCTGTAACGCAGCCCCACTCCGGCACGGGCGAGACGCAGCCACAAGTCGATGTCTTCGTTGCCGTAAATGGTGAAGGCTTCATCAAAGAGCCCTACATCAACGAGGAGGTCACGCCGGATGGAAAAGTTGCCAGAGTAGAAATCTCGGACCTGAAAACTGTAGCCGGGTGCCGAGATTTTTGCGAGGTGCCGGCCGAATCGGTCCGCGATGTACGCGGCCACCGGCGGCACCGATTCCCCGATCTCGACCGGCACCGCACCCAGCACGCCCGTACGGGGGTGCGCCGCATGGGCGCAAAGATGTGCGGACAGGCATTCTGGAACCGGGGCCATATCGTCGTCGAGCAGCACGACGGTCTCACCCTGCGCGGCCCGAACGCCCGCGTTACACGCCGCCGCCCGGCCGCCGTGCGGCTGGAACACGCGACGCAGCGCGTACGAAGTGGGCAGTTGGTCCAGCATCTCCGAGGTGCCGTCGTTGGAGCCGTCAACGGACACGATGACCTCGAAGCGGTCCGCGGCAAGCGTTTGCCTTCCAAGCGCCGCCAACAACCGTCGCACGGCCTCGCGGCGCTGCCGTGTCGGGACGATGACGCTGATCGCGTACGGCGGCGTCATGCGATCGGCGGCACGGAGGTCGTGCGCATCAACACGGGACGGAACGGTGCGGCGCGCGCCGTAACTCTTCCTGCCACAGGCCGACGAACATGCTGCGCCGCAGGAGTTCCGGGCCGGGCTTCCCCGCAACGTCGGCCGCGAAGCGTTGATACTCGGAGCGCGAATGGATGAGCCAGACTAAGAGCCGCAGTGGGGCAATTGCGGCGCGATCAAGACGCGCCCGGCCGAGGTAGCGAACCATGCACTCCTGGACCACCCCACCGGCGAAGGTCGACGGATCCCAAATGGTCCGGTAGAAGGTGCGCAGACGCTCGCCGCACATGGCGCGGTTCAGCGAGAAACTCAGGAACGTGAGAAAATAGACGAGGTCCAGGATCGGAAGCCCCCGCAACTCCGCCGACTCCCAATCAAGCGCCGCGACCTGCCGGTCTCGGGTCACGAGGATGTTCCAGGGCGCGAGATCTCGTTGTTCACACACCAGCGGAAGGGCGTCCAAGGTCGTCAGAGCGTCCCGCGTGTCGCGAAGCATGGCCGGGTCTATGACCTGCGAAAACGACTCGCTGAAATCGCTTAGGACCGGCTCAATCAAACGATCCCACCAGGCGGTGCGCGCCTTGGGCTGCGATGACGCCACCAATTCAGCCAGCAAGTCCGTCACCTGTAGCGCGAAATCCCGAAAGTTACGGCGACTGAGCATTGTAGACAGAAGCCGGCCAACCAGGGCGGTTTCGCCGACGATGACGGTTCCGAAGCGTTCGCGGCAGAATATCACACGCGGCGCCCACGACAGCCCATCCCCGTACTCCGCCCGAATAGCTTGAAGAGTCGCCGCCTCTCTTATGAGCCCGGGGCCGGACTCCGGCACTCGCGGCATCTTGACGGCCAGCCACGGGCGATCGTCGGGTTCTCTGAAGACCAGCGTGACAATTTTCGAAATACTGCGGGGTCCCATCGTGAGAACAAGCTGGGAGAAGACGGGCGGCGAAGCACCGCGGTCCGGCGTCTGAGATTCGGCCTGAGTCAACTCACGAAGGTCATCCATGAAGGGTGATGCGCATATTGGCGCGCGACGTTCGGACAGCGACGAGACACCGGGGCCCGGTCCGCCACGTGACGGCACCGGTACCGGTTTGCGGGCGACGGCGCACACGGGAAAGAGAAACCCCACCCGCTGACACACGAGCCAGATGTACTTTACGACCGCCCGGACGAACCGGCGAATCGCGCCGCCGCCCGGGGATCGGCTGCGCAGAAAGTAGCGGGACGCCCCCGGCGCCGAGAGTTGAAGCCAGTACTGAGGGCGCGAGCGGGCGGGCGACGGCCAGCACCAGTAGCAGGTGACATCCTGAAAGCCGGCCGCTCGCAGCCGCCGCCGAATGCGCTTCGCACCGCCGGTTAATGGGGAGTACCACTCCGTGAAGCACGAACCGCCGGGACGAAGACTGGCGAAGGCGGCGCGGAGCGTCCTGTCGTCCGCGTCGACCGCGACGGCCAGATCAGAATCGCCCCGCGGGACCGGCGGCGCATCGACGACCGACTGCGAAATTAGCTCGGTCGCGCTCCGCAACGGACCATCGGCGAAGCACGTGGTCTTGGACGGCCGGGGATCCGGCAGCAGGAATCGCCAATCGGCCCTGCGCAGCAGTGCGTTACGGCTATCTTCCTGCATAAGACCCTGGTCGACTAGATGCTCCGTTGCGGGCACGCAGCGCTCGTTCGTAAATCTGCATCACGGACTCCGACATCGCGGTGGCGGAGAACAGTTTGGCGGCACGAGTCTTCCCGGCCGCCCCGAGGCGTGTGGCCAGAGTCGGGTCCGCCAACAACGTTCGTATGGCGGCGGCCAACGCGGATGAGTCTTTTGGCGGGACGACTAAGCCGGTTTCTCCATGGACCACCACCTCAGTGACGCCGGCTATGGCGGATGCGATGACCGCTCTACCGGCCGCCATGGCCTCCAAAAGTGAGACAGATAAGCCCTCGAATAAAGACGGAAGGACCACGAGATCAGAACAGGCCAGCAAACTCGGAACGTCTCGCCGAAAACCGAGGAAGGTTACACGTTCACTCAACCCGAGTTGCCGCGCCTGCGACTCGAGCGCCGTTCGCTCGGGTCCGTCGCCGACAAGAACAAACATTGCGTCCGGAACTCGTGCCGCCGCTTCCAAGAGATACCGATGCCCCTTCTCCCTAGCGAGACGGGCGGTCGTCAAAACCACCGCCCGATGCGTCCCTCCGTTCAGTATCGCACGCAGCGCCGCGTCGGGCGGCACGTCGAAATGGGAGGGAGAAATACCATTGGGCACGATGTGGATTTTGTCCCTGGGCACGCGAAAGTCTTGATGAAGACGCTCCGCGATCTCGGATGATACGGCGACGAAGCAATTAGCGTAGGAGGACGCCCAACGCTGCAACCCCCACTCAAACCGGGGACACCCTGGCAGCGTTGGGATACTGCCATCCGGCGGCATCAGTGAAACGGCTGGGAAGAGATGCACGGTCGCGACAACGGCGGGCACACCGGCCAAATGCCCGGCAATGAGTCCGGCCAGCGACGACAAGGGCCAATTGACGTGCACGTGCAAGACCGCCGGTCTCTCCCTTCGCAATGCACGTAAGAAGGCCGGGACTTCAGCGACGGTCGAGAGCGGATCGTGGACGCGCGCCCGCCGTACCCCACGCACTCCTGTATCCAGGTCTTTCGCCCTCTGGAGTAGCAGCGCCGCGTCGGGCCACGAATAGTGCAGCAAAACGGGTTGCCAATGACGGCGGTCCAGGCCGGCCAACAAAGACAGTGCGCTTTGCTCAACGCCGCCAAACGGCGAGCCGTCGACAAACTGCAGTACCTTCTTCGGTGCCATAGGCTCGATCAGGTCCATCTCCGCAAAACCCTAAAGAACTGTAACCTTTTTGGTTGTTTGGAGGCAGAGATGTCTCCTATCATCGTTCGGATAGGGTGCGATGATCTCTTGAGGAGATTGACTCCCGAAAGAAAAAACAGCGGACGCCCGGTCGTGCGCGCAGTATTCAGCCGGGCTTCCGAGCGACCAGAATGACGCCCCCGGAGTTAGGGAACGGCGTCCTGTCGACCCTAACCGACAAACGCGTCCACAACGGTGTCGTGACCCAGGCAAACTCTCGCACCGGCCGCGGCATGTCGCCCCAATACATCCGTGACCATGTGCCTTGGTCTCCGAAATACCAGCGGGCCTCCTCGCGAAGCCCGCTCGGCTCGAGCAGCCGGCGGTCGATCGCTGCGTCGTCGTACGCGCGCGTAAAATACGGCCTCAACGGAGGCTCTCGCTCTGCGTACGGCCCGTACGGCACGGTGACGATCGCTCGCCCGCCGGGACGCAGCACGCGGCCGATTTCTCCCATCGCGTCGCGATCCCCCGTGTCGCGCAGCCCGTTGACCATGGAGACGCAGGTCACCCAATCGAAGGATCCATCGACAAAGGACATTCGGCAGGCGTCCTGACAGTCGACGATGATCCTCGCCTCGCGGGCATCGTCTTGGAGCCCGACCTTCTGGATCTTCGCCCGGTGGTAGGCCAGCATGCGGGGCAGAATGTCGGTAATGTATATCACATATCGCCGGCGGAGGGCGAGGGCGAGCGGCAACAAGGAGCGCTCGGTGCCAACGTCGAGGATACGGCTGCCCTCTTGCGCGTCCCGCACGATTTGTCCGTAGATCAGTCCATGCTCGACAAACCGGTAAAAGTCATACCGCGGGAGGATTCTCGCCCTCGCTCCGAACGCCGACGACAACCAATAAAGCCTTAGGCCGTCGCGCCACCAACCGGGCGTCGGAGGGACGGCGCGGGAACCCAACATCCTCAGAAATGCCCGCGATTCTCGAGGTTTAGCGCTTTCCCGTGGCCAGATAGCGCTGAAACATCTCCGCCTCACCCCACAGCGCGGCATCCATGAGGGGCTCGATCCTCACATCTCTGAGTCCCTGGGCCGCAAGCAGCGCAGTGATCTGGTCCGCCAACGGCCCACCGTATAGTGGCAACTGAGTGTGTGTCTCGGCGTACTTGCGCTCTCGGTAACGGCTCAAGGCCGCTTTCCACTCGGCCGGCTGTGCAGCACATGCTACGATGCCTCCGACGCCGCGCCGCAATGAGGCGCGGAATCGATCGAGAAGATGACTCCACTGGGAAGGCCGCATTGCATAATACAAGAGTCTGTCTGGAAGGCGCCGAAACCTCGCCAGGACTCTACGCGGCAGCGGAATGACCGCGGCCGGCCGATTCGCCGCCCACTGGCCTTCGATGATCGCCAGACAGCCACCCGGTCGCAGTACTCGCAGCCACTCCTTCACGGTCCCCGCTGGATCAGGAAGCGTCCACACGACGTGACGGGCCACGACGAGATCGTAGCTGCCGTCGAGATCGCTGAGTTTGTCAACATTCTCCAAACGGTACTGAACCACTACTCCGGCATCCTTAGCCTTTTGTCGCGCACGCTCGATCATCAGAGGAGCAAGATCGACGCCGGTGACCGTGTGTCCCAATTCCGCGAAGAGGGTCGCCAACACCCCAGTCCCGCAGCCGGCATCCAAAACACGCCGCGGCGTGTCACCGGCCAGCCGTGACAGGAGCTGCAGCCATGCCGCCCGCTGGGCTTCGCTGTGCAGCCCGTGCTCGGGATCCTCGTCGAACCGAGCCGCCCGATAGTTCCAATGGTGCCGAATGAGCCGCGTAACCTCGCGGCGCGCTGATCCGTCCTCCATCATCAACTCACCCGCATTAATAGTCGACGCCCTGACTTGATTCATGCGCGGCGGAACAGGAAACCCCGACATGCGCTTTGCTCGGGGGCATGATCTACAAATCGCGTTTCGTCGAACACGAATTCACGGAGAAGCTCCATACCCTGTCCTTCGACACACCCGATCAACTCTCGGCGGTTCAGCGACCAAGAAGGAAATTGCGTCCCGTAGTGCCTGCTGCGCTGCAAGACCACAAAGGAGGGCACGTGCTCCACCGTCATGACCCTCGTGATGTAAAGATATTCGCCCGCGCGTCGCGCCAGCAGGCCTGCTACCTCCTGCCAGCGCTCGAGATAATACAACGTCCCACTACAGACGACCAAATCAAAGATCGCTCCGTCGAGCGTGTCGGCGCCTTCGTGGAAATGAACCTCCGGTTGCAGTTGTCTTCCGGCGCGACTCAACGAGGGCACCTCGTAGCAGTGGTAATCAAACGTTACCTCCGGTAGAAGCACCTGGCTGTACAAAAAGTAGTGACCAAGGCTCCCGCCCCAATCCAGAACACTGAGCCGTTCCTTGTTTCGGGCAGCCCGGGCTAGGACGTACCCGTACGACATCATCACGTTATGGTCGCCGAAATGTTCGCGCGTCAGCCGGTCTGGCAAGTGAGCGACGCCCAACGGACCTGTACCCTCGAGGTTCCGCACGATGGCCGGCCAGTGCGCCGATTGGGCGGAAACAACCCCGTCTTCGTTCCACGCGCTCCCGGACGGGCTCTCGACAACCCATCCACCAGGCGCATAGTGACAGTAGACGTCCATCGGTGCCGAGCGTCCAATTCGAGTCGCCACTCGGCGAAGAAACCGTTCAATGCCGTCGCGAAGGAGGCGTCCACCTGACGCCCGACGGACACGCTGCCCAGCGGGGTAGGCTGCTCCGGTCATACCTGACCCCGTATGCCGTCGAAGACGCGTGTCGTCCTGAATTTCCGGAACCGCGCGTACAGGCCCGCGCACGCGGCGTCGGCTCGGCGGCCGAGGACACCTCGCACGATCAACCGTAGCAGTCCTGGGCGCCCAAGGAGCGACGGCGTCATCCCCACGGCCACCACGGCCGCGTAAGCCGACTGTTTGTCCTGGGAGCGGCCTCCGTCACTCAAAGACAAGGCCACACTGGCCCATATCAAACCGAACGCACGTCGTAGCTCCCACCATCCCCGGAGTGTTCGTACAGGGATCTTGGATCGAAGTTCAGCACAGAGTTGAGCCGTGGTCGATACCGGCGACGTGGACCCAACCGCGAGCCTGCCGGCCGCATGAGCCAGGGTGTCCCTGGCCCAGTTGGTGCGAAGAGCCCAGGGGTGAGATTGCAGCGCCGTGACCAGCGTCGTCCGAGCCTGCGCGGACTCGCCGGCGGAAAGCAACGAGTACACCGCGTTCAGCACCGCCCGTGCCCTTGCGGTACGTTTCACCTCATCGTACTGCGCGGAGTCCGGCAGCAATCGGAGTGCGCTTTCAATCACGCGCGCCAAGTCTGCCCGCCCCATGCCACTAGCTGCGCGGGTCAGCCACAGTCCACGTGGCGAGAGATTGTAGATATCGACCGCGCCCGGCACGAAGAGGAAACGGACGTGAAACGCGAGCCGGAGTGACATCTCGTAATCGATGTTTGACATCAGGGTTTCATCGAAATATCCGGCCTTTTCGAACGCGCTGCGCCGCGCCAGGAGGGACGCATGGTGACCGGCAAAATTTCGCATGAGCATCTCAAGAAATACCCAACCGGACGGCGCAGTCTCGGCGTCCGGGTACACCCCTTCCCGGCCTTCGCTCCGTATAAGGCTCTGGCCGTACACGATTTCGGCCTCGGGGTGCCCGTTTAGCGCCGGGACCTGAACAGAGAGCTTATGTGGCAGCCACTCGTCGTCGTCATCGAGAAAGGTGAGGTAGCATCCATGACTGTTCCGCAATGCCTCATTCGTGGCCGCGGCAACACCGCGTCGCTCCGGCAGCCGGATATAGTGGACATCCCCTTGGGATCGCACAATTAGTGGAGTATCGTCTGAAGATGCATCATCGACCACGATAATCTCGAGATCGAAAATGTCCCCGCGACCCTGCTGCGCACGAATCGACTCGAGCGCGCGTCGCAGAGACTCCGCGCGGTTGCGCGTTGGAATAATAACACTCACGAGTGGCCTCGCGGGCGCGCCGTTTGTGACCGAGTCGCAGCCGGGATATGCCATCGCCGTCGACTACCGTCCGGCCCTACGGCGCCAAACTAACTGGCGCCGCCTCGCGCGGTGTCGGCAGTGTGCAGCGTCTGATCCAAGCCGTCAGACCCCTTTGCGGAGCCGGTGATTTCTGCTTCGGGGTGCAGGGCGATGGTTCGCCCCCCTTGTCGCAGTGATTCCTCCGCCGCCTCCAACACGCGCACCACGCGAAGTCCGGAGGCGCCGTCGGTGCGCGGCCGTTGCCCGGCACGCACGCAGTCGACGAAGTGGCGGCAGGCCGCCTGGAGCGGCTCGGAAGATGACACCGCCGGGATCAGAACGTCTCCCACCCGGAGACGTGGCAAAAACTCAGGGAACGACTCAGGCGCCTCGAGGTAATCGTCCAACTGCACGACCCCCTTGTCGTACAATTGAATCCTCGCATCCTCATTCACGTCATCATACACCAGCATTTTCTTGGTCCCTACCAGTGTCATCAGACGGACCTTTCGCGGGTCGAGCCAGCCGAGATGGAGATGCGCGTTGATCCCGCCGGGGTATTCGAGCGAGAGAAACACCACATCCTCGGCGCCGGTGGTGATATATGCGAATCCACGTGCTGCAATCGCCAGCGGCTCGTGCCCCAACCAGTAGTTCAGGATGGAGAGATCATGGGGGCCAAAACTCCACAATGCGCTGGTTTCGGTCTGAATCCGGCCGAGGTTGAGGCGCTGCGAATAGACGTGCAAGAGCTTGCCCAGTTCCCGCTGATCGAGGTAGGCTTTTATCCGTTGAACGGCGGCGCTGTACTCGAACACATGGTCCACCATGAGCACGCGACGATATCGCTCGGCCAAATTGATGAGCGTACGGCACTCCGACCCCGTGCGCGCCAGGGGCTTCTCGACAAATACGTGCTTGCCGGCACCGAGAAACGCACTGGCGACCGCATAATGCGTTTGAATCGGTGTCGCCACGATGACCGCGTCAATCTCTTTGTGATCCAAGAGATCCGCATGATCCTTGACGATCGTGGCCCGAGGACAATAGCGCGCCGCAACGGTCTCCGCACGGGCGGCGTACATGTCGCACAGAGCCGAGATGTTCACCTCGCCGAGAGACGCGAGGTTCCGGACCAGATTTGGTCCCCAATATCCCAGTCCCACCACGGCGACGTTGATCACCGCGCGGCCAGTTCCTTTACGGCCTGCGCGACGAACGAGATTTGGTCGGGAACAAGTTCCGGATACATCGGCAGCGACAGAACCTCGCTCGCCGCGTTTTCGGTATTCGGGAGAGACACGGTATCGTATCCAAGCTTCATGTAGGCGGGCTGTCGGTGCACCGGGATCGGATAGTGGATTCCTGCGCCGATGCCTCTGCGTCGGAGCTCGGCCAAAACGGCGTCGCGGTTGCGCACCCGGATCACGTACAAGTGATACACGTGACGCGCGTCGGGGGACTCGAAGGGCATCACCGCCGCGGATTCGGCGAGCAGCGTGTTGTAGAGGCCCGCGTGGGCCCGCCGTGCTTCTGTCCAGGCGTCCAATCGCGGTAGTTTGGCCGCCAGTACGGCACCCTGAAGTGCATCCATCCGCTCGCCGTACCCTATCTCGTCATGCTCGTACTTGTCCACGCGACCGTGATCCCGCAACTTTCGCACTCTGTTCAGCAGCGTCTCGTCATTGCCGGTCACGGCACCGGCGTCGCCGTAGGCACCGAGATTCTTCCCCGGATAGAAACTGAAACACGCCAAGTGCCCGATGCCACCGCATCGTCGACCGCGGTATTCCGCCCCGTGAGCCTGAGCGGCGTCCTCGATCAGGAACACGCCGCGGGCCCGCGCGATCTGCACGAGAGGGTCCATCTCTGCCGGTTGCCCATACAGGTGGACCGGAACAATTGCCTTCGTACGGGGTGTGATGGCTTCTTCAACCTGCTGAGGATCCATCGTATACGTACGAGGGTCGATATCCACGAACACAGGGCGGGCGCCGGCGTGCGAAATGGCTTCCGCGGCCGCGATGAACGTGTGGGCTGACGTGATAATTTCGTCGCCGGGCCGCACGCCGCAGGCTATGAACGCTAGGTGCAAAGCCGCGGTGCCCGAGGCCAACCCGACGGCGCCTTTCGCGCCGACATAACGCGCGAACATCTCTTCAAACGCATCCACTTCCCCGCCAAGAATGAACCTCGCATCACCCACGACCCGCTGGATCGCGGCATCGATCTCGGGCCTGATGCTGCGATACTGGGCCTTTAGGTCCACCAGCGGAATCTGCGCCGTAACCGAAGCGCTTCCCCTCTGCCGAACGGTAGCCATCGTTTGCTAACTCACCCTCTACCCAAAAAGTCCGAAGTGTGTTGTTGCCTCGGTCCCCACGAGCGGGTCGCCCAGACAGTAAGGGCGGGGATGCGCGTCGTACCTCCGCTCAAAATCGACAGCTCAATCGGATTGCGGTTCAAGTCCTTCTCGCCGCCTCCCTCCCGTCCGTTCGGACAAATCTTTCTATCGGCGGAGCCCGAGGTCTCGATTCGTTCGAACCCTCCCCAACGCCCAACGAACAATTGAAACACGGTGTTGGGGCTCAGTGCCTTCAACGGTTTGGAGGGAGTTTCACCGCATTTTCGGGGAAGTCAGCGCTTCTCGAACACTGCGGCAAACTTCGCGTAACACGTTGGATCAACGTCCTTTTCATTGCGAATGACGTAAATGATCAAACTTAGGCCATCCAGGTTGTCGCACACTCTCGAGACGAAGTGAGGAACGTCGTAGAGGCGACTGTGACGTACATGATAATCCCTTCGGCAGTATACCGTTGCGTCACGGTCGAACCTTATGCCCTGCCATGGCAACACACCCGGGTCCGTCATAATCACATACCGGCCGCTCAGATAGAGAGGCACGATACAGAGTTTACCGCCGAACTCAAGGACCCGACTGGCCTCCTTGATAAATCTCATGTCAGAATCGTGCTCGAAGTGCTCAAACGAACAGTGCAATGCCATCTTCGTTGCAAAACCGTCTTTCAGAGGCAGACTCGAAGCGTCACCACCAATAACGTTGCCGGCAACGCCGGCCGGAAACTCGAGATCTTGCCTGTAGACCGTGCAGCCGTACAGCATGCGATAGATGTCAGGAGCGGGCGAATTGTCATTGGCTATATCAATGTAGATGTCACTTTCCCTAAGGTCTAGGAAAGTCGCGGCCAAATAGTGTTCCAGTGTTTTCTCAACGGCGTTTGGCCCTCGTCCACCTTCGTAGTAGCCGGGGAACTGTTGATATCCGGCCCGCCTCGCCCACTCCTTGTAGTGGGTAACGTCTATCGTGTAGTCAATCATGTTGACACCGCGCTTCCGCAATCCCATGATGATTGCGCAGTCTGCGTCCGCTGTGCCCTGCCAGGGAGAGGTCTTCGTCTTGGGTGGACGGATGGCCACATAGCTGCGGTGCCATTTGAGCTCGTACCGCAGACGCTTTGGCACTACGGTGCGGCATGCATTTCGTAGCGTCCGAACGGCTACCGGATAGACGCCCTTTGTCGCTTCGTCACTCTTCATAACTTCCACTCGGACACCGTGCAGAGGGCCGGTTTCGTATTGACTGCGCTTCGGTACGAATTCCTGACACACCTCTCTTCTTTACCAGGGCCTCGGGGTCTGTCTCCGAAGTGGGATGTCGTCGCAGCCCGTTCTCGCCGTGATCAATCTCCTGGACTCGCGGGCCGGTCGTTAGCGGAACGGTTGTCAGCGGAACGGTCGCTCAGATAGACCTCGGACCGAACAATCCGCATGAGGTGTCACCGGGGAAAACATTCAGAAGATCCACGCGCTGTCACGCCGCAGACCCCGCGGCTTCAGGCTAAGGACAGCCGCTATTGGGCATCAATCGTTCACCCGGATAAGCTCAGTTATCGATCGCTCAGGGGAGGCGCGAATGTGTCGGCCTTTTGTTGACCACATCACCCCCGCCCTTTCGTCCAAGCGGCGGCGGAGATGGTTCCCGCGAACGCGAGCGATCGGTCTTATACTCGCCTTTGTCATGCTGTTTCTGTCGCCAGGGCCGTCGCGCTTCCGGGACGCCCAGGCCGATGACGTCCAGCATCCTTTGCCATATGCGCGTGTTTCAGCTTCCCCGGGAAGCATCAGCCAGGGAGGAACGTCGACGCTTTACTGGACCACCTGGCGCGCGAACTCAGTTACTCTCAACGGCGTATCGGTCTCGAAGCAGGGTTCGCGACAGGTTAAGCCGGCACAAACCACGAGCTATGTTCTTACGGCTGCCAACGACAACGGAACAGTCGTTGTGTCTGCCAACGTGGCGGTGTCCGCGCCCTCGACCACAATCCCTACAAGCACGACAACAACTACCACCAACACCGCAACGACGCTGGTGCCGACGGCAGCCCTCTCAGCATCCCCTACGGCCATCTTGTCCGGCCAGTCGAGCACACTATCCTGGACAACTTCAAACGCGACTACCGTCACGCTCAATGGCACAAGCGTTCCGGCAAGTGGCACACTGACTGTACTTCCTCAGGCGACGACCACCTACACCCTCACCGCGCAAAACTCTGTGGCAAGTGTCTCATCCCCCGCTACGGTGGCGGTAACGACAAACACTGCAGCTGCCCCGACCAGTACTGCAACGACAACGTCGCGCGATCCCGGGTACTGGCCCTTCTCCACATACTCACCCTGGAACTACCCTATAGGCTCTAACGCGAGGTACGCGACCGTTCTGCGAGGCGACGGCGGGACCGGCTTTGGGAGCATCAACATCAACGCGGGCGCGTGGACATTCCCGGTCTACGTTGCGCAGACCAGCGATCCTCTGGGTTCAATCATTCGGGGCGACCGAACCTCCGTGGGAGGTCCAACGAACTACTATGGGACTAATGTGTTTCCCCGGAACATCCCTTCTGGGGCCGTACCATCGCCGGACTCGGACGCGGCGATGAGTGTCGTCACCCCGGACCACCTAACGAGCATGGATTTCCATGTCTCGTCTTATAGTGGAAGCACATACAATGCCTATGCAGGGGCCGACAACTACGATCTTAAGGGACCGGGAATCGGGCAGACGGCTCCATCAATTTGGGTAAATTCCGGCGTCGAAGCCACGCCCGCCCCCAAAGCCCCGAACAACGTCTCCGGAAGCACACTCAATCCTGACGGCGTGACGACGGAAGGAGGGATGCCACACCTCGGGGGCCTGATTCGGTCAGGAGAACTCGCGGCGGGCATTCGTCATGCACTAGCGATGGCGACGAACTCTCTTTACCTCTCCCCCGGCTTCGTCTGGCCTGATTCGAGCACCAGCACCGTGAATCGTGGGTCCGGAGGAAACTTTACGATGGGTTCCCTCCTTGCCATTCCCGCGTCAGTCAACTTGGGCAGTCTCGGACTCCAAACATCTCAAGGCATGAATATTGCGAAGGCATTTCAGTGGTACGGTGGATATGTCCGAGATGTTGGCAACGCTAACGGTATAGTGCTGTATATGGACTATACTGCGCGGAACGAGTTACCTACCAGTAGCGCGTTTAGTAACGATCTCACTATCATTGCCCGCCAACTCCAAGTCATTACAAACAGCAACCACAATGGTGGCGCTCCGCAGGGTGGTTATAAACTCGACGGCGGAGACGGCACCTTACTAGCGCCGCTGGCGCCAATGTTTGGCTCAACGTGGGGTGGTGGAAATGGGAGGTCGTCCTATTATATTCCTCGGTTCCCGCGCAGCATTTGGGCATGGATCACTCAAGGGTTGTTCTAACTGAGCGACCGCGATCAGTTTGACTTCCATTGCGGCGGCTTGCCCGCGGCCTGAAAACGGCTAGGATGTGAAAGGTGCCGTCCAAACGGCCTTGCGTTGTTGTGTCGGCCCGGGCAGACCTCGGGGAGGGTAGATCCTTCCGAGCGTTTCGGCCTTTGCCAAACAACCGCCACCTATAGGAGCAAGTTGAAGTCGCGATCCGCGCCGATCACCGCGTGGGTGAACGGTGCCACCATGTCGAGCCTATATGACGCAAGTGAAACCGGGTGGTCCACGTCCTTCCCTGGTTGACCTACCGGCTTATCCCTGGTGAATCGTCCGGGAGCTGGCTAATCCGTTCCTCGACGACCTCGTCATGAAAAAGCACGCTGGTATCACCACCTAGTACCGATATTGACGTCGCAAGGGCGCCCAGCAGTCTATTAGAATAACGGACGAAGCATCTACTCGCGCGCGACGGGCGTTAAGGATGTGTGCTGATATTGGGGGGAAAGGACCAGAAAGCACTGGAAGAGACGGGGGACACAATTATGCGCCGGTGTTCCAGATGGCCTTGACAATGGTCCCACGAATAATAGCAACGACTTGCGGAACTGTCCGATACAATCGAGATTGGTTGCGCTATATGAGAGCGCACTTTGTGCGTGATACAGGCGAGACACTCCTCAGGTTTCGTCTGCGGAACAAGCAGACAGTTGTACTAAGGGCCTCCGTGCGGACAACGCTGAACGAAATCTACCTCCACAGAGTCTACGATATCCCGGGAGTCCATTTCAGGTCTTGCCGCCACGTATTTGACTTTGGCGCCAATATGGGGGTCTTTGCCCTTTACATCGGGGCCCGCGCACCGGCCGCCTCCATCAGCTGCTTTGAGCCCTCAACAGCAAATTTCGCGATGTTAGAGCAGAATCTGGTTGCAAACCAGGTACCGGCACGAGCCTATCGCATGGCAATTTCTACTTTGCCAGGGCCGCGCCGACTATCCCTGGCAGCGCACTCAGGCGGGTATGCGCTTGACCGCAGCGTTGACCGGTTTGAGAAAGTTGAATGTGCAGACCTCGCCAAAGTCTTTTCCCTCACCGGCGTAGACATTTGTGACTTTCTAAAGATGGACATCGAGGGTGAAGAATTGAATTTTCTCCTCGAGAGTCCAATTGATCTGCTGCGACGCATCCGGGCCATAGCGGTGGAGTGGCACCACTCCGAGGCGTCTTTGAGAGGGGTTCAGTCACGCCTCGAGAGAGCTGGATTCGCAACAAGGGTAGACCGAGTAGGCGAACAACAACGTCAAGTCATGCTCAAGGCCGTTTTCAACGGCAATGCCCTTCGTACTAAGTTTCCCTGAGATCCACCGCTGGCTTCCTGCTGTTTGCAGAGTCTATCTCTTGGTAGCGGGAGGTTCCAAACTAGTTGGATCCGATGTCAGATCGCCGCGAAGTAGCCCCGCGCCCGCGGACCCGTTGAGCAATGGCGTCACGGTAGGCAGCGAGGGTGTGCCGAGCGGTCTCTACCCAGGTAAACTCCTCAGAGCGCACGAGCGCCCGCAGCCTCATTGCCCCTCTAGCCGGGTCGTCCGCCAGCAACCGCGCCATTGCCTTCGCCAGTGCCGAAGCATCCTTCGTAGAAAAGTACACTCCGGCATCACCGAGCACTTCGCGATGTGCTGGAATATCGGAAGCGAGTACGGGACACCCCAGCGCCATAGCTTCCACGACAGGAAGGCCGAAGCCCTCGTGAATGCTCGGCTGAACGAGAAAGGCTGCCTGTCTATAGAAGGTCGCAAGCTCTCCATCAGAGACATGATCTGTAAACACGACGGCATCGCGCAGCTGTTCCTCATCGAGGAGCTTATTCAGCTCCACCGTGCCCCAGGCGAGTCGCCCCGCGACCACGAACTGACGGCGAACACCATTTGCTCGAAGCAGAGCAAGCGCGCGAATGACGAGCGCCAGATTTTTCCTAGGCTCCACCGTGCCGACGAACAAAATGTAGCCGGGAGCCAGACTGAATCGACGGAGTCCCCGTTCATCACCGGCCACACTCGTTCCTTGCGAAAAATTTCGAACTCCTAGTTTGATCACTCGAATCCGACCGGCAGGTACGCCCACATGCCGAACGATCTGTGTCTTGGAAGCTTCAGACGGCGTGATAATGACTCGGGACCGCTTCCCCCAAAGACGCACTGTTGTACGGAAATAAAGATTCGCCCCGCGGGGCATCGTTTGCCTGAACGCCCACGGAGTCGCATCGTGCAGCGTCAAGACGAATCCGGAGGACGGCAACAATGGAGGAAAGGCCGGATAGTGCATCAGATCAAGATGAGATAGCGCAACTGCCGGTCCCAACCATGCCTGGCTGGCGAGGACGCCCGTATCAAACGGACCGCTGACGATCGACGCCCGGTGGCTCAAGTCGGCTAGCGCTCGTGGGATCGATTTGGGCGTGAATAACACAAAGTCGATATCGCTGTCGAGTTGAAGCAACGAGGTCACGAGCGACAGCGTGTAGGCCTCGAACCCGGTCTGAGGCCTGCCAACAACCGTGCAATCGATGCCTATTCGCACGATCGTATGTTGGATGAGAAAGTCAGGACGTTCGCGCCACGCTGCTCGCTAGCGGTCAATGTTTGAAGTGTCCGCCCGGCATCGTTCTCAAGCGGTCGGGTGCGCCAAATGGTCGTAGATATGTTCAAGTTGCGCTAGGATTCGAGAGGCAGCGTATCGTCGGGCCGTCGCAATACAGAGATCTCGGACCGCCTCGCGTCTGCTCGCGGCAGCCACGATTTTGCTCTTAAGTTCCTCGGGGTCGTCCGAAGACAGAATGAACTCTTCCAGTTCACCGGTCAGCACTTCACGTATTCCGCCCACATTCGAGGCCGCGACGGGAATACCACAGGCCAGTGCCTCCAAAACGACCATCGGAAGCCCTTCCCAAAGCGACGGGAGCGCCACAGCGTCCGCGCAACACAACAACCTTCGGACTTCAGTCGGAGATAGCAATCCAAGGAATCGGACATTCTTAAGCCCACACTCAACAGCCTGGAGACGGAGCCGACCTTCCTCGGGTCCCACGCCGGCTATGAAGAGGTGCGTCGACGCCCGTTGTTTAGCCAATCTCGCACTCGCTGCGATCACCAGATCGACACGTTTCTGCTCGCTAAGTCGCCCGACAAAAACCACCGCCAGGTCGTCGTCGCGAAGTCCGAAATATGACCTCGCGGCGCTGCGATCAACGGTGTCAAATGCTGTGGGATCGAGAACGGGCGGGATCAACGCGAACTTGGCCCGTAACCTCGAATAGCGATTCGTATAGTATTCAAATGCCTCCCGGCTCACCAGCGTGACCTGGTCTACCCTCGAAAAAACAAACCCCTCGACAATATCATAAGCCCGCCGAATAAGCCGCCACCGCAACATCCCGGTTCTGCAGAATGAATGATCCCTTGACGAGCCGTGTACGGTGAGGACAACCGGCTTTGACTTGCGGACGACAAAAGGGAGAGCAGACTCCATTCTATGCGCGTGAATGACGTCGGACTCCCGCAGAATCCTTCGCCGTTTTAGAATAAGCGCGATGGTAAAGACGATATTCAGCGGTACGCGGCGGGCACGTCGCGATGCTGGAAGCACAGGCAATACCGTAATGTTTCTGTCGCCGAAGCGATTGCGAAGTGTAATAAGTTCCCCTTTGTCGGCGACGCAGACCAAAAGAGTGCGAATGTCTTCGCGGAGACCGAGGACAATTCGCCACACACCGATCGTGATACCACCGGGTGATGTTTCACCATAGTTGCTCGCGTACACGACGGCGATCCGAAGCGTAGTAGGTTCGGACGCCTGCCACACGCTGCCGTCGGAGCCGGGCGAGTGTAGATCGTCGATCGTCGCGTGGTACGAAGACGATAACATCCGCAGTGTTATGGACGATCTCGTTGCCCGAAGCAGTTGGATTCATCGCAATATGTGCGTTCGTCAAACGATACGGGTGCCGCTGTAATCATCGATCCGCCTCCGTAGCACCTTGTCGGATTGCTCAGGCTCGATCGCTGCCGAACTGCGGCCGAGAACAAGCCAACAGGGTACGATCAAAAACTGACGCAAGTTGCCCGGCAAGTGCATGCCATCCGTACTTTGAAATCATGTTCGTATCTGTTGAAAACGTCAAGGAGCCGCCAACACTAGCCTGATACAGATGCCAGATCGCCTCCTGAATTAGATCTATCCGATCAGGAGAAATGACGGTACCCGCACCCAACGCGCGGACGATTCCAGCGGCCGGACCCTCTGGCAGAAGCGCCAAAATAGGCCTCCTCGCAGCCAAGTAGTCGTACAATTTCGTGGGAATCGCGGTGCGGTGCCAGTCCCCAGCGTCGCCGACGATGAGCAGGACGTGAGAACTGACCAAGAGACCCACACCGTCCTCGTAGGAAACTGGCCCCATGAACCGCACTATGTCGCCTAGCTTCCACCTATCGACGACCCTCCGCGCGACGGCGTGAATCCCCGCATCGAAACTGCCCAAAAACAAGACCTCAAGCTCGGCAGATAGCTCGGGATGCTGAAGCACGCACTTACCGAGAGCCTCGAGAAACGGGCCCGGCGACCTCGAGGCGTAGAAACTACCGAAGTGCGTGATTGTGAATTTGGCCCGAGGGGTGGGCCGAATGCGATCAAATACCGCCGGTTCATACCCCATCGGTATGACGCTGATGTCTTCGGACCGGCGCCTCTGCCTTCGTCGTTGGAACGCCGCCTTGAGCGGGTCCGCCGTCACGACAACGTGATCTGCACTCCCGACGATGTTGGCCTCGAGACTGCGCGCTAGGTACGCATGGAGCGGCGTTGGGAACGATATCGCTGCCGTTACCGGATGATCGGCCCACGCATCCTGAAAATCTGCGACCCATGGTTTTGCCAGGATCGTCTTAACGACATGCGCCACCAGATGACTGGTGACTGCTGTCGAAGTAGAGTAGACGATGTCGATGGGTTGTGCACGGTGAATGTGGAGCGCCCGTCCGATTGCGAACGGGGCCCAACCGACGTTACGATCCGGGAAGAAAAGCCAGTGTTCGAGTCTGCGTACTCGCCGGATGCCGCGCTCAACCACGCTCGAGGAAGAGCGGGCGTTGCCGGCGTACCGACGGTTCTCTGGATACGCTCGCGTGAACAGTTTCTTGGCGACTTTAAGTGGCTCGAATGAATAAGTCCTCTGCACGTCTATCGACTCTGGAATGCTCTTCAGGAGCGTGGTGTCCTGGAAAGTTGCTTGCCCGGAGCGCACCGTAAGAACAATCGGCTCCCACCCAAACTGCTTGAGATACCGGACGTACCCGAGCGTCCGTGCGCCTGCACTCCCCAGAGGAGGGAAATAGTAATCGATCATCAGGACTGTTCGTGATGTACCCTGTCGCATCATCGCAATTGGACCGGGCGGACCTTAACCGGATCGTCGACTAACATGACGCGTGTCGCCGCTCAGCCTGAAGCGCCTGATATATCTCTGCAACCTTTCGCGCCACCGCCGCCCACGAATACTTTGTCGTGGCGAGTCGTCGGGCGCGATTCCCCATCTCTTCCGCATTTGCGTGCTCGGTGAGCAGGTGGCGAATCGCCGATGCTAAGCCTACGGTGTCGTTCGTCTCAGCCACGAGACCGGTACGGTCCTCAGCGACCATCTCGCCAAGTCCTCCTACATTTGTCACAACCACCGGCCTGCCGAAGGCATAAGCAAGTTGAAGTATCCCACTCTGATAGATTCGTTGATACGGCAGAACAACCACATTAGCCGCCAGGAAAAATCTCCCAAACTCCTCAAAAGGAATGTACCGCAGGTCGGCGACGACATGTTCCTCCAACTTCAACCTGTGAATTTGCCGGTTATAGACCTCGAAGTCGTCCTTCGGCCTCCCGGCGATAACCAGGTACACGCTCGGATCGTCTCTCAGCAGCAGCGAGAACGCCTCGATAAGGAGCGACAGACCTTTGTACGGCGCGATCGAGCCGAAGAATAAAATTGGACGCGCACCAGATGGGATCCCAAGGTCGGGATAGTCGCGGCGGCATTGAGTCGCGGAACGATCGCGCAAATGATAGTAATTTGCGTGTGGGACACGTACGATCCTCGACTGGTCGATGCCGCCCTCCAGAAGATCGGCCACGCCGTTAGACGAATGCACGAATATCGCATCGGCTGCACGATAGCGCGCGCGGTCGAACCAGGTAGTCTTCCCGAACAACGATCTGACATCGTGCGCGGTATAAACGATGCGCGGGCCCAGCCTTTTCAGGAGGTCAAGATAGAGAAAGTCAAAGAGGCCAAAGCGATCATGAAAGTGCACTATGTCTGGGTGGAAATCAAGCAGCAGCTGCCTGAGCTGCCGTAGCTTCTGGAGGTGACCCGCAGCACGGTGCCAGCGAAGAGATGGCGACCTTGTCCCGTCCGAGTTTTGGCTCCCAAGTGGCCACACGGGCAGACCATCAACGACATCCGACTCGAATGGATACGGTGCAGCCAAGGCCACGTCTACACCCTCATCGGTCAGGGCCTTTGACAAGGCACATGCATAGTGCCAGATACCACCGCCGCTTTGGCCCGTAACCATCAGTACGCGTGATACTCTGTCACCGTTCTTGTTAGAACCGCCTCTATGACTCCGGTTGAGAAAGGTGTACGTTTGGTTCATGGAGGCGATTCTCCGTTACGGGTTAGCGCATTGTAGAAGCGCTGCTTTATCAGATAAAAAAAGAATGGGGGATCTTCGATTAGATACCGATGCCACAATCGCCTCGGCTCCTGTGCCAGCCGGCATGTCCATTCCAGGCCGGCCCGTTGCATCCATACCGGCGCCCTGTTGAAACGCCCGGCGAGATAGTCGAACGCCGATCCAATCCCCATGGACACAGGAACGCCTAAATCATGGCGATACCTAGAGAGCCACTTCTCCTGTTTGCCCGGACCCAGCGCCGCAAAAAGCACGTCAGGATTTGCCTGCCGGATTTGATCCACTACACGGGCATTCTCTGATTCGATCCGTTCGAACCCCATCGGAGGAGCACACGCGCCCACTACGTTCAAGCCAGGGTTGCGCGTCGCTAGCAGACTTCCCGCGCGCTCCGCGACGCCGGGTGGTCCCCCGAGCAGAAAGATCCGAAACCCCTCTCTAGCGGCGACACGGCAGAAGTTTGGAACCAAGTCCGAACCCGACACCCGACCGGGCAGCGGCGTACCAAGAAAAGTGGCGGCCCACATCATCGGCGTCCCATCGACCAGGACGACGTCTGCATCCCGGTAAACGATGGCTAACTCGGTATCGCGGGTTGCAAGCATGCACAGGTGAACATTGAGACTGCAAGCGAGAGCCGGTCGACGAGCGTTGATAAGTTGCTCAAACTTGGCGATGGCCCCGCCCATTCCGAGGGGATCTATCCCGATACCCAAGATATTGACCCGTTTAGTCATCTGATGTTCGGGCACTAAGAAACCGGCTCCGGACGCGGTCAGCCAGCGCCCGCGCGAGATGAGATCCGGGAGGGATAGATTCCAGCTAGATCCGTGTGCGCCCGTGTCGGGCCGACGTCGAGGCCCTTCGGTGAAGTCCGTTCGCCGTCACGGATTCGCCGACTTATGGCCACGGTCAAGCCAGCCAACGTCCAGAAATAGATCTGGTTCTGAGTCTGGCCAAACACAACATCCGTGAGGCTCATGACCATGAAACTCGGAATAAGGGCAAGGAATGCCAGAGGCAACGAAGCGGTCTCCTCATCGGTGCACCGCCGCCACGTCCGATACGCAGAAGACCAAATGGCGAGATACAAAGCCAGATAAGCGGTCAACCCGATGATGCCGTACTCAAACAGTGCCGTAAGAAAATCATTGTGCTCGGCATTCACCATACCGTAGGCGGAGGAAACAAGAAACTGGCTCGACCCTGGGCCGGTGCCAATAAGGCGATTCACTGCAGTCGAGACCGGACCCGCCGAATCGCTGGTGTACTCCAGCCATGCCGGGCCCGTGGTTCGCCAAATGCCTAGTCGATCTGCGAAGCTTCCTTCGGAGGAACTGAATGAGCCTTCGAGACGAGAGGACACGGACGGCAGGGCAATGACCGCGATGACTGCCACGAGGGGCGCCAGCACCAGAAAGACACGCTTTTTTAGTACTCCAATTACAAGCAAGAAAATCATGACTCCGACCCACGCGGTACGAGCATAAGTCGCGACCAATAACACCACAGAGGCCCCGACAATACCCAATGCCCAGGCGCGGCGCAAGCCGGAGTGAGCCAGACCGTAGCACAAGAATACGCCCAGCATGAATACAAGAAAAACAGCGAAGTTGCCTTGAACCGCGAATGTCCCGGTAATAGGTTGTACTTCTCTACCTAAACCCCCATGGGCACTCGCGATCTGGTAGAAGCCGAAGAGGGCAGGAATCAGGAATGCCATTGCCAGAGCCTTGATTACCGCCGGCACATGCTGCGCACTGTTAAAAACCTCTGCCGCCAGGGCGTACACTATCAAAACGCTCACGATACGCAGCCAGTGTTCCATTCCGTACAGAAAGCCCTCAGTGTGGGCAACCTCAACGGCGCGGACGAAACCGACAAGTCCGATCAGTGCCAAAACTACGTAAGACGTTCCTCCAGGAAGCCGAAAGAGCGGCGTACCGCGACTCAACAGGAAGATACCGCCCGCGACGATCACGATGAGAATCAACCCGATGTTAAGTGGGGAAGAGTACACTTCGCCGGGCGCTGATGCTCGAATGTGGCTAATACTGAGATCGGTGAACGACCGGACGACCAACGCAACGAGTAGGCCAACGTCTGGCCGCTGCAAGAAGACTATCAGAAACAATACCCCCGCAATGGCGGCAAAAGCCCAAACGGGCGGTGCGGCCGCAACTAGCCAACCAAGTGCCACCACACATACGGCCGGCACTAATAGGAGCAGCCCGCTCGGACGTTGGGATCTCGAAAGCTCTCCAGTGCTCACGGCAGCGCCGCAACGGATATCATATCATCCGTCGAATCAGCACTTTTCGGCTCCATACGACTTTGAAAAGAGACTGCCTTGCGGATCGTTCCAACAGCCGCCATCCGCGCCTCGGCCTCTTCATAGTAATCTCGAAAATCGGGTTGCTCCGTTGCCCAGGCAGTGTATTCGTCGACGATGCTTTCGAGAGAAACCTGAGGGTGCCAACCCAGGGCACTAAGCTTTGCAACATCGGATAGTATGTGGCGCACGTCACCAAACCGGTATGTTCCGGGGACCGATGGTTCAATGCACTTCCCAACGCGCCGCGCGATTAGATGAGCATAATCAAGTACCGAAACCCTGCAGTTCCCTCCGACGTTGAACGCTTCGAAATCAGCGCGAGGATCGTCGAGCACCAACAAATTAGCCCGAACGACATCGTGGACCGACACGTAATCGCGAAGCTGTCTTCCGTCTTCGTAGCAAACAGGAGGCTTCCCATTAAGCACACGCTGTGTGAAGATCCGCAGAACGCCGGAATAGGCATTTCGAAACGATTGACGCGGACCATGAACGATCGAATAGCGAAGGCAAACGGTGGGAATACCGTATCTACGTCCCAGCGTCAGTCCGATCAGTTCCTGCGTATTCTTGCTCACAGCGTACTGATTATGGGGATTAACGATTGTCTCGTCGATCCACTGTGGTAGCATGGGCGTCCCACACTTGGGACATAGGATTTCCCAGAGTCCTCTGCGTAACTGGCTCTCTTCCCTTAGAACCGGATGGGAATCAGCGGAATGCGGCTGCTCACACGAGTAGCGGCCCTCACCATAAACGGCCTGGGACGAGGCGATGACAATTTTGCGAATGTCCAGTCGTTTGTCAACAATAACTTCGTAGAGATGCGCCGTCGAAATCGTGTTCGTTTGGAAGAATGCCGAGAAATTTGGTAAGTAGCCCTGATGCGCGGCCAAATGGAAAACGACATCCACTCCCTCCAGCGCCTTCTCCCAGGAGCACCGTTGGCTCACATCCCCCACCACGATGTCCACTTCGTCCCTCGGAATGTAGTTTGGAATGGCGCCACTGTGTACGGGTGGCAGCAGTGCGTCAAGGATTCGCACTTGATACCCCTTTTGGAGCAGCGCATCGACGGTATGTGACCCGATGAATCCCGCACCACCAGTCACAAGCACGCGCATCGCTATTCGGTCCTCCGCTTTCTAGCCGCCTTAAGAGTCAATAGTTTTTCCCGGCCGCGAGGTAAATGGCTCCCCTGGCGAGCACCCTGATATCGAGCCATAAGGACCAATTATCGACGTACTCAATATCCATGCGCACCCACTCATCAAAATCTCGCGGCTGGCCGTGAATGTGCCAAAGACATATCATACCGGGCTTCACTTCCAACTTACGGCGGTGCCATTCGTCAAATCTCGCCCACTCGTCCGCTAGCACCGGCCTAGGTCCGACGAGACTAAGGTCACCCTTCAACACATTCCACAGTTGCGGCAACTCATCTAGACTAAACTTCCTGAGGATCCGGCCCATTGGCGTCACGCGAGGATCCTTCCTCATTTTGAACACGGGGCCGGTCGACTCGTTGTGACCCAACAGTTCCGATTTCATTGCATCGGCGCCGGAAACCATCGTACGGAACTTGTACGCTTTTAGCGGACGGCCCCACTGACCCACGACGGGCCACACATAGAGAACCGGACCGCGCGACGTCAGCTTTATCGCAAGCGCAATAACTGGAAAAAACGGGCACAGAATTGTCAACACACCGGCTGCGACGAGAACGTCAAGTAGACGTTTCCCCGCCATCTGCCAGCGGACTGGACGGGACCGCCTCATTGCGGCCTTCGGCGTCTTGGCAGCAAGATATGGACTGTTGACCGAACTCATCGACGCGCCATCCTTGATGTCGCTGAAGAACGGTCCGTCGAAGCTCCCGGAGCCAACAGCGGCGTTAGAATTTGACTCAGCGTGGCGACACGCTGCTGCCAACTGTGCTCGCTCGCGACTAGTTCCCTCGCTTCAACGAAACGCGAACCTTCCGCGAGGCTCTCCTCGACGCCTTTGACGAATTCTTCCTCATCGCGTGCAATCCGCACGAGTGGGCTGAACCGCGCGGCCGAAGAGACGTCGACCGATACCACCGGACGCCCGCATGCTAAATACTCGTAAAGTTTGATGCTATCACTATCGGGCACTGTCGATTTCCTGGGGTGATAGGGCATGAGACACACATCACAGGCGCTGATGTAGACCGGCACCTCCCCAACTTGCTTGCACCCCAGATAGTGCACGTTGGGTCGCGAACACAGCGTGTCAAATGCCGCCTGCGCAGCCCCATCGAGGTCGCGTGGGCCGGCGAGGACCAGTGACCATTCGGGACGCTCCATCGAAATTCGGTGCAAGAGCGAATAATCTACAATTGGCTGGATCGCGCCGACATAGCCAATGATCGGCCGCGCGAGGTGTCGCATATCCGCTGGAACGACTCTCGCCATCGCGCGGGCCCGGAACATCTCCGTGTTGACGCCGTTGGGAACGAGGAACGAGTTGGGGTTATGCTCCAGACACCGCTGGCGCAGGCTGTCCGAAACCGCCACCACGACGTCGGCCCGCTTCAGCATCCATCCTTCGTTTTTGCTCATCGCCGCGCGCAACGCGGTCGCTCTCGGATCGATGAACTCAGCGTAGTTGTCCAAAACATGATACACGACGAGCCTCTCGCCAAACGTGCCAACTGCTCGCGACATCATCGGGTCAAACACCCAGAGGATCGGCGCCGCAAATCCGCAACAGCGTGCGAGCCACCGTGCCTGAGACAAGCGGAGCCGCGCTGTGATTCCGTTCAGATGTCGAGCGATCGGCCGGCGATTGTTGGCGCGACCCAAGAGCCGTGGTTCGTGATAGACGAACAATGTGGGAGTAACACATTCAAGCAAGGGACGACGTTGCGCACGCCTCACCAAGCCCGTGACGCCCTCGCGCAGCGAAGCTGGCGGACCCACGTACAATACCCGATTCTTCTTTGCCAGTAGGGACATGATCTGCTGATACGTTTTCCAGGGCCCGTGCCACGGCTCGTGAGCGAGACACACAATGTTTTGACCCGAGAGCAGGTCCAGCGTGGGGACGCCGGTTGCTTCGTTGCCGGTGATGCGCCATGTTGCCGTATCTGTGGCCATCATGGCACTTCACTCTCCGTACCAGTGCGCTGCAAAGAGGCCGGCCCCTGGACCGACGTGTCGCCATCATAGATTGCTCGTGTCAGCCGGGCCACGCGGCTCCACGAATACTGCGTTGCGGCCCGTTGCTTCGCACGCTCGCTCATCGCGCGGCACAGCGATGGATCCTCGAGAAGCCGCGTGATCGCCTCGGCCAATCCGCGTTGATCGCCGGGATCGACGAGCAGGCCAGTACGCCCGTTTTCGATCACTTCGGGAAGACCGCCCGTGCGAGTTGCGACAATAGGCACGCCGAACGCGAACGCGAGCTGTGCAATGCCGCTCTGCGATGCGGTTCGATACGGAAGAACGGCTACATCAGCGGCCTCGAAGAATTTCGCCACCTCGGACATGGGATGGTAGCCCAAGTGGGTCGTCACGCAATCCTCGAGGTCTTCGCCGGCGATCGCCTCGCGGTACGGGCCAAAATCTTCGAAAGGATATCCCGCAATCAGAAGCCGTGCCGCCGGGACCTGCTGGCGGACCAAGCTAAACGCCGCAACCAGATCACCTAACCCCTTATAAGGCCGAATGGCGCCAAAGAACAGTATGATGCGCGATTCGCGCGGCACGCCCACGGCAGTGCGCGCATCCCCGTTCCCCGACCTAACCGCCCCTGGGAAGAAGAAATAGTTCCCGTGCGGCACGATGTACAAGGACCTCGCTGCATCGCCGAACGTGCGGCGAAAGGCTCTACCATTCTCATGTGAATGGAGAATCACGCGGTCGACATACCGCACGAGGCGCTGAAGACGGACGGCGTCATCCGACGTGTGCTCATGAGGGAGCACATCGTGAGCCGTATAAACGATTCGGCGTCTCAACAACCGGAGCGCCGCCAGGTATAGCCAGTCGTGCGGGCCAACCGGCCACTGGAGATGTACGATAGATGCGCGCTCCCTCAAGACAATGAACAAGACCTGGAACATCTCGCGCGCGACTCTCAGCCGGCGACACGCCACTGCGATTGGGGAAGGACGTGGAACACCTCGAGATATGGTGGACGGATCATCGGGTCGAAACCATTCGCGAAGGACCGGATAGACCCGAAACGCTCTCGGCTGCCCTATCAGTTCATAGTTGCCCGTAGTGATGAGCGAGACGTTTAGACCCTCCGCTTGTAGTGCCTGACACAAGCAGTAGGTGTAGTGGCTGATCCCGCCGACACCCATCGGCTCGATCACAACGACTCTCTCTGCCATCGATGCGCCCGATCCGAACGTCAGCTGATCGCGGCCCCGCGGCCCTTGCAGTCGGCCGTGGGGCGGTTTGCGAGAGTTGCCGGCATCTTCATCGGGCTGCCTCAACACTTATAGGCTCAGAACTTGACTCGGAGAGGCGACCGTGCGCCTCGTCGACACGCGTCACGTCCCAGCCGAGTAACGGGGCGATCACGCCTACGCGGTCGGGATGGAGCGCGTATCCGACCTCGGATATTTCAAACGCCAGAACACTTTCGTGCAGTTCGTACGGCGGCGTCGCGCTGCGCGCACCGACGTCGACGCGGTACGGTCCGGGCTTCAGGAAGTGCGGCGGGACTCTGCACACGGAGACATAGCGTCCCGGCATTCTCACCAAGCCGCTATCCCAGCGATCCGGATCGGTGTCCCACGACGTCCAGAGGTGCTCGCCGATCGAATTAATCACCCTCACAACAACCGCGACATCCTTCAACGGTCGCAGGATCTCATACTCTATCTCGAATTTAAACGGTCGCCGGAACTCCATGACGCTCGCAGGACGGTTGTCTTCAGCGAGCACACGCGCCGCCCCCACCCGGAATGCGCCGTCCATGGAGGGGCGATTGGAGGAAGGATTGCGCCACGCTGATCCGGCGCCCTGGCCAGCCGATAAGTATGCCGATACGACATCTGTCGACGCGCCATCGGCATGTACCCGGCCGCCTTTCAGCCACAGTGTGCGCGGACACAGATGGGTGATCGCAGCCATGTTGTGGCTCACGAACAGCACCGTTCGTCCCGCGCGGGATACCTCCCCCATCCGCCCGAGGCACTTTCGTTGGAATTCCGCATCGCCGACCGCGAGCACTTCGTCGACGAACAGGATCTCTTGATCGAGATGCGCGGCAACCGAAAACGCTAGTCGCATGTTCATCCCGGTGGAATAGCGTTTCACGGGCGTGTCGATGAACCGCTCGATGCCGGCGAACTCTATGATGTCGTCTCGCTTCCGGTCTATCTCGCTCTTCTTCATTCCGAGGATCGCGCCGCTGAGATAGATATTTTCCCGTCCCGTGAGCTCCGCATGGAAAAACCCAGCCCCAACCTCCAGCAAAGAGCCCACGCGCCCGTGGATCTCCGCGTAGCCGCCCGTAGGCTCGGTAATGCGGGAGAGAATTTTGAGAAGGGTGCTCTTCCCCGCGCCGTTGTTTCCGATAATCCCAACGACTTCGCCGCGCTGGACGTCGAATGACACATCCCGAAGCGCCCAAATCGTCTCCGGCTGTTGCCGCTCGCGCGGCGCACGCGAGAACACTGAGAACGTGCGAGTCAGGTGATCGCGGAGCGTGTCGTGAGCCCGCCACTGCCCCAGCACGTATTGTTTCGAGAGATTTTCGACCCGGACTGCGCGACCGCTCACAGGACCCTTCGGCCCTCCCTAGACCACGTCGGCGAACTTACTTTCCGTCCGCCGGAAGTAGATCATCCCGCCGATCAACAGGCCAACTACCGTGAGCGCTGAAACGATAATCATGCCGCCGGGACGGGTATGCGTCCCCAAGAGGGCCCATCGAAAGCCTTCTACTACGCCGACCATCGGATTCAGCCCGTACACCAGGCGCCACCGCGCCGGCAGTAGACTGCTCGGATATACGATCGGTGTGGCGAAGAGCCATGCCTGCACCACGAACGGCAGGACGTATCGCACATCGCGGAACTGCACGTTCAGCGCCGACAACCAGAGACCCACACTGATCGACGTCGCCAGCGCCAGCAGGGCAAGGAACGGTAGGAAGATAATGTTCGCCGTCGGCGGCGTTCGGTAGAGGACCATCATGCCGAGCAGAATAACAAATGCCACGAGAAAATCGACCAACCCAGCGACGGCGGCCGCGAACGGGATCAGAAGCCGCGGTACGTACACTTTCGTGATGAGATTGGCATCGCGTACGAGGCTGTTGGAAATCTGGTTCAAGCCGTTGGCAAAAAACGTCCACGGCACCAATGCGGCATAAGCGAACAACGGGTACGGCACGCCGTCCGAGGGCATCTTGGCCAACCGGCCGAAAAACAGGGTGAAGACCACTGTCCCAAACAACGGCTGGAAAACCGCCCACAGCACCCCAAACACCGTCTGCTTGTAGCGGACTGTGACATCCCGCCAAACGAGAAAATACAAGAGCTCTCGAGACTTCCACGCCTCGCGGAGCTGGAGCGCAGCCCACCCCTTCGACGGCTCGACCCGGATCGCGGGTACTTCTTCGGCCCGCGATCCTGTTGAAGCGACTGCGGGCTGCCACCCAGGCTGTTCGATGACCGTCGCGCTCCTGTTGCTCACGCCCGGTACGCAACGCTCACGCAGGCTTGACGCCCAGCCACGCGCCAAAATTCATCCACCGCCAGAAATTCTCAACCCGCGAAAAACCCGCTTCACGAAGGAGATCTTCGTTCCACTTCGCGGTGACGGGCACGAGCACGCCCTCCAGCGAGAACCGCTTGCGGTCTATTTCGTCCTGGCTGTAGCCGTTGCGGCGCTTCATATCGTAGTAGAGATCGACAAAGAGGCGATCGTTAGCGCCGGTGGATCCGATGATCTTTTCCGCCAGGACAATCGCACCGCCGGGAACGGTCGACGCGAACACGTCGGCGAGCAGCCGCGGCCGGTACTCGATCGGCACGAACTGGACGGTGAAGATGGACAGGGTGAGACTCGCCTTGGCGAGCGGATACGTGTACCGGAGATCGCTGTTTTGCACCCGCATGACACCGGTGTTGATAAGGCCGGCGTAGCGCTGCCGTGTCGCGGCGAGCATCGGCTCACTCACCTCGACACCCAGGTAGCGGTTCTGCGCGCCGAATCGGTCGACGAATGGGGCCAGCGCCTCGCCCCTGGCGCACCCCAGATCGACGATATCCGTATCGCGCTTGATGAACTTGCATCCGACATCGTACACGGCCTGGCGCATGACATCGTATTGCGGGATCGATCGCCGGAGCATATCGTCGAACACCTGCGTCACGTTGGCGTCAAACGCCCACCGGCCGTCCGGCATGTGCCCCAAGCTCGAATCGGGCTCGCTGCTGTTGATGACAGGGTCTGGGATGGCTTTCATGATCACGCCTCCGGTCGGGACATCGTTTGCGTGACGGGGATCGCCTCGCCCGCGGGCATCGGTGCGGCAATCCTCGCCCGCAGCGCCGTGCAGAGCAGGTGCGAGAGCGCCAAATGGACGTCTTCGATGATCTCCATGTAGTGTGCCGGGACCACCACTGCGTGGTCGGCGAGGACCCGCAGTTGGCCACCGTCGCGGCCGGTCAGGCCGACCGTGACGGCGCCCGCGCTCCGCGCGCATTGCACGGCCGCAAGGATATTGGGCGAGTTTCCGCTGCCGCTGATGGCGACGAACACATCGTGAGGCTGGATGAAGTTCGTCATTTGCTCGACGAAGATCCGCTCGTACGCGGTGTCATTGCCCCACGCGGTAATCAGCGGCACGTTGTCGGTGAGCGCCATCGCGCGAAATCGACGTCCCCCCGCGGTAATCGCTCCCTTGTTGAGGTCGTTGGTCCAATGCGAGGCGGTTGACGAGCTGCCACCGTTCCCGGCGATGAAGATCGTGCGCCCGTGGCGCCACGCGTCGAAGAGCACGTCTTCGATCTCGCGAAGGTCCGAAACCGACACCTTGGCGAGCGCCTCGCGCAGGCTACTGATGTACTGTGACGGCGTCACGGCGGACCGGCTCACTCGTGTGGTCGGGGACCGCGCGACCGCGGAGCACCCGGAGGATAGATCGAACGACAATTTCGAGATCCAGCCAAATGGTGTAGTTGCGGATGTAGAACAGGGTCGCCTGCATCTCGTCGTCCAAAGGGAGACGGACGCCGGTCAGCGCCCACGGTCCGGTGACACCCGGCTTGACGGTCAACAGGTTCGGCACCCAGCGCTCATATTCACGGCGCCGATGAACAGGGACGGGGCGAGGACCGACGATGCTCATCCGGCCGCACAGCACGTTCCAGAGCTGTACGACCTTGTCGAGCCCGAGCCGCACCGCTGCGCGCTGGAAGCCATTGTCGGGGTCCGATGCGTTGAACACCACGGCCTGAAAGGTTCGCCCGCCACGTCCAATCGTGGCGACGCGAGAAAATACCCGCACTCCCTTGGCGCGAAGCACTATCGCCACGGTAGCAAGGATCGGCAGGCTGAATAGCAGCAGCACGGCGGCAAGCGTGTAGTCCACGAGCCGTTTCAGGACGGCCTCGAGCCCTGTAATACGCGCCCGCTCGATCGTCAGCAACGGCATCGATCCGAAATGATGCACTTTTATGTTCGCGGCCAGGATATCGCGGAATCCCGGCGTGAGGCGCACGGTGTGCCCATTCAACGTGGCGGTATCACGAATGAGGTCGTGGAAACTCTCCCAGGCCATAGCCGTCGGCACCACGATCACGTCGCCGGCGCCGGTCTCACGCAAGACCGCCGGCAGAGCGCTCGGAGGGCCAAGTACCTTGAGTCCGTCGACCACGGGCGTCCCTGCCGGGAGGAAGTCGTCGATGAACCCGACGACCTCAACCCCCGCGTGCCGGAGCTCGCGAAAGTGCCGGCACAACGACAACCCCTGGGCGCCGAGGCCGACGATCAGCGTGCGCGTCGTCAGCAACCCTCGGCGGCGCAGCGCCCGCACGACGCGGCGCACGATGAACCGCCCCGTCACCGCGGCCAGAATCGAGAGAAACCAGAGAGCCGTCACGAGCCGGCGCGACGGGGCGAGCGCATCCACATCACGCCACCAGAACCCGATTACGCTCAGCCCGAACGTCGTGAGCGTACAGGCATAGACGATCCGCCCGTACTCGATGGGCCCCTCCAGAAGCTCGTCGAGGACATAGAGGCGATTGGCTGCAAACAAACCGATGGCCACCGGAAGCGCCGCCACCAGCAGAAACTGGGACGCTCCCCGGCCCGCTGCCAGGATATCGAACGGCAGAAGCTTTGAGGTCAGAGCCCCGGCGATCGTCAGCGCCAGCACGTCGACCCCGATCAACCCCAAGATCATGACGTGCCGATCGGCCCTGGGCATCACCCGTTCACAACGGCGACCTCGCCGGCGCGCCTTCCCTGCCCCAGCATTTGAAACGGAATGCCGTTGTTCACCAGGATCTTCGCGCCATCGAAGTCCACGGAGAAGTCCATTCGCTTGAGGCCGAGCCGGCCCAGAGCCTCGGTCACCGCGGGCGCTCCTCGCTCTTCGCAGTAGAGCATGAGGAAGCCGCCACCTCCGGCCCCGGTTATCTTGCCGCCGATTGCCCCGTGACAGCGCGCCGTCTCGTAGCACTCGTCGATCCACGCATTGGTGATCCCGGCCGAGAGCTTTTTCTTGTACTCCCACGATGTGTGCAGCAGTTCACCGAGCTTTCGGAGGTCCCCCCGCTCAAAGCACTGACCGACCTCCATCGCCATTCCCTTGATCGCGTGCAAGGACTCGATCACCCCGGCGGAACGGTTGAGCGTTGCCTGATTTTGTTCGGTGAGTACCTTCGCGGCATCCCGGGCCACGCCGGTATAGAATAGGAGCACATTGCGCTCGAGTCGCTCCAGGACATCGGGCGAAAGCCTGAGAGGATGGACCGAGACACCGTCGTGTTCAAAGGCGATCCCGTTGATGCCCCCAAACGCCGCCGCATACTGATCTTGTTTGCCGATTGGCATGCCGAGTTTCTCGATTTCGATCGAACAGGCCAACTCGGCGATCTCCTGCTTCGATAACGCGAGACCCTGCAGGCTCGTGAGGGCCTTGATCACGGCGACCGCGACGGTGCTGGAAGAACCGAGACCGGTGCCTGGCGGCACCTGCGACGCCAGGAACATCGAGAGCCCCTCGTGGACGTTGAAGTAGTTGAGGATGGCGCGAGGGAGCGCCAAGTCACCGTCCCACAACATCTCCTGATCTGCATCCTGCCGGTAAAACGTGCGGAAATCGGACGACATGATCTGGATACTTTCGCCTTTATTGACGGTCACAAAGACGTAGAAATACTTGTCGATCGCGGCGCTGACGACCAGTCCGCCAAACGGCCGATAGTAACTCTCCAAATCGGTGCCGCCGCCCGCGAAGCTAATCCGCACCGGTGCACGGACAATCAGCATGACGCTAGCCTCTCCGTCTCCTCAGCTGCGAACGATTGCAGATTCGACGAAAGGGGCTGCGCTCGCTCAACGCGCGACGGCAGCGCAGCCCCTTTCGCTCCCCTTATTTCAGATCAGCATAATGCCGGTACGGTGTTGCGTCGCTCCCCCGCAGCGGAACCCGATTCAGGACGATCCCGACCAGTTGTGAGCCTTTCAAGCGCCGGCGCACCAATCGGTCCACGTCCGACGGTTCGGCGCCGGCCAGCAGCACGAGAACGATCCCATCGAGCATAGTCGCCAACTGCGAAGTGTACGCTACAGAGCTCACTGACGGAAGATCCACCACCACAAGCTCGGCTTGGCTGCGCAGCTCATCGAAAATGCTCTTCATCCGCTCCGGCCGCATGAGCGCCGCTGGATTTTGCGTTGCGGGGCCGCCTGCCAGAAGCTTCAGCCGCGACGGCGGTGTAATAGGCTGCAGCGCATCGGACAGACGTACGTCCCCCGCCAAGACTGAAGACAGGCCGACAGTGTTTGGGAGATTGAAGAACCGGTGCAGCGAAGGCCTATAGAGATCCGCATCGACGAGCACGACCTGTGTCCCGGTTTCTCCCATAATCAGCCCGAAATTGGCGGCCGTGGTTGAGCTCCCGTGCCGCGGCGCCGCTCCGGTCATGCCAAGCAGCCGCGGCGAGGCGCCGTTGCCGCTGAAGAGGCTTACCCGAAGAGACCGATACGCCTCCGCAAACGGCGAGTTGTCGCCGTACGCCGTGAAGAGTGGCGTGCCGGGACTCCCCGCGGTGTCCGTATGCTGCGGCTCTACTGGCTCCACTGCCGACATCTCAACCAAGAAGTGCTGTCAGGTGGTGCAGCATCTGGGTGACGGCGATCCCGGCCTGTCCCGCGACAGATCCGACCACCGGGCCGGCTTTACTGACCAGCAGCCCGACGGCAAGCCCTCCAAGCATGACGAAGAGGAACGGCAGCACGAACGGCATGACAATCGGCAAGATCATCCCCACTGTGCCCGCCACACCGCCTGACTCACCCATGAGTGCACGATGGTTTTGAGGGTTCATCGTGGGAACGGACGCAAGGACAGGAACGCCGAAGGTGCCCTCGGCGTCGCCGGGCGTCCGGACGCGATTGTCCAAGTTGTCGACCAGCAGCGCGAGCACACAGCCCATGACCAGTCCGAGCAATCCGCCGAGACCCGCCTTGAGCGGGAACTGCGACGACACCGGGCTGGGGTCAGTCTGATCGACGGTGGCGAGCGCGGCCTGCCCGGACACGCCGGCCTTCTGCTCGGCAATCTTGGCGTCCTGATAGAGCGCAGACAGCCGCATATACAGATCCTCGTTCACTTTTGCGTCCCGCTGGAGCCGTGCAAACGTCAATTCGTTCGTCGGCAGCTGGCTCATACTCGACTGAAGCTGTCCCAGCAAGGGCGTGATGGCTTCCGCCCGCGCCTGTGCCACTTCCCCGTCGACTTGAGCGTTCAGCAGCTGCGCTACAAGCTGTTCCCGAATCGGGCTCACGCCGATCGACCGATCGCTGGCGGCTTGGGCCGCTTCCTGGCGCAGCCGAGCCCGCAGGTCGGCGACGTTACCGAGCGCCTGCTGCACTTTGGGATGCTGGTCGGTGTACACTTGACGCAAACTCGCGAGGTCGGCCTCCGCGGCCATAAGACGGTCGCGCAGCTGGGCGACCACGGGGTTGGTGCCGATCTCGACCGACGCAAGCTGACCGCCGCTCTCCGATCGGAGCCGCTGCTGCAGGGAACCGGCGCGCATCTGTGCGGCCCGCACGTCTAACATGGCGGCGTTGTACATCGCCTGCAGCTCAAAGGATCGCTGGATCATACGTGAGGTCGTCTCGGGGAGACCCGCAATGTTGGCCTGGGTCTTGAACGCCCGGAGACTATCCTCCGCGGCTTCCAACTTCTGCTTCGTGACGGCGACCTGCTGCCCGATGAACTGCCGCGTGCCGGCCGCCGCGGCCTGGTTCAACTCCGCGTAGTAGGCTACGAGTTCCTGGGTCGTAGCCGTGGCGATGAGGACGGCGCGGTCCCGCACCCCATCCCGAGCGCTCACGACCACGATGTCGGTGTTGGGAAGGTTCGTGACTTTGATCTCACGGTACAGAGCAGCCGGACTAACTTGCGGAACCCGCTGCCCCACCCGCCTGAGCACCTCGCTGCTCTTGGCGAGGTAGAGAATATCGTTCATCACGAGATTGCGGTACTGCGTCTGAAATGCGGCGAAGTTCGGGTTCGTGTCGAGACCCCCATTGAAGGCCTGAGGCGTCACGAGCACGCTCACGTCCGCCTGATACTGCCGCCCCTGGATGGCGAGCTGCAGACCCACACCGCCGATTGCGAGCGCGACGACGAGCGCAATGATCGTGACGTGCCGTCGCAGAATCTCGTAATACTGACGGAGCTCCGACCGGCCTTCCATGTTATCTCCCTCCTCCGTCCATGGCTAGAACCCCGCCGCGGTCCGCAGCAGGTAGTAAATGTTCACGATCCCGCCGAGCAGAGCCAACGTGAACCCCTTTTGCGACACGTAGACAATATCCCCATTCTGCAACTGAACGTTTTGCGACGGATCCTGAGCCCGGAGCACTTTGTTGAAGTCGACGTTTATCGTCTTTCCCTGCCCGTTCTCGATTCGAATGATCTGCACCTTGCGGAGATCCGCGTTGTTGGTTTGGCCGCCTGCAAGGGCAATGGCATCCACCAGCTTCATGTCCGGCTTGAAGTCCTGCGGGCCCGGCTTGTTCACGGCGCCCAGCACGGCGATACGCTCGCGTGATTCGGGCACCACCATCATGTCGCGCGGCTGCAGCACGATATCGGCGCCGGGATCACCCGCGAGCGCCTTCTTCAGGTCTACGGGGATCTGCTGCTCACCGCGGACGACGAAGGCCTGCGCCAGCGCGGCCTTGGCGGTGGGCCCCCCGGCACCCGCGATCAGATCGGTGACGCGCTGCCCCTCCAGCAGGTCGTACGCGCCGGGTTTGTTCACCTGTCCAAGGACGATGATGCGCGCGTCCGTTTCCGGGATGTAGACAACATCCTCGGGTTCCAGCGCGACCGCGGGGTCTTTGCTCTGCTTGATCGCGGTGACCAGGTCAAGTTGTGTCGTATCGGTTTTGTCGCGAATCAACACCGCTTTGGCCAAGTCGGCCCGCGTGGTGGGACCGCCGGCGGCCGCCAACAGCTCCAGGATGCCGGCGCTCGGTTTGAGCTCGTATTGACCAGGGTGGAAGACCTGCCCGAGGACGTAGATCCGATTCGTTCGGAACTGGTTGACCTTCACAGAAACGGTCGGTGCCTTTAGGTACTTGCGATACGCCGCGACGAGGTCTTGTTCTAACTGTGCCGTCGTCCGGCCGGCCGCCTTCACCTGTCCAACCAATGGCAGCGCGATCATGCCGTCCGGCTTCACGGTAACGATCTCGGAAAGATCAGCCTGCCCATAGACGACGACATCAACGGCGTCGCCAGGCCCAAGGACGTACTCCTTCGGCGCCGCTGAAGCGTCGCTGCCCGGGATCGCGAAAACCACGACCAGCAGCGCGATCAGGGACAGTGCCACGCCCACCCTGAGCGACCGTGCGCCGGCGCGCCGCTGTGTTTTGTTCACCAATCTGTCACTCCCTTGTATCCGGCTGTCGGTGGCCGCCGCTCGCCTGTGGCTCCGCCGTTGACTGCGCCTGAATCCCAACCAAGCGCGTCCGTCGCCACACGCGTGTTCTTCGTTTTCGGCAGCTCAAGCCGACTCAAGATCTAGTTCGTCGGTCTCGATCCGAACTCCACCCGTCAGTAGCGACAACAGCACATGCACCCTGCCGGCCTTGGACGCCTGGCGGTCCAGAATCGCTTCGAGTCCAACCATCGGACCCGTTCGAAAACGCACGCGATCGCCGGGTTCAAACCGCCTGCCCGGCCGGACAAAGCCGAGAGTGCCCATGCGATCCCGAATGGCTTCGATCGCGTCTTCCGGGACCGGCACCGGCTGTCCGGCGGCGCCGAGGATGCTGCGGACACCCGGACTCCATCGGACCGTGCTCCATGTCTCGGGCTGGTGGTCCACCGGCCCAAGCCTGACAAACAGGTATCCGGGGAACAGAGGTTCGAGAGACGTGCGGCATGTGCCGGTGCGACGCTGGACGACCTCAAGGAACGGCAGGAACGTCGGAACGTCCCGGCCGGCCAAGTGGCGCACGACCCGCGTTTCGTTATGCGGTTTTGATTGCACCGTATACCAGGCCGTGTCCATAGAACGTCCGTAGCAGGGCGTTCGAACCGGAGAAACGCCCGTTGCCCTCAGTCAGTCCTCTTTCCGGGACCCATATACCTTCCCTCCAACGGACATTAGGGGGGCATCAAAGGCATCGCCCGAAAGAGGCTAGGGCCGCCAACCGGCGCTCGCAACGACATTTGACGGTCCGCGGGGTGCGGCGGCCCAGAATCAGGCAGACAGCGCTACGAGGAGGCGAGGAGTGCGCGCCTCAGGTCCGCGTCAGAGAGGGCGAGGAGGCCGCGTTCCATATCTTCCACGGACAGCAGCTTCTGATAGACTTCGTATCCGTCCGCGGAAATCAGAGACCGCAGCAGGGTCTCCAGTTCCAACTTGGTATAGAACGCCTCCTCGAGTTGAATTTTCCTGTACAGCCACACGTGGCGTGCCGTCAGTTGCTCAAGCGTCGCCATCGTGCGAAAACCGAGATCCCGCCGGTCTTGAGCGTCCACAAGCTTCCGGAACGACGCCTGCAGGTCCCCGGCCAGCGCGGACAATTCGACCGTGAGCTCAGCGGCTGGGACCTTGCCTGACGCCGCGTCTCGGACGAGATGCAGAAGCCGTCTTTCGGCCGCTTGGGCAACACCGGATCCTTCAGCGAGAAGGCCGGCCACATCGGGAGAATCAACGTCATCGGTCTGGACCGGCACAGCTATCAGATCGCCGCTTCCATCCACCATCGTGCAAACCCCGCCACGACTCAGACGTGACGTGCTCGGCGACCCACCGTGTCTGGGGCGCTCACCTGCACGGGATGTAGAGCGAGCGAGGCTCAATCTCCTACGCACAAGCAGTTAGTCTCTGTCCATTCCTTCGACGAAGACGGCTGCGTCTATTGAATAACTCTATCGGTGGGAGGACGAAGAACCGAACAGTGGTGACATTCAAGCCCAGGGGGGCATGTGAAATTGCGCCAGCAGTGTGGCCAAGATGGCAAGAAGACAGGGGAACGCCACAAGCCCGCGTTCGACCGCATATACCGCGGCGTGCGCGCGGTTACGCACCCCAAGCTTTTGGTATATGCTGCGAAGACGCGTTTTCACCGTTGCCTCTGATACGAACAGGTTCGCAGCGATGCGTTTGTCGCTGAGGCCTTGCACGACACCGGCGAGAACCTCCAGCTCGTGCGCAGTGAGGACCGACTTGGGATCCTCGTCGGCGCGCTCGTCGGGCTTGTCACCGTGCAGCGCTGCCTCAAAATATCGATGGACAAGTAAGCCGGCAATAGTGGGACTCAACATCGTCTTGCCCCCGTAGGCGGCGCGGACGGCGTTCACCAGATTCGCCGGCACAATGTCCTTCAGGACATACCCGACGGCTCCCGCGGCCGCTGCCCGGCGGAAGGTCTCCTCGTCCGCGCACGACGTGAGGACGAGAACCTGTGTGCGCGGCGACCGCTCCCTGATCGTGCGAATCGCCGAGATGGCACCACCGGTGGGCAATTCGACCTCAAGCACAACGAGATCCGGCTGCAGGGCCGCGGCTCTCTCGACGGCCTCGGCGGCGGTCTCTGCCTCTCCCACGATGTCGATCGACGGCTCGGCGCCGACCGCCGCCTTGATCCCATGACGGAATAAGACTTGATTATCAACGAGCAACGTCCGTATGGCCACCGTCCACCGCCCGGCCGTGCCGCGGCGATAGGCGGCGACGGCGCCCTACGCCGTCCGCTCGCAGCCGCGCAGTCGGAACAATCGAGCGGACGGAATAAGCGTCGAAGTTGAAATCGTGTGCAACACTAGAGGATAACCGCGCTGGCGTCCTGCCTTCGATCGGATAGTGTGTGAATATCGATCGGGGAAATGTCGGCGCCGTGGTAACTGCCTCGTGTCGCCCCCCCTGTTATGCCTCCCTCGATTCCAACTGGACGAGGACTTTGGGGGCGCCGTTCGACACCGGAGTGAGCGAAGCGCCGGCGTCGCTGCGGCGAGACGACGACGTGAGGAAACCGCGCTCTAGTGCAAACACCACGGCCTGGGCCCGGTTCTTCAGACCCAGTCGATGGTAGATGTGGCGCAGGCGGCTCTTCACCGCCGATTCCGAAAGAAACAGCTGCGCCGCAATCTCCTTGTCGCTTAGTCCGTGCGCGACGCGGTTGAGCACTTCGATGTCGTGCCGGTTCAATTTCGTCGCGTCCTGCCAGGCGCTCTGTGTCCCGCCGGCGTTCTCCGAAGACGCTCTGCCGGACACCTGCTGGAGCATCTGGTGGGCGACCGTGGGGCTCAGGAACGTCTGGCTGTGGTACGCCGCCCGGATCGCGTTCAGAAGATTGTCTGCCGTGACGTCCTTCAGGATATAGCCGATAGCTCCGGCGGCCGCGGCCTGGCTGAACGAGACATGATCGCCACGCTCACTCAACACAAGCGTCCGAACGTTGGGACAGCGCTCGCGTATCGATCGGATAGCGGGCAGGCCGCCGCCGTCGGGCAGATGTGCTTCGATGAGCAATACGTCCGGGGAAAATTCGGCCGCCCTGCCCACCGCTTCCTCGCCGGTCGCCGCTTCACCGACGATGTCGATGTCCGGTGCGTTTTGCGCTACGGCACGCACACCGAGTCGAAGCAGCGCCTCATGATCGACCACAAGGACCCGGATCTTCCGCTCGACCTCAACTCCGGCGTCGGGCTCCGGTCGGTGATCCCGTTCCTGTCGGACATCGCGCTCCGGCACTTTGATGTTGGTGAAACGCGCCGCCGCCAGCCGGCCCGTCTTCCTGCCGGGGCCGGATTCTCGGCTGTTGCCGGATATCGTGGCCGCCTTCTTTGACACAACGCGTCCCTCCGATGAGTCCGGATCGCGTCACCCGGGGGTCCCTTTCACGAGACTCCGGCAATGGTGACATATTAGCAAAAAACGGTTAAATCTGTACGGTGTTCGTACCGTGTTTTTCACCCACTTTCGCTGAAAATGCACTCGGGGTAAAGGGTGGCACCACTATTCGTTTGCGTAGCGTTTATTCGTTTGCGTAGCGTACGGCTGTTCGAAAAAAGTCCGCGCATTATCGAAGGACTCCGGGTAATCAAGCAAAGCGTGAGGAAATGGAATGGTCGGGTCCCTTACCTCCTGATCCGCCGACGCACCCCTTCCGTCGCCGCCCCGCAGCCGGGATTCCGCGGTAGCCTTACGGTATCGGTTTCTGCCGTCCACGTCTAAAATAGCGCGAATCGGCGCACTTAAGGTGTTGGTGTAACACGCTGTGCGCCGTCGAACTGAGGCGGCTGGAGGAGGGAGGATACATGCTCCGGCGGCTCGTGGCGCCGGCGGTTGCTGCCGCACTCCTGGCTGTGACCGTCTTGCCGCATCCTCAGTCCCTTGTGCTCTCGGCTGCCTCCGACGTCGAGCCCATCACCATCATAGCGCTGCCTTTTGCTTCCGCGGCAGCGCACTCCAACCTACGGCTTGAGAATGCCGCGCTCGCGTGGCTCAATCAACGGCGGTCCGAGGACCACCTGCCAATACTTCGCAGCGACCCGACGATTGGTACTGCGGCCCGCCGCTACGGCCGGCACCTGTTCCTCTACGGGTATCTGTCCCATGTCTCGCGCGATGGCCGAACACTCGAGGACCGTCTCACGGCAATGGGCGTGCAGGCGGTGGTCGTGGGAGAGAACCTAGCGTATGCGATGACGCTCCCTCAGGCCGAAGATGCCCTCTGGCACAGCGCCCCTCACCGCCGTAACATCCTCTACCGGGAGTACCACAGCGTCGGCGTCGGTGTGATCGACGGTGGCCGTGACGGTGTTATCGTCGTTCAGGACTTCGCGGGCAGTCCCTCGACGGACGTAGGATCCTCGCCTTTGCCCGCGACCGTCATGCCCGGGATGCCCTGAACACAAACCCGCCGTGGCACTTCGGGCGTCCCCTCACCGGCGGTGCGCCCTACCCGCCCACGGGTCCGTCACGCGGCGCCATCGGCTCGCCATGACCCACGCCGCCAACCGCGGATAGACCTCCCACTGATCCCGGTCGAGCCAGCGCATCGCCGCGACCTGCACGAACGGCTTAAGCGGCCACGCGTAGCGGCACAACGGTCGCCGCGACATGAGCAACGACAGCCGGCGATCGATAAAGCGCCCGCGGCAGGGGGCCAGCTGTGACATCGCTCCTGACGGCACACGCGCGCCGAGGAGGTTCGAGGCGGCCACAAGCGTAAGGCGAATCGGGGACCGGCTGAGCGGCGCGGTTCGAACGGTGTCGATGACATCGTCCCACACCACGGCGTGGCGTTCTACCACCTCGGCGAGATCCCTCAGGTAGCGCAGGCGAGGCTGTCCCCACCAGAGATGCTTCACAAAATGAACGGCCAGGGCGACTACAAGGTCGGCGGGCGACAGCACCGCCACAGCCGCATCGTCCACGGCAACGGAGCGCGCGCGCGCAAGCATCCGTCCGGAGTCGAGGCCAAAGAGCACCGGTGCGCTATCGAGGCGCCAATGTAGATCGACGGGCAGGCGTCGACGGTACGGGTCCCAGTACACCCGGGCACCGCCGTCCGACAATCGAGCCGACGGGGCCCGAGCCGTCACATATCCGTCTGCGGACAGCACGGATTCGGCGGCGGCTCGATCGTGTTCGGAAATCAGCACATCAAGATCGTGAAACGGCCGGAGCGCGTCATGATGATACGTAAAGCGCGCCAGCGCCGCCCCTTTGAGCAGCGCGGCCGGTACCCCCGCGGACCGCAGCGATGTCAAGGTGCGGGCCGCCTGCTCGTATGCCGCCGCGGCCCGATCGGCAGATCGTCCCGCGAGCCGTTCCAGCATGGTGCACGTCGAACTCGGCACCCCGGCGTCGCTTGTCCGGACTCGTGCCCACACTAGCGGGCACACTTGCTCCTGTACGGCGAGGGACACGACGCGGTCCCATTGGCGTCGGCCGAACCGAGGCACAGGGTGCTCACGAAGATGGAGAAGTTGGACGAGCGCCTCGTCCGGCGTTGGCATTCGCGGAGACTTCGCGGACGTGCGGGCTTCGTGATGCCCGCCGATCGACCTTCCGCGCGGCGAACGCGTGATCATCTTAGTCGTCGGTGAGGCCGGACCGCCGGGCCTCGGACAGGGCGGCTCGAGCAAGCAGGATCGCCGCCGGCACAACGATCACGCACCATCCCAGCAGGACCGTGATCGAGGAGAGCAGCGCCGAAAAGTCCGCGCCGCGCATTAACGCAAGACGGAGCCCGCGCAGCATGGGCGTCAACGGCACGAACTGGGCGAGCCGCGCGGCCCGCGCCGGCAGGACGTCCGGCGGGTAGAAGACTCCGCCGAGCATCGCGCTGATGCCCATCACGGCGGCGGTAAACGGCTCGGCCCGCCTGAACAGCAACACGAAGGTGGCGGCCATGAGGCCCAGGGCGGCCGCGACGATCGTTCCGAGCAGAAGAATCACCGCGGCACCGGCGATGTTGTCTGGGACGATCGCGACGTGAAATAGCGCAGTACCCACGACGATGTAGAGCGCCGCCTGCGCTCCGGCGACGAGCAGCGGCCACAAGCAGGCGCCGGCGACCATCACCGGCAGCGGTGCGGGAGCGGTGAGGAGCACCGGCACGGTACCGGCGAGCTGTTCCTGACGCACGGCCGCGGCGCTGGTCGCCATCACCGACGCAAACAGGCTTGAGAACGCGATACCCAGCACGGCAAACTCGAAGTAATTGCCGCCGTACGTCGCAAGGGACGGCGTCGTCCGCGGGACGAGACGGCCCAGGTAGTAGAGCGTCGGCGTCGCGAGAACGACCGCGACAGCCTGCCAAGCGAGGCTGAACAGGGAGAATCGCGCCAAGCGCCAGTCCCGGCGAAGGAATGCCGACAGTTGGTAGATCGTTGCCATCATGTCGCCGTCAGCACAGACTGGTACCATGACGCCAGCCCTTGATTTCGAGAGTCCATCTCGAGCACGGCACATAGGTTGCCGTGCCGCAGCACCGCCACACGATGGCAGAGTTGCTCGGCTTCGGCAAGATCGTGCGTGGCCAGCACAACTGTCATCGCCGCGTCCGCCGACAGCCGGCGCACAAGTCGCCGGAACCCGGTCGCCATCACGGGATCCAAACTCCGGGTTGGCTCGTCCAGCAACAGAACACGCGGCGTGCCCAACAGTGCCCGCGCGATGGAGAGCCGTTGGCGCATGCCGCGCGAGTACTGTGCCACGGGTTGACGGGCCATCGGACCGAGGTCGAGCTGCTCGAGCAGGTCATCCACTCGGCGTCCGGCACGCCGCGGCGGCAAGCCGAACAGACCCGCAAAGAATTCCAGATTCTCACGCCCGCTTAGCCGGCCGTAGAAGCCGCGCTCGTCTCCCGATGCGTAGGCGACGGCACGCCGGACCGAGGTGGCCTGTGCAACCAGGTCGGCGCCGTCGATTCGGCCTCCACCGCGCGTTGGCAGGATCAGCGTGGCGAGCAGCCGCAGCATCGTGGTCTTGCCGGCGCCGTTGGGGCCGAGCAGTCCAAAAACCTCGCCGCGGGCGATCTGGAGCGTGATGCCCCGCAGCGCCTCCACCCCAGCGGGGCGCCGCCATGGAACGGACAGGCCGCCGAGTGGCGGACGGTAGGTCTTGGCGATGTCCCGCGTTTCAATCACGGTTGTCCCCGGCTGCACATTGTCCCGGCAGGCGCGATTCGACGTCCCACGACCGCTGAAAGTTCCTCGACCATCGTTGCGATCCTGCGCCCTCATTGGGCGACGCTTTGGATGGACGGTGATTCATTCGAACGAGCCTTTTCAGTGGCTCGCGCGCCACCTACAATTGCCCCACCGGTGCCGGTTGCCGTCGTGTCATCCGTCGCGGGTGCATAAATGACGCATCATGTAACGATTCAGCCTATCGCGCTGCAGGTGGGACAGGTCAGGTCGTTCTCCGGGCCGGCAGGCGGGGGCGGCGGAGGGGGCGGCGCGATCGTCCTCGTGCCGTTGTTGGCAGCGCTGCTTGCACCTCTGATGGCGGGGGGCCCGGCCTCGGCACCGACCGCGGCACCGGCA
>DATEGA010000251.1:0-28942 GCA_035280345.1 bacterium | reverse complement strand
CGCCCCCGGTCCCGGGTTCCGCCCGCAGCGCCGCGAGGCGCCGAAGCAGGAGCGCCTTGGTTGCCCGCGCGTGCGCCGTCACCTCCTCCGCGTGAAAGCGCCGCGCCAGCGTGAGCGTCCTGTCGCACGCGGCAATCCCCTCCTCCACGGCGCGGACGGCGTCGGCGCCGTCCGCCAAGTCGGCGAGGTCGCGGTACGCGTCTTCGAGATAGGCGCGGAGCGTAACGGCGGCCGCTTCGCCGGACCGGCGGCGCACGACGTTGAGCAGTTCCTGCGCCAGCACGACGGCGCGGCGCATATCTTCGGGACGACGGCGGAGCCGCAGGGCGAGCGACAGGCCGATCAAGACGCCCTCGACGTCGGCGGCGTCCGCCTTCCCATCCGGGCCGCCGTCCGCGGGACCGGTGCGGCGCAGCAGCCGTTCGGCTTCCTCGAACGCGGCGATCACCTCGGGGAGATGCCGCGCGCCCTCGGTGAAGACGGCACGCAACACACGCCAGCCATCCGCGGCGCGCGCTCGAGCCGTGGCGTTCGTGTCCACCAGCAGGCGATCAGGCCGCGGGCGCGAGCGCTGCGCCGGCCGGGCGCCGCCGGTCGAAGATCAACGCGGCGGCGATCAGCGCCACGGCGGCCGCGACGTCCAGCACGGTCCAGACAGTACTCGAGTACAGACGGAGCGCGTACAGCAATCCGAAGGTGAGAAACGCGCTTTGGAATACCACGACGGCGGCGAGATACACTCCACCGCGCCCACGCGCCATCCCAAGCGCCGCAAGCGCCGTCGACGCGCTGTTGGCGCCGACGAACGCCAGCTGCTGGATCAGCGACACCACAAAGCTCGAGGCCGAGCTGATCGGCAGGGCGCGCGCCATGAGCGCAAGTTGAATGACCTGGTATGCGCCGACCGCCGCGAACCCCGCACCCGCCGCGGCGCCGAACGCGACCGGCGCCCCGCCGCGCGCCCATCGCGAGATTCCCAGGGCCGCCGCGAGCTTGAACACCTCGTTCACCACGGCGGTGACGACCGCGCCTGCGAGGCCCGCGCCGAGCGTCATCACGATCGCGTCGGGCCCCCAGCCGAACACCGCCGCCAGCAAGAGCTGGATCGAGGACACCAGGAAGACCGTCAGGGGAAACGCGATCGCGCCGGCCGCGAATGCGGCGAGGAGCCAAGGCCGCCAAGACCTCGAGCCGCCCACAACGGCGACCGCCGTCAGACCGTACGCGAGCGCGAGGGCGGCGGCCGCGGGCATCGTCAACGCGCGATGTCCGAACGCACGACAGCGTTATTGTAGGCCCGGCACGCGCGCAAAAGCAAGCAAAGGGCCGCGATCGTCACGCAACCACAAGCGCCGGCGGTCGCGCGGTGGGTTCCTTAAATCGCGGCGGATTGGCCGCCGCAGTGCTCGGGGCGGTACACGCGGACCGTCGAGGCGGGGTGCCGGATCAGGACGGATGCCGGCCGGATCGGACGCGGCACGAGGTTGCCGCCACAGTTCGGGCACCGGCCGCCGAGACGCGTCTCTGCACACCCGCGGCAGAAGGTGCATTCGAACGAGCACATCATCGCGTCCGCCGCGGAGGGCGGCAGATCCTTGTTGCAGCACTCGCAGTTGGGGCGGAGTTCCAGCATCGGCTCGCGCCGCGCCTCAGGACAGCCGGGCGAGCACCGCGTCGGCCATCGCCGCGGTCCCGAGCGCCGGCCCGCTCCCGGCCATGTCGGCCGTCCGGCAGCCGTCCGCGAGCGCCTGGATGACGGCGGTCTCGATCGCCGACGCCGCGGCCTCGTGCTCGGCGCCGTATCGCAGCAGCAGCGCGGCCGTCAAGATCGCCGCGAGCGGATTCGCGATCCCCCGGCCGGCGATGTCGGGCGCCGTGCCGTGGACCGGCTCGAACAGACCGGGCGCCGCGTCGCCGAGGCTCGCCGACGGCATTAGACCGAGCGAGCCCATGACACCCGCCGCCTCGTCACTGAGGATGTCACCGAACATGTTGTCCGTCACGATCACGTCAAACTGCTTCGGATCGCGCACCAGCTGCATTGCGCAGTTGTCCACCAGCATGTGCTCGAGCGTGACGTCCGGGAACTCGCGGCCGACCGCCGTCGCCACCTCGCGCCACAGCCGCGACGTCTCGAGCACGTTGGCCTTGTCGACCGACGTCACCTTGCGCCGCGGGCGCGTGCGGGCGATCCGGCATGCGGCGCCGACGACCCGGCGCACCTCTCCCGCCGAGTACGGCAGCGTGTCCTGCGCGGTCTGCGCCTCGCCCTCGCCGGTGCGCGACTGCGGCCCAAAGTACAGCCCGCCGGTCAGCTCACGAACGATCAGCATGTCGACGCCCTCGGCGAGCTCTCGCCGCAACGGCGACGCGCCGACGAGCGGCCCGCGCACAACCGCGGGACGGAGGTTGGCGTAGAGGCCGAACCGCCGGCGCAGCGTGAACAGCGCCTGCTCCGGCCGGAGGTGGCGCGGCCCCTTGTCCCACTTCGGGCCGCCGCACGCGCCGAGCAGAATCGCGTTCGAGCGCGCGCATAGGTTGACGGTTTCGTCGGGAATCGGATTGCCGGTCGCGTCGATCGCGGCGCCGCCGGCGATCCCCTTCTCGAACGAAAGTGAGAGCTCGAACCGCCGCCCCGCCTCCCGGAGCACCCGGACCGCCTGCGTGATCACCTCGGGGCCGATCCCGTCGCCGGGAACGACCGCGATCTGCGCGACGCGCGCGCTCACGGGCGGCCACCCGGGCGCCCTGCCCCGGCCGCGGCACGGGCCGCGCCGTCTACGACCTCTGCGCGCAGCAGCACGTATTCGAGGCTGTCGACCAGCGCCTGCCAGGATGCCTCGACGACGTTTTCGGAAACGCCGACGGTCCCCCAGGTGTTCGTTCCGTCGGTCGACTGGATCAGTACGCGCACGCGCGCGGCGGTCGCGGCGTCCGCGTTAAGCACGCGCACTTTGTAATCCGTCAGACGCACCCGCTGGATCGCCGGGTAGAATCGGCCGAGCGCTTTCCGCAGCGCGCGGTCGAGCGCGTTCACCGGGCCGTCGCCCTCCGCGGCGGTGTGCTCTTCCTGACCCTCGACCGCGACCTTGATCGTAGCCTCCGCCGCGCAGACGCCGCCGGCCCGCTTCTCGACCGTCACGCGCAGACCCAGCAGGGTAAACGACGGCCGGTGCTGCCCGAGGATACGCCGCATTAGCAGCTCGAACGACGCCTCCGCCGCCTCGAACTGATACCCCTCGTGCTCGAGCCGCTTGAGCTCCGCCAGGATGCGGTGAACCTCCGGCCGATCGCGCGACAGGTCGATGCCCATTTCCCGAGCCTTGTACAGCACGTTGGCGCGTCCGGAAAGATCGCTCACCACGACGCGCCTCGCGTTGCCCACCGTTTCCGGCGCGATATGCTCGTAGGTCGGCGGATGGGCCATGACCGCGCTGACATGCACGCCGCCTTTGTGCGCGAACGCGTTCTGCCCGACAAACGGCTGGTACTCGTTCGGAGCGAGGTTGGCCAGCTCGGCGACGTAGCGCGACACCTCGCCGAGCCGCACGAGCTGCTCCTCCGGCAGGCAGCGGTAGCCCATTTTCAGTTGGAGGTTCGGGATGATGGACACGAGGTTCGCGTTGCCGCAGCGCTCGCCGATCCCGTTGACCGTGCCCTGAACATGCACGCAACCCGCCTCGACGGCGACCAGCGTGTTCGCCACGCCGAGCTCGCCGTCGTTGTGCGTGTGGATGCCGAGCGGCCCCTCGACCGCCCGGCGCGCCGCCCCGACCCCCTCGCGGATCTCGTGCGGGAGACAACCGCCGTTCGTGTCGCAGAGGACGATGACCGACGCGCCGGCGCGCTCCGCCGCGCGGAGGGTCGCGAGCGCATAGTCCGGGTTCGCCTTCCAACCGTCGAAGAAGTGTTCGGCGTCATAGACGACCTCGAGGCCGCGGGACCGCAGATAGCGCACCGAATCCCCGATCATCGCCAGGTTCTCGTCGAGCGTGGTGTGAAGCGCTTCGCGCACGTGCAGATCCCAGGACTTGCCGAACAGCGCCGCGGCCGGGGTGCCCGCGGCAAGGATCAGGTTGAGGTTCTCGTCGTCGTCCGGGGCGATCCCGGGGCGGCGCGTGCTGCCGAAGGCGGTGAGCCGGGCATGGCGCCATGCCCGGCCGCGGGCCCGCTCGAAGAACTCCATGTCCTTCGGATTGCTGCCGGGCCAGCCGCCTTCGATATAGTCGAGGCCGAACGCGTCGAGGTGCTCGGCAATCCGGAGTTTGTCGTCGGCGGACAGGGTGATGCCCGCGCCTTGTGTGCCGTCCCGGAGGGTCGTATCGTAGAGCGCGATGTGCCTGCCGTTCGGCATTCCTCTACCCGCCGTACGTGTTGCTCATCCAATGCTCCCGCTCGTAGATGAGCTTGTTGACCGCGGTAAGGTAGGCTTTCGCGCTTGCCTCCAGCACGTCGGTGCTGGTCCCGCGCCCCACGAACAGGCCGTCCCCGTCCCGCACCTTCACCGTGGCCTCACCAAGGGCGTCCGTGCCCACGGTCACGGCCTTGATCGCGTAGTCCGCCAAGGTCGGGGAGAGGCCGGTGATCTTGTTCACGGCATTGTAGATCGCGTCGACCGGACCGTCGCCGCTCGCCTCCTCGGTGAACAACTCCCGCCCCCGCGCCAGCGTCACCGATGCCATCGGCGGGAGCGTACTGCTCGTGGAAACGTGAAAAGCGCGCAACGCGTAGGTCTTCGGGCCCTGTCCCTCGCTCTCGACCAAGGAGAAAATGTCCTCCACCGAGACCTGCTTCTTCTTGTCGCAGAGGACCTTGAACTCGACGAACGCCCGCTCGATCTCGGCGTCGCTCAGCTTGAGGCCGTTTTCCTCGAGCAGGTTCTTGAAGGCGTGCCGGCCGGAGTGCTTGCCGAGCACGAGCTTGTTGCTCGGGATGCCGATCGTCTGCGGAGTCATGATCTCGTAGGTCTCGCGGTTCATGAGGACGCCGTGCTGGTGGATCCCGGCCTCGTGGGCGAACGCGTTGTCGCCGACGATCGCCTTGTTGGGTTGGACGGGCACGCCGGCGATCGCGCTGATCAGCCGGCTGGTGCGGTAAATCTTCGTGGTATCGATCCCGGTCTCGTAGCCGTAGTAGCCGCGCCGGGTGTGCAGCGCCATGATGATCTCTTCCAGCGCGGCGTTGCCGGCGCGCTCGCCGATGCCGTTGATCGTGCCTTCGATCTGGCGCACGCCGACGCGCAGCGCGGCGAGGGAGTTGGCGACCGCGAGGCCGAGGTCGTCGTGGCAGTGGACGCTCCAGACGATCTTGTCGCCGCCCCTGGTGTTCTCGATGCAGAACTTGAGGAGCGCTGCGTACTCCTCCGGCGTCGCGTAGCCGGTCGTGTCCGGGACGTTGATCGTCGTTGCGCCCGCGGCGATCGCGCCGTCGAAGACGCGCACCAGAAACGCCGGATCGGACCGGCTCGCGTCCTCCGCCGAGAACTCGACGTCCTCGACGGACCGCCGCGCCAGCCGCACGGCCTCGACCGAGGCCTCGTAGACTTGGTCCGGCGTCATGCGCAGTTTGTGGTCCATGTGGATCGGGGACGTGGCGATGAAGGTATGGATGCGCGGGCGCTCCGCCTCCCGCACACCCTCGAGCGCCGCCTCGACGTCGCCGCGGTTCGCGCGGGCGAGGCCGGCAATCACGGGCCCGCGCACCTCGCGGGCGATCAGCTGCACGCCTTCGAGATCGCCGGGCGAGCTCGCCGGGAAGCCGGCTTCGATGATGTCGACCCGCAGCGCGGCGAGCGCACGGGCCACTTCGAGCTTCTCCTGCGTGTTCATCGTAAAGCCCGGCGACTGCTCGCCGTCCCGAAGAGTCGTGTCGAAGATCCGGATCGTCTCGCCCATGGCCCTCTCCGCCCCCTCCGGCCCCGCGGGTGCGGGGCCGTAATCCGCTCGCCGGCGGGATGCGCCGGCGTCGCATCCTTGCGGATACTAGCCGGCGGGATGCGCCGGCGTCGCCGTTACCGCTTCGTCCGCGCCTCGGTTTTCCGGGACCCGGCCTTCGCCGCACCGTCCTGCCCGGGCACGGGGATGTCCCGCTTCAACCACGGCATCATTGCCCGCAGCTGCCGGCCGATTTCCTCGACCGGATGGTCGGCTTCCTGACGGTACCGCGCGTTGAACACCGGACGCCCGGCTTGATTTTCCAGGATCCATTCCTTGGCAAAGGCGCCGTTTTGAATCTCGGACAGGATGCGCCGCATCTCGGCCCGCGTCTCGTCCGTGATGATCCGGCGGCCGCGTGTGAAGTCGCCGAACTTCGCGGTGTTGCTGACCGAGTAACGCATCAGGCCGAGGCCGCCCTCGTAGATGAGATCGACGATCAGCTTCATCTCGTGGAGGCACTCGAAGTAGGCGATCTCCGGCGCGTAGCCGGCGGCGACGAGCGTCTCGTATCCGGCCTTGATCAACTCCGAGATTCCGCCGCACAACACCGTCTGCTCGCCGAAGAGATCGCTCTCCGTCTCCTCACGGAACGTGGTCTCGATAACCCCGGCGCGCAGGCTGCCGATGCCGTGTGCGTACGCGAGCGCGGTCGACCGCGCCTTGCCGGTATGGTCCTGATGGACCGCGAGCAGGGACGGCACGCCCTTCCCCTCCACGTACATCCGGCGCAGCAGGTGGCCCGGGCTCTTCGGCGCGATCATGAACACGTCGGCATCCGCGGGCGGCACGATCTGGTGGAAATGGATGCTGAAGCCGTGGGAGAAGCCGAGCGCCTTGCCGGCCGTGAGGTGCGGCGCGATCTCCTCGCGGTAGATCCGCGACTGGATCTCGTCGGGAATTAGGATCTGGATGATGTCGGACTGCGCGGCGGCCTGCGCGACCGTCGCGACCTCGAGCCCGTCGGCCTGCGCCTGCTCCCAGGACCGGCTGCCTTTGTACAGCCCGACCGTCACCGAGACGCCGCTGTCGTGAAGGTTCTGGGCCTGGGCGTGCCCCTGGCTCCCGTACCCGATCACTGCGACCCGCCGGCCGCGGAGCACGTTCAGGTTGGCGTCCTGCTCGTAGTAGATCTTGGCCGGCATCGATCGCCGCCTCCTTCGGGCTCCGCCCGGAGATTAGGTAGGCTGGGTGCCGCGCACGAGGGTCACCTGACCCGTCCGGACCATCTCGCGCACGCCGTACTTCGTAAGCAGTTGGAGGATCGCGTCGATCTTGTCGGAGCGACCGGTCACCTCGAGCGTCATCGTCTTTTCCGTGAGGTCGACGACGTTCGCACGGAAGACGTTGCTGATCTCCATGATCTCCATGCGCGTCTGCGGTGTCGCGTTGAGCTTGATGAGCGCGAGCTCGCGGTCGACCGTGTTGAAGCCGGTGACGTCGTTGACCTTGATCGTCTCGATCAGCTTGTTGAGCTGCTTGATGATCTGCTCGAGGATCTCGGGCTCGCCCTCGACGACGATAATCATGCGCGAAACGGTCGGCTGCTCGGTCACGCCGACGGCGAGGCTGTGGATGTTGTAGCCGCGGCGGCGGAACAGACCGGCGACCTTCATCAGCACGCCCGGCGCGTTGTCCACCAACACCGAGATGGTGTGCTTCATCGGCCGCTGCGTCCGCGGCGCGGTCCCGTTGAGGGCCTCAGTCTCGGATGCGATCGTCTTCAACGATCATCTCCTTGATCGACTGGCCCGACGGGATCATCGGGTAGCAGTTCTCGTCCGGATCGCAGAGGATGTCCACGACGCAGGGACGGTCCCTGATCTCGAGCGAGCGGCGCACCGCCGGGGCGACGTCCTCCGGCCGGCGCGCGGTGATGCCCACCGCGCCGAACGCGTCCGCCACCTTGGCGAAATCGGGGTTCTTCAAGAACACGTGGGAGTAGCGCTCCCGGTAGAAGAGCTGCTGCCACTGCCGGACCATGCCGAGCGACCCGTTGTTGACGACGTAGATCTTGATCGGCAGGCCCCACTCCACGGCCGTCGCCAGGTCCTGCATCGTCATCTGGTAGCCGCCGTCGCCGACAATCGCGACCACAAGCGCGTCCGGACGGCCGATCTGCGCGCCGAGCGCGGCGGGGAAGCCGAAGCCCATCGTCCCGAGGCCGCCCGAGCTGACCCAGGTCCGCGGTTCGGTCGTGAGGTAGAACTGCGCCGCCCACATCTGGTGCTGGCCGACGTCGGTCGTGACGATCGCTTTCCCTTCGGTGATCTTGTAGATCTCTTCGATCGCGAACTGCGGCTTGATGCTGTCGCCGTTCTGCCGATACCGGAGCGGGAATCGGATTTTCCACTCCGCCAACTGCACGTGCCACGGCTCGCACACCGGCGGCGTGAGCTGTCCGGCCAGCACCCGTAGGGACTCGCGGGCGTCTCCCACGATGGGCACGGCGGCGGGCTTGATCTTGCCGATCTCCGCAGGGTCGACGTCAACGTGGATGAACTTCGCGTGCGGCGCGAAGTCCTTGACACGGCCGGTCACACGGTCGTCGAAGCGCACGCCCACCGCGAGGACGACGTCTGCGGCGTTGATCGCGTGGTTGGCGTAGGCGGTCCCGTGCATGCCGAGCATGCCCAGCGACAGCGGGTCCGTCTCCGGGAACGCGCCCTTGCCCATCAGCGTCGTCGTGACCGGGATGCGCGTCTTGCGCGCGAGCGCGGTCAGCTCCGCGGCGCCGTTCGACGTGATCACGCCGCCGCCGGCGTAGATGAGGGGCCGCGAGGCGGTCGAGAGCAGCGCGGCGGCCGCCGCGATCTGGTTCGGGCTAGGCACGGCCGGCGGGATCTTCCCGCTGCGCAGCGTCACCTGCTCCGGAAACTCGAACTCGTGCTCCGCCGCCGCGATGTCGCGCGGGATATCGACGAGGACCGGGCCCGGCCGGCCGCTGCCGGCGATCAGGAACGACAGGAGCACGAGCCGCGGCAGCTCATCGGACTTCTGCACGATGCAGTTGTGCTTGGTGACCGGCATCGTGATGCCGGTCACGTCGGCCTCCTGGAACGCGTCGCGCCCGATCGCGAGCGTGCTGACCTGGCCGGTGATTGCGACGATCCCCGCGGAGTCCATCATCGCGTCGGTGATCCCGGTGATCAGGTTCGTCGCGCCCGGCCCTGACGTCGCCATGCACACACCGACCTTGCCGGTGACGCGGTGGTACCCCGTCGCGGCGTGCGCCGCGACCTGCTCGTGGCGGACGAGGACGTGGCGGATGGCCCGCGCATCGTAGAGCGCGTCGTACAGCGGCAGCGCTGCGCCGCCCGGGTGGCCGAAGATGACCTCGACGCCGGCCCGGTGGAGGCATTCGATCAACGCCTGCGATCCCAGCATGCGTTTCACCGTGGCTGCCGGCCCCGGCTTCACCGTTGACGTCGTCTGACGCGCCATCGCACCGCTCCTCCCCTGGCTCGCGTTGCCGATCCAAAAACAAAAACCGCGGGATGCCATCTAAGGACGGGGCTACCCGCGGTACCACCTTAGTTCCGTCCGGCCGGAGGCGGCTCGAACGACCCTCTGCCCGATTACGGCGGGGTCCGGCGGATGCTACTCGGCTGACGCCTTTCGTTCCGCAGCTCGGAGGTGAGCGGTCGCGGTTCCGGATACTGGCTCGCACCTGCCCCAGCTCTCTCCGAATCCGGCTGCCGCGGCCCGGCCTCCTCATCGCCTGTATGCGAGAACTTGTCAAGAGACTCTATCAAAATCGGGTGCACCCTGTCAAGGAACTGACCGGGCTCGGACTCCGGGTCCCGTCCACCTGACGGCCGAACCCCGTAGCCCGGACCGTTACCTGCGCTCAAAAACAGGTACCGGCACGCTCGGCAAAACACGTAGTTCTCCCGGTGACGTAATCCCCTGCCCTTCGCTAATCTGAACCCGCCCGAGGGGAGCGAAGCACGCGGTCATCGCGCGGGCGACGGAAGCAGGCGGAACACCAGTTCGCCTGAATTGTCTGTACCATAAAATCAACAAAACGGGGGGGTGCTCGATATGACGCTTCGCCTGGGCGACATCGCGCCCGATTTCGACGCCGAGACAACGGAAGGCCGGGTCCGGTTTCATGACTGGATCGGCGGCGGGTGGGCCGTGCTGTTCTCGCATCCCAAGGACTTCACGCCGGTATGCACCACCGAACTCGGCTACATGGCGAAGATCAAGCCGGAGTTTGACCGGCGCAACACCAAGATCATCGGGCTCAGCGTCGATCCGGTGAGCAACCACACCAAGTGGGCCGCCGACATCAAAGACACGCAGGGAACCGCCCCCAACTATCCCATGATCGGCGATACCGACCTCAGGGTCTCCAAACTGTACGAAATGCTGCCGGCCGATCTCGAGGGATCGTGCGACGGCCGGACCGCGGCAGACAATCAAACCGTTCGCACGGTATACGTCATCGGACCGGACAAGAGGATCAAGCTAACCATCTGCTACCCGATGTCAACCGGCCGCAACTTCGACGAGGTCCTGCGGGTTCTCGACTCGTTGCAGCTCACGGCGAAACACAAGGTCTCGACGCCCGTAAATTGGAAGCGCGGTGAGGACGTGATCATCTCCGGATCAGTCTCCGACGAGGAGGCGAAGAAGACGTATCCTAACGGCTGGAAATCGCCGAGACCGTACATTCGGATCGTGGCGCAGCCGGAATGATCCTCAAGCAGTACTACCTCGGCTGTCTCGCCCACGCGTCCTATCTTGTGGCGGATGAGGACAGCCGCGCCGCGGCAGTGGTCGACCCGCAGCGGGATATCGACCAGTACCTCGAGGACGCGGGGCGGCTGGGGCTCGCGATCAAGCACGTTGTCCTGACGCATTTTCACGCCGACTTCCTCGCCGGGCACCTCGAGCTCCGGGACCGGACCGGGGCCGCGATCTATCTCGGCCGGCGGGGCAAGGCCGAGTACGCCTTCACGCCGCTCGGCGACGGCGACAGCGTCTCGCTCGGGGGAGTGCGGCTTACGGCGCTCGAAACGCCTGGCCACTCCCCCGAGTCGATCTGCCTGCTAGTGTACAATCTCCAAAAGGATCCGATGCGTCCACAGGCCGTGCTCACCGGCGATACGCTGTTCATCGGGGACGTCGGCCGGCCGGACCTGCGCGCCGCCCTCGGCTGGCGGGCGGAAGATCTTGCCGGCCTGCTCTACGACTCACTGCGCACGAAGCTTCTCACGCTCCCGGACGAGACGCTCGTGTACCCAACGCACGGCGCGGGTTCGCTCTGCGGCCGCAACATCAGCAAGGACACCGTCTCCACGATCGGGACACAGCGCCTCTACAACTACGCGCTGCAGCCGATGAGCCGGGAGGACTTCGTCAAGATCATCACCGCGGACCAACCCGACGCCCCCGCGTACTTCACCTACGACGCCGTCCTCAATGCGAAGGAACGGCCGATCCTCGAGCACTCGCTCGAGCGGGGGCTGCGGCCGTTGACGCTGGACTCGCTGCTGACCTTGTGCGGCGAGGGCGGCCAACTGCTCGACGCCCGCGAGCCGGCCGACTACTGGGGCGCCCATCTCTCCTCCAGCATCAACATCCCGCTCGGCGGGCAGTACGCAACCTGGGCGGGCACCCTACTCGATCGCGAGCGGCCGATCGCGATCGTCGCGCCGCGAGAGCGCGAACGCGAGGCGGCGACGCGCCTCGGACGCATCGGGTTCGACCACGTCGCCGGCTATCTCGAGTACGGCATGGAAGCGGTCGGGGCGCGGGACGACCTGATCCGCCATCGGCCCCGCGTGACGGCGCAGGCCCTTGCCGAACTCCTCGCCTCCCCCGCGGCGCCCATCGTCCTCGACGTCCGCGCAGAGGCGGAGCGGCGGCAGGGCCGCATCCCCGGCAGCGTGCACATTCCGCTCCAGCAACTCTTGGACCGACTAAGCGAAATGCCCCACGGCCGACAGAGCGTGGTAGTCCATTGCGCCAGTGGCTATCGGTCGTCGGTCGCCGCGAGTATCCTGGAACTGCACGGCGTGCAGGAGGTCGCCGATCTGGCCGGCGGCTACAACGCCTGGGCCGCCTCGGGCCTTCCGACCGTCGCCGAGGGGCAATGAAGTGACTCGGGCCTAGCGGCCGAGCACGCCGGTCGCATAGGCCCGACCGACGAGGCCCCCGAGGAACAACACCAGGAGCACCATCCAGCGCGATTCGCGGTAGGTGACCTCGTTCAAAGCGCGGCGAAGCGCGCCGCCGGGCCTCAGCACGAAGAAGGCCAGCAGCGTCAGGACGATCAGCGCGTCGTACATGAAGTGATAGGGTGTGCGCGGCCGCGCTCCGCCGGCGAACAGCGCCATGCCCGCCAGCGCCATGATCGCGAGGGGCACCTGCGCCAACCAGAGAATCCACCAGAACAGATGCGGCATCCGGCGCCGTCCGGTGAGGTCGCCGAAGATCGCGAACAGCAGGCACAGGGCGTCTCCGGCCAGCGTGAGCCCGAAGAGCAGCTTCGACCCATGCCACGCGGCCAGGGTCATGGGCCCGATGATTCGGGCGGCGGTGTTGGGTTCCTTCCCACCCGCGCGGGGCTAACCGTCGGAGGGGTGTGCGTGCGCGACGACGCGGACACGAAGAAAGCCGTTCAGTCACAGTTCGGCAGGCAGGCCGAGTGGTACACCGTCAGCCGGCGCCACGAGCAGTCATCGGGGCTCGAAATTCTGAAGCGGCTCGCGGCGCCGACGGCGGGCGACCGGGTCTTGGACGTCGCAACCGGAACCGGGTTCACCGCATTCGCGATGGCCGAGCGCGCCCGGAGCGTCGTCGCGCTCGACTTCACAGCCGGCATGGTCCGCCAGGCGCGGGGGCTTCGGGACGAACGGGGTCTGACGAACGTGACATTCTGCCTCGGCGATGCCGACGCCCTGCCGTTCCGCGCGGGCGCCTTCGACCTGGTCGTGTGCCGCTACGCGTCTCACCATTTCCCCAACGTCGCGCACGCGATCGGCGAGATGGTCCGCGTCGTCCGGCCCGGCGGCCGGGTCGTCGTCGAGGACACGACGGCCCCCGAACATCCGGCCCTCGACGAACTAATGAACCGCTGGGAGGTCATCCGCGACCGCTCCCACGTGCGCAACGTCCCGCCGAGCGAACTCCGCGCGCTGTTTGCCGCAGCGGCGCTCGACGTCAGCGCCGTCGAGCGCACGGCAATCCCGCAGCACTTCAACGAATGGGCGCGGCGCGGCGGGATGAGCGAAGCAGACACCCAGGCGCTCAGGAACGAGTTCGTGAGCGCGAGCCCGGAGGCCCGCGCGGAGTTCGAAATACGGCCCGAGGACGGCGACCTCGCGTTTTCCTGGGGCGAGGCCGTCGTCCTCGGGGTCAAGCGTTAATCTCGTGCCGGCCGGCCGACCGGCCGGCACCGGCGCGCTGGAGCGTTACCGTCTCGGGGTCGTCACCATGATCGTCGTCGCGGAGAACGAGCCGTCCGCGTTGCGCATCCCCATCGCGGCCACGCGCGCGCCGGCCGCGAGGCTGGTCACCGGCACGGCGGTCAGCTTAGAGATTCGCGCCGATGCCGGGACCGAGACCGTCGCCGCCGCGCCGCCGCTCGAGGCGACCGAAAGCGACGAGCCGGTCACACCGGCCACCGAGCCGGTCACGAAGACGCGCCCGGAGCCGGTGTCACGGACACCGCCCCGGGCGGGGGCCACCTGGCTAAGCCCGGCCGGTGCCGCCTGCACGGCCTGCGCGGTCAGCGAGCCGTCCGCGGCTTTCTGCGCCACCACGCGCACCACATCGCCGGCCTTAATGTCGGTGAGATGAGCCGGGGCGGCGGTGAGCACCTTCGTCGCCGCGGTCGTCTTCACCGTATACGCCTTACCATCGCGGCCCGTCACAACAAACGAACCGGCCGAGACCGACTGGATCGTCCCGAAGACGCGATCGCCGCGATGCTGCGCGCCCTGCGCGGGCGGCTGAGTCTGCGCCGAGGCGTGCATCCGGACCGACGCGAAGGTGGCGCCCGCCGCCGCGACCGCGATCAGCGCAACTACGATTGGATAGTACCGACCTTTCTGCACTCGTTCTCCCTCCGAATTCATAGTGTCTTCACTGCGGGTAATCGAGATTAAATCGCAGGCGGCCGGGGAAAGGTTCCGCGGCGTTGTGAAAGTTTCTTCGGAGGTGTGAAGAGCGGCAGGTCGCGCGCTATGTGCGCTCGACCAGTTGAGCTGCTCCGAACCCGGCGATGACGCCACCCGAAAGACGGCTCGCCCATGCCAGCACCCGGGCGCCCGCCGCCTGCCGCACCACACCGACGCCGGTGCTCAAAACGAGCCACCACGCGGCGGATCCGAGGAATACACCCACGACCGTGACGACGGCCGAGCGGAAGTCCAGACCCCCGGCCGGCGCGATCACCGCGAACACCGCCGCGAAACTAATGATGGTCATGGGATTCGTGATCGTCAGGAACAATGTCGAGGCGTATGCGGGGAGCAGCGCGGCGCCGGGCGGGGCGACCTCGGCCGCCGCCGCGAAGTCGCGGCGCGCCACCATCGTGCGAATCCCGATAAGCAGCAGCAGAATCCCGCCAATAAGGTGCAGCGGCCGGGCGTTCTGGACGAAGAAACGGAAGACCATCGTCAGCCCGAACGCTGCGACGGCGCCGTAGAACGCGTCTGCCGTCGCCGCCCCGAGGCCCGACGCGAACCCGATCCGGCGGCCGAACATGAGCGTCCGCCGGATGCACAGCACGCCGATCGGCCCAACGGGCGCCGCGATCGAAAGTCCGATGACGAAGGCCTTCAATAACAGCATGCTGCGATTATAGCGAAGCGCCCGGAAGGGTGAGCCGGTTCAGGTCGACTGGCGCGGCGGCTGAACGCTCAACGGGTCGCGGCAGCAGAGCCGGGCAACCGCAACTCCGTTACGACATCGGCCTGGGCGGGAACGATCGAGATCACCGCGTGCTGATAGAGCAACTCCAGACCCGTCGGCGTCTCGATGAGGATCGCGCAGCGGTCGGCGTCGCGGATGATCGCGCGGCCTGGCTCGTAGCCGTCGGAGCAGCGCAGGTGAACAGGCACCCGCCGTGCGATAAGCGAGCCAAAAAGCGCGCCCGCGTCGTCACCCGGGCCGGAGCCGCTTACCGCGACGCCAGTCGGCTGGCGTCCGGGGCCGTCCAGTCAGCCTGTAGCGGCGGGCTGCGGAACGGCTTCCAGTTCGTGCAGCCTGCGATCGAGTTCGACCATGCGACGCCGGTAGTCTAGTTCGGTGACCACGGAGTCGTGAACGTAGGTCAGTACAGAGTCTTCGACGGCACGCGCGCTTTGCTGCTCCTGTTGCCAGATCAGGTCTGCGAGCTCACGCACCACATCCTTGAGGTGCATCCTAACGCCCCCTGGTCCCGGTATCGCCGAACCAAACGTCGCTTGTGTCTATTCTGTACACTCCCGATGTTTCCTTGGAACGTTGCGTTATCTTGTTGGAAAAAATTTGCAAGAATTTTCCATGCAATCAGCAGGCGTGACATCAGTCGGCAAGAATCCTGTACGGGTAGCGGCGGCAGTCGATCTAGGGGGTAGGCTTTGTCACATCTCGGCAGCGATTTTTGGAACGACTTCGACGGCAGGCGGACCGATCAAGACACCGCGCTGATCCAGACGCTGCGCACCGTCCGGGCCATTCGCGGCGCCGACCGCGCACGCGCGGAAGTGCCTGAGGAGATCAGAGCGGCCCTCGCACATCTCTACGCTGCGATGGACGGACTGGTCGACTGGATGGAGCTGGAACGCCGGGCTGACCCGGACGCGGTGAACCTGTTGGAGAATCTCCAAAAGGTCGGAGCGGGCGTCGTACGCTGTCTCGCCGCCTGCCCACTCGACATTATTCTGAAAAAGCCCGGCGGCGTCGTCGAGTAGCAGCGGAAAGACCCGACGCGCCCGGAGGACCCTTAGCCCCCGACTTTCGGCTCCGAATTTGGAGTTGCCACGCTCGTACGAAGTATGAGCCGTGAAACCTTCATAAGTATGTGGAACAAGATCGCGCGGCGATTCGCTCATTTACACAGATAGCTTGTACGCGCGGGTCTGCATTACCGACCTGACCGGCTATCGCTAGCCCCGGAGGTGGTCGATGGCACGTTCACCAAGTCAAAATCTGATACGGCAGGCGTCTGTCTGCCTGCTGGTTCTTACGCTGGGATTCCTCGGCGTTAACGTTGTTCCGACGGCGCTTCCGCCGGCGCACGCGCAGGGCTATGCTGTTGCGGGGACAATTCTAGGGCTCGTAGTCATCGCGGGCATCGTGTATCTTGTCACTCGCGATCGATACGGTGTCTATTATCGGTACCCGTACGGCCACTATTACGCTTACGGCGGCTATTACCGCTATCACTATGACGGCAGGTACGCGCCCTACTATCGTCCCTGGCAAGGCCGGTTCTATCGTGGCCCGATGCCGGGGGCATGGTACGGAGATCACGGCTGCCTCCAGTACAGCCCCTATTCCCCCCGCTGCCGCTAGAGATCATCGCGGCAGTGACGCCTGCGTGTGTTGCGCCGCGGAAAGCCAGTCTCTCGGACGTTCTAGACTGGACGAGAAATGGGGCATGGTATGTGTCGGAGGCGCTTTTTCACTCTTGATGCGCGGCGGCCGGCGATAGCGTGCCGTAAGCGGGGCGGATATTATTATCTGCGTGAAGCGGACGGTGGGTGGCTATTCTCAAGCCGGTCGGGGGCGAGTGGTTACGGCTTCGACGGCGTTGATCCTCCTTGCCTTGGCGACGGGACTATGGGTCTTTCACGAGCGGCAAACCCCACCGCCCTCAACCGAGTCCCTGCCGCCTTCACCCTTGGAAATCCTGCGTGAATCTCCGCTCCCGCCGGCGCCGCCACCGACGCCAACACTTGAAGAACTCTCACAGTCACCTGACTTGGTGCAGGCGGCAAGCGTGATCGAAATTCAGGTGGAGCGATTCCATGGAGAGTGGGATGCCCTCGTTCCCATTCACAAGGACACCCTTTGCCGAGCCGCCAAGTCGATCCGCTCCGCGATGCATGCACACAACAACACGATCACTGATTTGAACCACGTCCAGCGGGCTATTTATGATATCACTGCGCCTCCCGGGCGGTGCCGCTAAGCACCCCACTCGCGCACCTTTGTCACGAAGTGCATGCTCGGGCGGCGCGCCGATCATTGCAGGAGGTGTCTGCCGACGCTTGAACTAGGTGCTTCTCGTGGTAAAGAACGTGTCGTCTACGCGACATCGCGCCGCATGGGTAACAGCGCTGTTCATCTTGGTCGTTCTCGTCCAGTTGGTTTTCCTGTTACGTTATGACCGCCACGTAAGGAAGGCGGTAGACTGGCGAACTGGGCTTCAGTACGTCGTCAACTGGCGCGGTAGTCTTCAGCAAATCATCGCGGACGACCGACTTTTCTTTCAAAGTCTACAACTGGTCCCCTATCGGAGGGCAGACAGACAGGCACTCGCGCCCGTCGAATCGCCGGCTCCGGCAACGTTCATCGCGGACATTGGCATCGGTTGGGAAAGGCTGAGCAAAGGGCGTTGGACTTGGAGGGGCAGCGTTGTCGGATCCTACCCTCCGCCGGCAGAGCCAACGGCGGCGGACGGTACGTGGTCTCCGCGCTCGAAGGGATGGAAGACGAACCCTCGCGACAGCCGAAAGTGGAATTTCGAGGGCTCATTTAATGGGCCGATTCCCCCGAGTCCGCCTGGACCACAGACCGGATCGTACCGCGGGTTCGCGGGTGTGTGGACGATCGACAAAGAGAGCTCATCGGGCAAGATTTGGACATGGCACGGCTCATGGACTGGACAGCTGCCGCTCCCGTGATTAGATCGGGGCGGACGCGAGTTCTGTCTTCTCGTGTCTGTAGTGAAACTTCACACGAACCGGGGCGTCGACGCCCTCATGGCTCACCGACGAATAGCAACGCGGTTCATCGCGTACAACGCGGAACTCACTGAGTTTTTGCCAGTCGACGATACTCCCCCATCTTTGTTCTCCGCGAATCTCGCCCCAGACTTCGTACACCCTCGGCAGGAGCGGCAAGTCGAGGATCTTGCACTCCACCCTGTCGTTTCTCCCGAGCGTGACGGGCGCCTGCCCCTCCATTATCTGCGATGCGAGCAACAACGGCACGCCCGGTCGTCCGTCCGAGATGCCCATATGGAAATACGCTCGGAGTCCCGGGCGAGTGCATGAAACGTCACACACGATCGTGAGTGTGTCACCTGTCCGAACGATGGGCGATCCGTTCGGACCCTTGCATTTCACCGAGATCGAGAGAGGACCGCTCTGGATACACTCGCGTCTCGCCACTCGGCCGGCAAATCTGTGGTCATCGATGTCGTCGAGGTAACGTGTGAGAACATCCTTGATCGCGCCCATCGCGACGGTTTCGCCACGATGCAAGTACACACCGCGCGGACATATCGCTTCAATGGCGTACAGGTCATGCGAGACAAACAGAAGGGTGCGACCTTCCTTGGTGAGGCGGGTCATTCGATCCACGCATTTAGCCTGGAAGCCGGTGTCCCCGACAGCCAGCGCCTCATCGACGACGAACACGTCGGGATCAAGATGACTGGCGATCGCAAACCCAAGGCGGAGTTGCATACCCGTTGAATATTGCTTGACGGGCAAGTCCAGCGCCCGCTCCAATTCGGCGAACCCGACAATCTCGTCGAATCGACGCTCGATCTTCTGCCGCGACATCCCCATGATGCGGCCGTAGAGCCAGATGTTTTCGCGGCCGGTTAGTTCAGGGTGGATACCGGAGCCCACTTCGATCAAGGCGCCTACCCGGCCCCGCACACGAATGCGACCGGCAGTTGGGTACAAGATTCGCGCGAGCAGCCTCAGCGCGGTGGTTTTCCCCGCGCCGTTCGGGCCCACGAGCGCAAATGCTTCGCCCTCCGCGACCTCAAACGACAGACGGTCCAGCGCAGGCCTTGAGTCACTCCTCACGCCATTGGCGCGGCGCCAGCCTAGGGTTCGGCCGAACCGGCCGATGTCGTCGCGGAGCGATGCGTAGCCGTAGGCGCCGCTGCGGTAGCGCTTCGTGACGTCCTCATATCGAACCGCCCAGGTCATCTTCTCACACGCTCTCCACGAAACCCGGCTCCATCCTTTTGAAAATCGCGTACCCAGCGCACGCGACCACGCAGGCATGCGCAAAGCCGATTGCTAAGAGACCGCCATCGGGCGGCTGACCCAGCGTCAAAGCCCGTCGGAATCCGTCGAGAACACCGGCGGCTGGGTTGGCGACGACGTAAAGCATCCGCCATCGGGGTTCCACGGCGCTCAACGGGTATGCGACCGGACTGGCGAACAGCCAAAGTTGCAGCAAGATCGGCAGCACATATCGAAAGTCCCGGTAGTAGACGTTGAGGGCACCCAGGAACATGCCCACCCCAGCCGCGATAAGCGCCAGGTTCAGCCAGAGCGGGACTACAACCCACACATTCCAAGACAAGTGACCGCCGAGCACCGGCTCAACCGCCAGGAGCAGCGCAAGACCGATAGCAAAATCCAATCCGGCGCTCAGCACCGCACCAATGACGGGGGCCTCCCGGGGAAAGTAGATCTTACGAACCAGCGCACTGTCCGTGACCAGCGCCTGCGCACCGAATGTCACGGCGGTTTGCACGAAGAACCAAGGCACAAGCGCCGCGAACGCAAACGCCGCGTACGAAGATCCTCCGCCTGAAACTCGGGCCATGCGGCCGAAGACCACGAAGAACACGGCCAAGAAGGTAACGGGCTGCAACACTGCCCACGCGACGCCGAGGGCTGTCTGTTTGTACTTAAGACGAGTGTTTCGCTCGGCAAACGCCCACACAACTTCCCGGTACGCCCACAACTCACGCACCCGCTCGGACAAGCGGGTGTACCTCCCACCTTCTATCACGAACTCCATCGTGGTTGAAGGCATGTGCCCCCCCGGCCCTTGTAGCCGAAGTTGTATTTACCCGTTGTCAACAGACTTGTCTCCCTCATCTGCGCCCTCGAGGACGAACCAAGAGACCCGCGCCCACCACTGACGCGGCCCACTTCGATATTGCTGCGAGTGGCCTTGGGGAAAATAGACGGCCGTTCACGTTCTATAATGCGGCACGCCACCGGTGAGGAGCCATCCTCTGCAGTCCTCTCCTCCGGAGGCGTATCGGCCTCGCCGAACTTGCGGGCGCTTTCGCCTACTTGAGCCTAATGTGTTTTTGTTGGGACCCCGTTAATCAGGCCGTTAACAGGTGACGCCGAACATCAGCGTCGCGACACACGCGGGCGCGGAAGGTTTGCCGCGCCCGGAGGGATTCGGACCCTGACCTATGGCCCGCCTTGCCTAGGCGCTCGCCCTCTTCCCGGTCACGCTGCGAATGATCCACAGGAGAATTACACCGCCGATAAACGCGACGATGATCGACCCGATATTGATGCCTGTGACGCCTGTGTGGCCGAAAAATCGAAAAACCCACCCGCCGATGATCGCTCCGATGACACCGATTAGCAAGTCCCCTAGGATGCCGCCTGGCCCTTCGCCCCGCACGACCATCCGGGCGAGCCATCCTGCGATGATACCTACTATGATCCACGCGATGATACTCATAGTGTCGCCCCTCTCCCCATTGAGTAGTTGGGCTGAGCCGCCTCAGCGCTCAACCTCAGGGTACCACGCGACGCACTGAGTAGCCTTGTAATATCAAATCCGCTAGTAGACACCATACCGAACGCCAGTACGACTCTGCCGGAAACCGCAATTAAGTCTAGCGCGCCCGGAGGATCCAATGCCCGACCTACGGCCCATGGGCCGCACGAGATCAGCGCGTTCTTAAGGTTGGCGCGACGATTTGCCCGCAGGGTCAATGAGGCCTGCGGTTGTTGGTGAGGCCGTGCGTGACAAGAAACTGCCAAACCACTTTTGCGACTATTTGGTTGCCCAGCGGCGAGTACTCACCCGGCGCGAGTTCTGCCGCTGCCATGCGCTTGCCGTACTCCTCAAACCCTTCAAGCATGTCGACATATCGATACCCTCTAGTTTGAAAACGCGCCAACAGGGGCGCATACCTTTTTTGACCGTCTCTACGAAACCGATCGATATCCGCGGCATGCGGCAGAGCCACGATAATGGGCACGGAGCCCGCCCGCCGAGCCGCATCGACAAATTCATCAAAGATCGCTGCGGTCACCTTGAACGCTTCGGAATCGACATTATAGACGCCGTTCTCTTCGATCCCGATCGCCGTCCCCTGGTACACGAGCTGGCGACGAAGAATCTGAAGAAGACGAACAGATGGAAGCACCGCAAGGCTTCCTCGGTGATACTGGGATTGATAATAATAATCATGTTGTCCCAACATCGGCAGAACGCGTGCTGGGTTGGTCGCGAGAGCCGAATATTGCGGTAGGACGGCCAGTGGGGTCGGCAGCAACAGCAATCGACCGCTCTGCAACACGTACCGCGGTTTGGCCAAGGGAAGGTCCGTGTCACGATAATAGAACGGGCGGTAGGTGTTCACGCTGAGGTAGATGCTTTCCGGAAAGAACTCCATGAGCACGATGTCGGGTCTGTACGCGGCCCCATCATGCTCGTAGCGAAGGAGAGCCTGGTCGATCCCGAAATCCTGGACACCGAAATTGAGGACCTCGATGTTTGGCCGCATGCGCATCATCACTTCCTGCCAACTATCCTCCTCCTTCACGTCGTCTCCGTAATAGAAGCTGCCGAAGGTCGCAATGCGAAGCGCTCCTCCTCGAGGGTGCAGTGCGTACCCTCGACCGGCCCTTGGCTCCGCGGAATTGGCTCGATACAGAGGCGCACGTCCATTCGGGTTCGCGGTCCAACCCAAGACGGAGCTGTAGGCGACATGGCCCGCTTTGCCTGCGAGAAACTCTTCGAGCATCAGCCGTTGTTGTTTGGTGATCGAGTCAATCGCCACGGGACCATAGGTAATGTGTTTAAGCCTATTGAGAAGAACGAGTCCGGCGATTGAGAATAGCTGGAGTGCGACAAAGACGGCGACGAGCAAGGCCAGCCAGGAAAGCGGTTTTCCCACAAGACACTGTCTAACCTTCCTCATCGAACACATCGGGACGATGCGTCAAGGTTCTACGTCGGTTGCGGCGGACAGCCTGCGTTCGGTAGGCTGAACCGTCATCGCCCGCCCTTCTGCAACGAACCTCACAGAAAGGAGGAAAGCGCCGCACGCGATGGCATAACAAGCAAACCCAGTCCAGAAAGTGGCAGTGATCCCTGCGGTGAGCGCGATGGCGGTAGCAACGACCGACGCGCAGACAGACGTCGCGCCATTCAGACCCCACAACCACGGGGTAAGTCCGCTGTGTGCTGGGGAGGCGACGCTCATGCCGAGGGGAAACGCCATCCCCATGAAGAGCCCGAGCGGAAAGAGGAGAACCGTGGCGAGGCTAATCCGGATCATCGTGGCGGCCGCGGAGAAGTGGGCGATCACCGCAGGAGTCAGTGTCCCGAACAGCGCGAGTACACCGAGCAGGAGGACGAGCCGTCCACCGGACTGGCGCACGCTCACGCCCTGCGTCGACCGACTGCCCAGCCCGCTGGAGAGCAAAAGCGCAAACAGTACGACCGACAACCCGTAGGTTGGGTGGCCCAGATAGAGGATGAGTCGTTGCATTTGCGAGATCTCAATGAACATGAACCCGAGCCCGATGGCGGCAAAGAAGACGAAGAGGAACCCGGCGCCCTCCAACGCCGCTTTCTTCGTCGTCAGCATGAGCGGGACAATGATACCGGCAACGGTGAGCACGAGTACGATCAGAATCAAAATGGCCAGTGTGAGCACTGCCTGATCGTTTATGATATCGTGCCCGGTTTGCCGAGGCATGCCTTTAAATACGTCGCGCAGCCGAACGACCTGAAAGAAGTACGGACTGTCGTCCGTCGGGGCGGCGATGTTTAGCGGGTATTGCGCTACCACCCTTCGCACCGTATCGCCGCCAGCCGCGAGCCCGGCGAACGTCGGGTCAAGAGCGACGCGGGGGGTCAAGACGATCTGAAACTTCATTTCGCGGGCGACCCGCTCGACGGTCGCGAGGTCCTGCGCGGAAAACGGCTGTTTGCTCACCAGGATGGTTCCGATCCCGTCGGGTATCTCCGGGCCGCTGTCCGCCGGAATATTGCGCACAACGATGATGTGACTGCGCGGGTTCGATACGCCGCTGAGTTCAAGTGCGGCGCTCGCCAAGGCCGTCATTCGGTAGATTTCGGTGGGTCGGTGTGTGAAGTAATAGCGAGAAAATGTCAACACCCCTCGGTCCGTTAGATGGCCGAGAAAGAGTTGCCACGCCTCCACGGTGTAAAGAGAATTCTCCGTGAGGACATAGGCGCCGGCCGCCGTTGCCGCCCATGTGCTCGCAAAAGATCCCTGAATGATATCGAACCGACCCGGGTGGCGCGCGACATACGCTCGAGCCTCGTCCGTGACGAAGGTGACGCGAGGGTCGCGGTCCAGATGGCCCGTGAACGCGCCAAAGCGTCCGTTGACCGCGGCCACGATTGCGTGATTGATTTCCACTCCCGTGACCGCTTTTTGTCCGAACAACAGGGCGGAAAGGATATCGCGACCGCCGCCGGCGCCCATCACCAGAACGTTCCCATCATGTCGGAGATAATGCACCAGATTTGTCACATCGTAACGCAGGTACTGAACGCTTTGGAGCCCGTGATCGAGCGCTGCAAGTCTCGTCCCCGTGCTCGCGTCAATCGTCAGGTCAAGCTCTCTAACCTTCACGTCTGAAGGTAGCATCTGGCTGAACCCCCATCCGATAGGGGCTTCGAGTGTCTTCGGATCCCCGCTGACCCTGATGCGCGAAAAAGAGTTCCACTTTTCGTACAAAGCGCGATCCTCGATGGCTCCCTTCACCCACACCAACCGCAGCAGTGGGGCCTGGTATGCTGCGGATGCCGCCTGAACGACCGCCGCCAACGCGAGTACCGAGCTCGCGACGAGCGCCGTCCTACGAAGATGGCCGTCTGCGGGACCCTTCGCGAAAAGGACGGCTCCGATCGCGGCGACGATCGCAGTAACGAGCACCGCGCCGGGACCGTCGGTGATTCGCAGGACGTAGATCACGGCCACGCAGCCAGTTGCCGCGCCGGCAAGGTCGGCGGCGTAGAGCCGGCCGACCTGCTGGGGAAATCTCGTGAGCGCCAACGTGACACAGATCCCGCTGCATATGAAGGGCAGTGAAATCGCGACGTACATGAACACCATGGAGTAGACGATGATCAGAGAGTGTCCGATCACAAATGGTATGCTGGCGTAAGTTAGAAAACTGAGGACGATGGAGAAGGAAAATAGCAATGCGCTGAGCGTGAGATGATGGTAGGTCAGTTCCGGCGTGAAGTAGCGAGGACACAGGTACACCAACAGCGCCCCTACGGTCATCCCGAAGAGAGCCACCGAGATGGCCATGAACGCAAAATGGTACCACATAGTCACACTGAAGATGCGGGTCAGGAGGATTTCGTCCACCAACGTTGCCAGCGTGATGGTGAAGAGGCCGACGTATAGGCGCTTGGTCACGATCGGGAAGCCGGGTGCTATCACTCCTGCTCCTCCAGCAAGGGGCGTCCGATTAGTGGCCATCGCGACCGGCTTTTTCCCTGATGGGCAAGCCGTCGCCGGCTGCCAACCGAGCGAGATGGGTTCCTAGCCTGCTGAACCACCCATCCCGCACAGCCATCATCCCCTTGGCCCATCGCGCCCGCGGAATGTCGGGATTTGCAGGGGTTCCCGCCACGGGTTCGCGACCGGGGCTTCGCAACAGTGTGCGGACTACCCTGCCGCTGGGACAGGTCCGTTCGGCTATGTTCGGCAGTGATCTTTTGGAGTCTTGGATGCCTCGCGCGTGCGTACATAGGTCGGCTCTCGAGATTCTACGACCTTTGCTCGATGGTTCGATTGTCGCCTGGATTTGCGGGGCCTCGCCACCGGCGTCCGCACTATGAAACCGCAAAAGAACAAGTGGTTGTCGTCTTGGTACATAATGGGCAGGCACCAAAGCATGATGGCGGGAAGTTGAGGATCACTCAATTTCCAGTAAGCCGTGATGCGGGGGGACGGGGATGCGAACACATCAACCGGGAGGACGAAACAGTGCCACGCTTGGGCATGACATCGCGATGCCGCACCGAAGGATCACTGGAGCTAGACTTGTCCTTAAAATCCAGGAGCCCCGCCGATGAACGGTACTGAACGTCGCGGGGCCGACTACGGAGCGCGCACGATAGCCGGAGCACTCTTGATTATCTCATGTCTCGCCCTGGGCGAATCTGCAAGGGTTACCGTTCAGGCGGCCACTGGCTACACTGGCGAGATTCTCGTCAGAACCCAAACAAGCTACAAGAGCACGACAGAAACGAGCACCGCGGTAAGCACGACGGAGACGGCCACGACGACGTGCGATGCGACGTACACGCTGGCCGGCTCTCAGTCAAGAGTCTCTGTGAAGTATTCGAGCCACTATGAACGGCGCGCGGTACGCGGAACCACCTGGGAGCGGGACGTAGAAAACTTCAATGGAACCGTCACGGCCGCTTACAATCCCAACCTTCAGATTGCTGCGTCGGGAGGTGTCGGCCATCCCTATCACATCACCTATAAACCGTTCCTTGGTCAAATGCAGGGAACCGATACGATTGACAGGCCAGAGGGGCTACAGACGCACCCGATCGCGGCGAGCACATGGTGTCGTGACGATGCCACCGTCAGCGGGACTCACCGCACCGGGCAGAACAACGACGTGTACGACGATCAAGTGACAGTGTCAGGCCACTTTGGCCGGCGCGAGTTCGAGTCCGGCACCAAAACCGTGAGCTGGCGGATCAGCGGGCCTTCCGTGGTCCCCTAGGCCGTACGTTTTGATGTCAGAATGAATCTCCGAAAATCGACGAGGTGGTTCTAGCATTGCAGCCCACCGTTATCGCGCTTTATGATACCTAGACCCGATAAACTGGTCAGGAGCCCCGAACACCCCGGAACACGCTAGACTTCTCAGCCTGCCTTCCGGTTATCAATCCGTTAGCAAACACCGCCGAACATCAGCACGGCAACGCACTAGAACCCCAGGAAAATCTGGCGCGCCCTGAGGGATTTGAACCCCCGACCTACGGCTCCGGAGGCGGTCGCTGATCTTCGCGATGGGTCGCGAGGATCATCGAAAATCCTTGCGATTTAGCGAAAGTCGCGAGTCGCCTTCGCGACGCTACTTACGATTCTCGGTGGTTCTCGACCGTCCCGTTATCAATCCGTTAGCAAGCATAGCCTTCCAAGATTCGCGTCACACCAGGTTCTCGAGACTCGCGACAATACCCGGCCGCTCCAGCACGGCCTGCGGGCTGCCGGGGTAATGCCACCCAAATGTGTAAGTCTCAGTGGAACGGCCAGTTGACAAGCCGTCTGTAATCAGCGTACGATTCCACCGCGATGTCAAAGGTCAAGCCAACAGAAGTTCCTCGCGTCCGCACCGCAACGTAATTTCTCCGCAGTTTTCAATTCACCCTAATCCGGGCATTGTTGTGCCCCGGTCCAGCACCGGGCTGTTCCTTGACAATTCCATAGGCTCCGAATAACGGGGGAGCCGCCCTGCGTTATGACTCTCGAATGGCAGTAGGACACTATGGGGTCCGAATCCCTATCGAACCGGTCCGACCCCTCTACTTGACGAGAGCGCGCGGCTAGGCGCGCAACCGCCCGACAAGGGCCGCAGGGCAAGTCTGCAGTGGCGAACGCCGTATCTGGCCAAGGATATTGTTGAATCTCAAACGAGACCTCACTGTCTCCCGAAGTAAATCACTTGGAGGTGCGTACGTTGTGAAAACGATTCCCCCGCAACTCGAACTCAACACTCTCTTCGCTCAAGCGCAGCGCATCGCAGCGGCGTTGTGTGAGCCAGTGGGACCTCGGGAGCTGCTGCTCGCGGCCGTATCTGTGTGCCCCAGAGCGGTCGTCGACTGCGCCCGCGAACGCGGCATAGAGCTGCGTCGAGTGCTGTGGGCCCTCCGGGAGTGGGGACCAATCAACGCCGTCGACCCGGCATTGGCTGCTGGGACGAGTGTGACGCCAGCAGTCCGAGATCTTATGGCTCGCGTCGCAAACAGCGGTTCGGACAATGCATGCAAGGTGCTCGTTGATCGATTATTGGACCCTGCAACGCTTTGTCCCGATCGCGAGGCCGCGCCGGTGGAGAGCCCGGCGCACGATCTGACCGGCATGGTGCTAAGTAGGTTGAAATTAATCTGATTGGATCAGCATGGTTCGTGTCCGCGTTAACGATCGATTCAACAGCCATGGGAGGCGTACATGACAGAAGTAACACTTGATCAAGTTGCGAATTACTGCACGGAACTTGGCCTCATGAATAGGATCGATCCTGAACGCCAGTTCGCCGAGGCGATGTTCACGACGAAACAAGGTTCCCACTTGGTTTATTTTCGAATCGACACTGAGCGTGAGGTCCTGTCGATGCGTCTTCCGATGTTAGTCTCGACTCCAGTCGAACGACGGGCGATGATGGCGCGTGTAATCGCCCACCTAAATTACAATTTGCTCCTCAAAGGATTTGTGTTCGATCTATCCGATGGGGAAGTGGCTTACGATCTGCCTGTTCCGTTCCGCGGAATCGGAGTTTGCGGCGATCAAATCTCACAGTGTTTGCTCGCGGCTGCCTGGACGTTGAATTCCCACCTGCCGACCGTACGTGAGGCGTGCTGGGGAAGTCGCTCCGTGGAGGAACTGCTTGGGCTGCCCCTCCCAGAACCTGCAGATTCGCTCGCGCGAGCGTTGTCCGAAACTAGCCTCGTGCGCCCGCCGTTAGACGGTGGGCCAGACCGTCCGGCGCAAACGTAACAGGCCCGTCGTCTCTGCTCTCGGGTGGAATGACGTCGATATGACTCTGCGACAGGAGGTTGCACTAGTTATGTCTGGATGCGTCGGCTCCACAGCACCTGACGACGTCCTCGTGGAAGTTGAGGACGGGGCTTTTTTCGCATCGCAGCCGGCAGTTCGTTAAGAGTAGGGAGCGGACCCGAAGCAGAATGCCGGCTCAATCACAGCTCGGTTGCCCGTTTGCACGCGCGAATCGATAACAGGATCGTGTCACGCGGATATGACGCCACCCACCCTTACTGCAACATGGTGTGGGTCGCTGACACGCGAGAGCCATCGAGTGACGAGGAAGGATGCGGCCCAGATTTCAGACCGCCGTCATCCGCCGTCGATCCGCTTTCCCTATGCCAATAGAGCCCGGAGCAGCGGCGCCGTTGAACAACGGCACAATCGTACTCCTGGGTGAAGTCCAACTGAAAATTGTCTCTGGAGCGTGACCGGAAGCTCAGCTTCACGCTGCCATGCTTAGGCACGAAATTCGACGGATCGTCAGAGTCGTTGCAGATTCGTGTGTTAGGCTAATTGAAATTCAAGACTAGATCGATCAGGGGGAGATTCGATGCGGCGTCCACGTTTACGCGTCCGATGCCACTTAGTTGTCTGCAAAGTGGCGGGGCTCTAGGATCCCATCCGGCGGAGTGCCAGAGGAACCCGGCGCCGTACGTAGGTGGCATAGTTCTCCTTGGGGTGGGCGTCGGTGTCATCTGGAGATTCCTCAACAAAAGGGACTTGTATACTTGACACCACAAACCTTTCATGCGATAATTGGCGCATGAGGGGAGCGTGGTGACGATGGTTGGATTGACCGCCCCGTACTTCAAGGATGCCGAAGCGGCCCGCGAATATCTGGAGCAGGTCCGATGGCCGAACGGCCCGATCTGCCCGCACTGCGGCACCGTGGGCGCGGCGTACGTGGCCCGCAAAGGCGCGCGACCGGGGCGGTATCGGTGCGCTAGCAAGGAGTGCCGGAAGGACTTTACCATCACGGTCGGCACGCTGTTCGAGCGTAGCCACATCCCGCTCCACAAATGGCTCCTGGCGGCGTACCTCCTGTGCGCCAGCAAGA
>DATEGA010000250.1:0-34670 GCA_035280345.1 bacterium | reverse complement strand
TAAACAACTCCACGCCGACGACGACCACGTGCCCGATCTGTACGACTTCCAGCTTGAGCGGTACAGAGCGCTCGCGCGCGCCCCACCCGAAGGCGACCAGCTGCTCGCCTCCGATCGCGACGGCGAGCAGGACTACGGCGGCCGCGAGCGGCCGCCCGCGAAGCGGCCGCACGAACACCCGCTCGATCCCGAGGCCGAGCGCGAGCGCCGCCGCCGCGGCCGGAAGAGCAGCGTATGCGGCGGGAAAGCCGGCGGCCGTGACGCTGAGGGCGAGATACGCGCCCAGCGTAAAGAAGAGGCCGAGCGCGAGGTTCAGGACGCCCCCCGCGAGTGTCGCGGCCAAGCCCCATACCGCGAGCGCGTACGGCGCCCCGGCAAGCAGGCCGCTTACGATCAGTTGGACGGCGAGGCCCACTCGACTAGTCCATGGTGGCGGGGCGAGCCGTCGGGGGGCGGCGGCCTTGCCGGAGGACGCTGGTGCGCTGACGCAGAAGAGCCTGCTGCCGGAGCAGCGACCCTTTTCCTCGACTCGTCACACTACCGTTTTTCCCGCCCTACCGGCAACCGCCCTGCGGGGCCGGAACGAGCCGTCCGGACCCCGAGGGAACCCACGAAGGAGGCGCAGCCGTGAAGCGCGCGATCAGCGTCACGGTGAACGGCACGAAGTATTCCAACGAAGTCGAGCCCCGACTGCTGTTGGTGCACTACATCCGCGACACCCTCGGTCTCACCGGCACCCACGTCGGGTGCGACACGAGCAACTGCGGCGCGTGCACGATCATGATGAACGGCCGCGCGGTGAAGGCCTGCACGCTGCTTGCCGTGCAGGCGGACACCGCGCAGCTGCAGACCGTGGAAGGTCTCGCCACGAACGGCGACCTGCACCCGATTCAGCAGGGGTTTTGGGAGGAGCACGGCCTCCAGTGCGGCTTCTGCACGCCGGGCATGATGATGGCCGCGCTCGAGCTGCTGCGGCGCCATCCGGATCCATCCGAAGCGCAGATCCGCGAGGGGCTCGAGGGCAACCTCTGTCGCTGCACCGGCTACCAGCACATCGTCAACGCGATCCAGAACGCCGCCGGCAAGCTGCGCGGCGCACCCGTCCGGTAAGGGGGCGACGACCGTGGCGGTCAGCAGCCTCTTTGGCGCCAGCATCCGCCGCCGTGAAGATCCGCGCCTCATCACGGGACAGGCGACCTACACCGACGATCTGCGGCTCCCGGGCATGGTGTACGCGTCCATCGTTCGGAGCCCGCACGCGCACGCCCGCATCACGCGCATCGACGCGGCGGCGGCGCGCCGGCATCCCGGCGTCGTCGCGGTGTTCACCGGCCGCGACCTCGAAGGCAAAATCAACCCGATTCCGACGGCCTGGCTGATTCCGAACTCGGATCTCAAGACCCCGCCGCATCCCGCGCTGGCGGTCGACCGCGTGCGATACGCCGGCGACGGGGTCGCGGTGGTCGTGGCGGACGGTCCGTATACCGCGCGTGACGCGGCCGCGCTTGTGCGGGTCGACTACGAACAACTGCCGGCGATTGTGAATCAGGAGAAGGCGGTCGAGGCCGGTGCCCCGCAGCTGCACGAGGAGGCGCCCAAGAACGTCGCCTTCACCTGGAAGCTGGCCGGCGGCGATGCGAAGGCGGCATTTGCCGAGGCGGAGCGAAGCGGCGTGGTCGTGCGGCAGCGCTTCGTCAACCAGCGCCTGATCCCGAACGCGATGGAGACGCGCGGCGTCGTCGCCAAGTATACGAGCGGTTCGGGCGAGCTGACCGTCTGGTATACGACCCAGAACCCGCACATCGCGCGGTTCCTGATGTCGGTCGTGACCGGGATCCCCGAGCACAAGGTCCGTGTGGTGGCTCCCGAGGTGGGCGGCGGGTTCGGCAGCAAGATCCCGTTCTACGCCGACGAGGCGATCGTCGCGTTCTGCGCCAAGGCGACCGGCCGCCCGGTCAAATGGACGGAGGACCGCCGCGAGAACTACCTCGCCACGATCCACGGCCGCGACCACATCACCGACCTCGAGATTGCCGCGCGGCGCGACGGCACGCTGCTCGCCCTCCGCGGCAAGACGTGGGCCAACCTCGGCGCGTATCTCTCAACCGCCGCGCCGGGCGTGCCGACGATCCTGCACGGGTTGATTTTGACGGGCTGCTATACGATCCCGAACATCGACTACGAAGTCCAGGGGGTCTTCACCAACACGACGCCCGTGGACGCGTACCGCGGCGCCGGGCGGCCCGAGGCGACCTACCTCATCGAGCGGATGGTCGATCTCGTCGCCGCGCGGGTCGGCCTCGACCCCGCGGACGTGCGGCGCAAGAACTTCATCAAGGCCGAGCAGTTCCCGCATACGACGGCCGAGGGCCTGAGCTACGACAGCGGCAACTATGGGCCGGCGCTCGACAAGGCGCTCGAGCTGATCGAGTACACGCGCCTGCGCGACGTGCAAAAGCAGGGGCCGAAGGACAACCGCTACCTTGGCCTCGGCCTCAGCACCTACGTGGAGATCTGCGGGCTCGGGCCGTCGGCGGTCGCCGGCGCCGTGGGCTTCCAGGGCGGCCTTTGGGAAAGCGCCACGGTGCGGCTGCATCCGACCGGGAAGGCGACGGTCTATACCGGCACATCGCCGCACGGCCAGGGCGAGGAGACGACGTTCGCGCAGATTGTCGCCGACCAGCTCGGCCTGCCGATCGAGGACATCGAGGTGGTGCACGGCGACACCGGCGCGATCTCGATGGGATGGGGCACCTACGGCAGCCGGTCGACGGTCGTGGGAGGCGCGGCGATCGCGGTGGCCTCGCAGCGGGTTCGCGACAAGGCTGCGAAGATCGCCGCCCATATGCTCGAGGCCGCGGAGAGCGACTTGACCTTCGAGCGCGGACGCTTTTCGGTACGCGGTACTCCGGACCGCTCGAAGACGATCCAGGAAGTCACGCTGCAGGCGTACCTGGCCTGGAGCCTTCCGGCGGGGGTCGAGCCGTCGCTCGAGGCATCCGCCTTCTACGATCCCACCAACTTTACGTTTCCGTTCGGCACCCACGCGGTGGCGGTGAAAGTCGACGCCGACACGGGGCAGGTTGAGCTGCGGCGGTACGTCGCCGTGGACGACTGCGGCCGGGTGATCAACCCGCTGATCGTGGACGGCCAGGTGCACGGCGGCATCGTCCAGGGCATCGCGCAGGCGCTGCACGAGGGCGCGGCCTACGATGCGGACGGCCAGCTTCTCACCGGGTCGATGAGCGACTACGCCGTGCCGCGGGCGCGGATGTTCCCGCGCTTTGTCACCGGCCGTACGGAGACCCCCTCGCCGCACAACCCGATTGGGGTGAAGGGCGTCGGCGAGACCGGCACCATTGCCAGCACCCCGGCGGTCGTGAACGCGGTCATGGACGCGCTGAAGTCGTTTGGAGTCACCCATATCGACATGCCGTTGACGCCCGAGCGGATCTGGGCGGCGATCCACAAACAGTCCGACAAGAAGGCGGAGGTGAAAGCTCGATGATTCCCGCGCCGTTCGAGTACTATGCGCCGTCCACCGTGAAGGAGGCGATCGGTCTCCTAGAGCAGCACGGCGACGACGCGAAGCTGCTGGCCGGCGGCCACAGCCTGCTGCCGATCATGAAATTCCGGCTGGCGCAGCCCAAGGTGGTCGTCGACATCGGCCGCATCGGCGGGCTCGACAAGATCGAGGCCAAAGGCTCGACCGTCACGATCGGCGCGCTGACCACCCACGACGCCGTCGAGACGAGCGTCGTCCTGCAGAAGCAGTGCCCGCTGCTGCCGGAGACTGCGTCGGTGATCGGTGACATGCAGGTCCGCAACCGCGGCACGATCGGCGGCAGCTTGGCACACGCCGACCCGGCGGCCGACTACCCGGGCGCGATCCTCGCTCTCGACGCCGAGATCGTCGCCACCGGACCGAAAGGCAACCGGACGATCTCCGCCAAGGACTTCTTCGTCGAGATGCTGACGACGGCGCTCAAGCCGAACGAGATCATCACCGAGGTGCGGGTGCCGGCGACCGGCAAGACGGTGGCCTACCTGAAGCATCCGCATCCGGCAAGCGGCTACGCGGTCGTGGGCGTTGCGGTCGTGCTCGAGATCAGCGGCGGGAAGTGCCAGAAGATCGCGGTCGGCGTCAACGGTGTGGCCGGGAAGGCGTATCGTGCGGCGGCCGTCGAGAAGGCGCTGACCGGCAAGGCCCTCGACGAGAAGACCGTCGCCGACGCGGCGTCCCACGCGGCCGACGGCGCGGATGCCGCCTCCGACCTCTACGCCTCGAGCGAGTTCCGTGCGCACCTCGCTTCGGTCTATACCAAACGGGCGATCCTGAAGGCGGCGTCGCGGACCTGAGTCCGGCACGTCTTGCGTTCATCGTGCAGGGGCATCAAGACCGGTAGGCGATGCCCCCGCACTCTGGGTTATAATGGGGGACGCTTCGGCGCATGCCGCCGGCGCGTCCCGAGCCATTGGGGAGGGGTGCGAGAGCCTGGCCGAATCGGCACGCCTGGAGAGCGTGTAGGCGGGCAACCGCCTCGTGGGTTCAAATCCCACCCCCTCCGCCAACCGTCCCTCCGGAAGGGACGTGCGCGGGACCACTTAATCGGAGGCAGCACATGATCCGTCGCGATACTCGCCGCAGCATCTTCGACTTCCTGAAGACGCTGGTCATCGCATTCGTGCTCGCGCAGTTCGTGATGATCTCGGTCGCGCAGGCGTTCCAGGTCGAGCAGTACTCAATGGAGCCCAACCTGCTGCCGCACGACCGGGTGCTGGTCAACAAGTTCATCTATCGTTTCCGGCAGCCGCAGCCCGGTGAGATCGTCGTGTTGAAGCCCCCGACCGATCCCTCGCGCAACTACATCAAGCGCGTCGTCGCGGTTTCGGGCCAGCGCATTCAGATCCGTGCGGACCACGTGTACGTCAACGGCCGGCTGCTGCCCGAACGGTACCTCAGCGTCGCCACCGTCGGCGAATACGGTCCGGTGGTGGTCCCGTCGCGAGAGGTGTTCGTGCTCGGGGACAACCGCGGCAACAGCGAGGACAGCCGCGCGTTCGGGTTCGTCCCGGACCGCAATCTCGTCGGCGAGGCGATCCTGATCTACTGGCCGCCGCAGCGTGTCCACGTTCTCCGGTGATCTCCGCGCAGGGGTAGGCCGCACGGCCTCGCTCACCGAACTGCCCGTCCGTCAGAAATACGCGGTGGCCATGTCGTCGGTGGCCGCCGCGGCGCTTCTCACCGCGCTCAAGGCGGCCGTGGGTTTGCTCACCGGCAGCCTTGGTATTCTCTCCGAAGCCGCGCACTCCGCGCTCGACCTCGTCGCCGCGATCATCACGTACACGTCGGTCCGCGTCGCCGACCAGCCGGCGGACCCGGAGCATCCGTTCGGGCACGGCAAGGTCGAGAACCTGTCGGCCTTCGTCCAAACGGGCCTGCTCGCGATCACGAGCATCTGGATCGTCGTCGAGGCGATCCGCCGGCTGTTCTTCAGCGGCTCGCATGTCGCGACGTCCGTGTGGGCTTTCGGTGTGCTCGGGCTCTCGATCCTGATCGACTCGTTCCGCTCTCGCGCGCTGTCCCGCGTCGCCGCCAAATACGGCAGCCAGGCGCTCGAGGCGGACGCGCTGCATTTCGCGACGGACGTCTGGAGCACGTGCGCCGTCGTCCTCGGCCTCGTGCTGGTGTCGCTCGGCGCGACGGCCCGGCTGCCGTGGCTCGCCAACGCCGACCCGGTCGCGGCGCTGTTTGTTGCCGGCGTTACGCTCTACGTCGGGACGCGTCTCGGCAACCGAACGGTCGGCGCCCTCATGGACGCGGCGCCCGCCGGCGTGCCGGAGCGGATGGCCGAGGCCGCCAGGAAAGTGCCGGGCGTGCTCGAGGTCGCGCGGGTGCGCGCGCGCCAGAGCGGCAACCGCCTCTTCGCCGATCTACGGCTCGTCTTGGAGAGCAACATTCCGTTCGAACATGCGCAATCCGTCGTGGACCGGGTGGAGGCCGCGATCCACAACCTCTATCCGGCCGCCGACGTCGTCGCCGACGCGGTGCCGGACGTGCCGGCCCGGCGCGATCTCGTGGAGCGGGTGCGGTCGGTCGCGCATCGTGAGAACTTCCAGATCCACGACGTGACGGTCTTCGAGACGCGCGGCCGCATCAAGGTCGATCTCGACTTGGAGGTTGATCCGCAGATCCGGTTCGCGGCGGCGCACGACCGCGCGACGGACCTCGAGCGGGCGGTCCGCGAAGCCGTGCCCGAGGTCGACGAGGTCAACGTCCACATCGAACCGCTGCCGCGCCACGTCGAAACGGCGCGGGAGGCGCCGCGCCGGGACCGGGCCGAACTGGAGCGGCGGATGCTGGAGATCGCCGCCAAACTGCCCGGGGTCGTGAACTGCCACTCGGTCGAGGTGCACCGGATCGGGCGGGTCTTGCTCGCCACGGTGCACTGCACGCTGCAGCCCGACCTGTCCGTCACGCGCGTCCACGACATCACCGAGGAGTTGGAGCTGCGGGTGCGGGAGGAGTTCCGGCAGGGCATCAAGGTCAGCATCCACCCGGAACCCGCCGGCAACCGCGAGGGACACTAAACTCTTCTCAATTTGCGAAATCGAGTTTACGCGTTGACCCAGCAGGATGTCCCGGGGGTGCGCGGAACGTGATGGGCCACGGTGTCTGCGCGCGGCGTCTTTCTCGAGGAGCTCACCTGGACTGAAGCCGAACCCTTGCTTCGCGCCGATCCGCTGGTGGTGATCCCGATCGGCGCCGGGGCCAAGGAACACGGTCCGCATCTCCCGCTCGGCACCGACCGCATCATGGCGGAGTACCTTGCACGCCGTCTCGCCGAGCGCGTCCCGGCCGTGATTCTGCCCACCGTCGTGTACGGCTATTTCCCGCACTTCTCGCCGTTCCCGGGCAGCACGCACCTCGAGGCCCGGACGTTCGAGGCGATGATGACCGAACTCGTGCTCTCAGTCCACCGCCACGGCCCGCGGCGCTTTCTCTTCCTCAACACCGGCGTGTCGACGTATCCTGTGCTCGAGATCGTGGCGCGCGATCTCGACCGCGTCCACCGGCTTCTCGTCGGCGTCACCCGTATCGGCGAGCTGGGAGCGCAGCGGACCGCGGGGCTGCTCGAGCAGCCCCGCGGCAGCCACGCGGACGAGCATGAGACATCGCTGTTGCTGGCGATCGCGCCGGAGGCGGTGCGCGCCGGGAAGCTCGCTCGGGAGATTCCCGAGCGGCCCGACGCCCGCGGCATGTTCGTGCCGCCGATGTACCATCGCGAGCCGGGTCCGGGCCACTCGGATACCGGCGTCTACGGCGACGCGACGCTCGCGACGGCGGAGAAGGGCCGCGTGATCGCCGAGGCGATGGCGGAGGATCTCGTTGCCGCGGCCGAACGCCTTCGGACCGCGCCCACCGCGACCCCGCGGCCGGGAATCCCGATGCCCGCCGACTGACTCCGCTCTTCGCACCACCGCTCGGCCGGTCATTACCGCCCGGCCAGGTGATTACCGCTCGGGGGAGGTCATGTGATGGTACGGTACGCGGCATGGACCGTAACGGCGCTCCTGGTGGCGGTGCTCGCCGTTCCCTTTACGGGGGCGTCGGCGCAGCAGCCGGTGACGATCCGGGTCGCGATCCAGGCGGATCCGACCACGCTCGACCCCGCGCTCACCGACGATCCGACGGGGACGGCGCTGCTGCAGGATGTGTACTCACCGCTTATGGACCTCGACAGCAACGGCCGGCTGAAGCTGCTGGCGGCGAAATCTTGGTCGGTGTCCCCTGACGGCAAAACCTTCCACTTCGCGCTGCGGGACGGCCTGAAGTTCCAAAACGGCCGGCCCGTGACGGCCACGGACGTGAAGTACACACTCGACCGCCTCGCCGATCCGAAGGTCGATTCGCCGAACGCCGATCTGTTGGTCGCCCCAATCGCCGGGTACGCGGAGGAGCAGGCGAAGAAAGCGCCCGGCTTGAGCGGCGTCAAGGTCGTGGATGCGTCGCGGATTGACATCACGGTCGACCCGACCCAGGGCGACATCCTGGTCCGCCTCGCCCACGTCGCGACCGGCATCGTCTCACGCGAGTCCGTGGAGCAGGGCGGCGAGAACTGGGGCACCACCCACGCGAACGGCACCGGGCCATATACGATCGCGCAGTGGTCGCTGCGCAACCAGATCGTGCTCGCGGCGAACCCCGGTTACTTCGAGGGCGCGCCGAAGATCCAGCGCATCGTGCTGCAGATCGTCCCCGATCCGACGACCGACGTGGCGAAGTACGAAGCCGGCGAGCTGGATATCACCCAAGTCCCCGGCACCGACTACAGCCGGCTCAAGCGCGACGCGACGCTCAGCCGTGAAGTCGTGGAGTACAACCGCGCGGCGACGGTATTCATGGCGCTGAACCAGTTCGCGTACGCACCGTTCAAGGACGTCCGGGTGCGCCGGGCGGTCGCCTACGCCATCAACCGGCCGGTGCTGGTGAAGGCGATCTTCGCCGGCCTCTTCACGCCGGCGACCGGGATACTGCCGCCTCAGGTGCCGGGCTATCACGCGCTCACGCCGATTCCCTACGATCCGCCGAAGGCGCGCGCCATGCTCGCCGAGGCCGGCTACCCGCAGGGCCGCGGGCTTCCGCCGCTCGTGCTCGGTCCAAACCCGCGCGGCTACGGCCCGTCGCAGGCCGCCCAGGCCGTCGCGGCGATGATTCACCAAACACTCGGCATCGAGACGCGCGTGCAGCTGCTCGACATCGCGAAGTGGCGGAGCGACCTGAAGTCCAAGACCGCGTTCTCCGCGGTGACCGGGTGGACGGCGGATATCGCCGACCCGAACGACTATCTGTACGCGCTCTTCGTGTCCAACGGGCCGTTCATCCACTTCTCCGGATACAACAGCCCGGCGTACGACAAGATGGTGGCGGCCGCGAACCGGCAGTCGACGCGCGAAGGCATGCTGAAGCAGATGGGTGGCGTGGAGAAGTACCTCATCGTGGACGACGCCGGCGTGATCCCGATCTACTACGTGCGCGAGGCCCTGCTCATCAAGCCGTACGTCCACAACATGACCTTCACGGCCTATGGGCTTGGGTTCATCGAGCACCTGAACACCGCGTCAATTGTGAAGTAGCGCGGGACACGTGAGGTAGTACGGCAGCGGGGATGGGGGAGGGCGCGCCGGACGCCACGGCGTTTCAGCTCAGCCTGCCGAACCGGGCGATCATCCTCGGCTTCCTTACGCCCGGCCAACTCCTGGAGGCGGCGTCGGCCGCGGACGGCTCGGGGCAGTTCGCCGCGGTGAGCGTCGGCGACAATCTGCTCGAAAAGCCGCGCCTCGAGGTGATCGCGCTGCTGGGCGCGCTCGCGGCGCGTACGTCGTCGCTCAGGCTCAACGTGGGCTGCCTTTCCACACTCATCCTGCGCGATCCGATTCTGTTTGCGATCCAGTGGGCCAGCCTAGACGTCTTGAGCGGCGGGCGCATGGAACTGTCCGTCTGCATCGGGGGCGGCGATGATCGCGAGATGCGGCCCTACGGCATCCGCCGCGGGGAGCGTGTGGCGCGCCTGCTCGAGACGGTCGAGGTGGTACGACGTCTCTGGCGGGAAGATCACGTGACGGTGAGCGGCCGCTATCACCGCTTCGACGACGTGACGGCTCTGCCGAAGCCGGTCCAGCCCCGCCCGCCGGTGTATCTGGCCAACGCGCCGGATCCGGACGAGGATCCCGACCGCCGGGACCGGATGCTGCTCCGAGCGCTCCGTCACTTCGACGGCTGGCACCCGACCGGCCTTACCCCTGACCAGTTTCGGGCGCTGCGGGTGCGCCTTGGGGAACTGGCGGAGCGCGAAGGCAAGGACCTCTCGCGATTTTCGGTGGCGTGCGGCAGCCTCGTGAACATCCAGCCGGATCCCGCGAAGGCCCGGCTGGAGGCGGAGGATTATGTGCGGCGCTACTGGCCTCATACCTACGGGCCGCGAAGCTTCGACCGTCTCGTATTTGGTCCCCCACGCGAGGTCGCGGAGGGGATCCTCCGCTACTGGGACGCGGGCGCGCGGCGGATCTCGGTGCGCCTCGGCGCTTTCAACTACGACGAGCAGATTCCGCTGCTCTTGCAGGCCGTAATGCCGGCGGTGTGGGACGGCGTCCGCCGCCGCGCTCGCGCCGCCGGATAGCGCTACCGGCGCCGCGAGCGCGGGTCCAGCGCCTCCGCGATCCCCTCGCCGGCGAAGGTGAGCGCCAGGATCGCGAGCGACAGCACGACGCTGGGGATCAGCGCCAGGTAGGGCTCGCTCCGGAGCCGCGGCAGGCCTTCCGCGATCATCACACCCCACGACGGCATCGGCGGCTGAATGCCGATGCCGAGGAACGACAGCGTCGCCTCGGATAGAATCACCGGACCCACGTCGAGCGACGCGCGGACGAGCGCGACCGTGAGCACGTTGATCAGCACGTGGCGCACGACGATCCGGCGGTCGGTGGCGCCGAGCGCCCGCGCCGCGTCGATGAACTCCTGGCCCCGCAGCGCGAGCGCCTCCGCCCGCACCTGGCGGGCCATGCCCGCCCAGCCCACCAGCGACAGGGCGATGACGATGTTGAGGAGGCTCGGACCGAGCACACCCGTGATCAGAATCAGAAACAGGATGTCCGGGAAAGCGAGGAAGACGTCGGTGACCCGCATCAGCACGCCGTCCGCCGCGCCGCCGAGGAAGCCCGCGAGCATGCCTCCGGTCGTGCCGATTACGGTGTGCGCCAGGACGGCCGTGCCGCTGACCGCAAATGAGATCCGGCCCCCGTACGCGAGCCGCGTCATCATATCGCGCCCGAACTGGTCGGTTCCGAACCAGTGCTCGGCGCTCGGGCCCTGCAGCGTTTGCGTGAGGTCCTGGACGTCATAGGCAGTGCGCGTGGTGTACGGGACGATGATCGCACCCGCGACGAGCAGCGCGACCGTCACGAGCGCGGCGATGGTCGCGCGATCTAGGCGGAGCGTCCGGGCCCCGCTCACGCCGGCGGCGCCGCCGGGCGTTCAGGCATAGTGGATTCTTGGGTCCAACGCCGCGTAGGCGAGGTCCATCGCGAGATTGAGCAGCAGAAAGAGCGCGGTGTACAGCAGCACGACGGCCTCGATCACCGGGTAGTCGCGCTGAAACACGGCCGTGACCGTCGCCCGGCCCATGCCCGGGATGCCGAAGATGATCTCGGTGACGAGCGCCCCCGTAAACGCAAGACTGAGCGCGAGACCGACGGTCGTCGTGATTGTGATCGCCGCGTTGCGCAGCGCGTGGCGGAGGGTGACGGCTGAGACGGGCAGTCCCTTCGCCCGTGCCGTCCGGATGTAGTCCTGCCCCAAGACTTGCAGCACCGAGAGCCGCGTGATTCGGGTGATGTACGCCGTCGGCCGCAGCATCAGGACAAGGACCGGCAGCACGAGGTGCGCCGGCGTGCCCCACCCCGACACCGGCAGCCAGCGGAGGCGCAGCGAGAAGAGCAGCACGAGGCCGACCGCCACGACAAAGAACGGCACCGCCACGCCGAGCAGCGTGAGAAGGCGCACGCCCTGGTCGAGCAGCGACCGCGGCCGGAGCGCCGCGGCGAGCCCGAGCGGGACCCCGAGGAGCACCGCGACCAGGAGGGCCGCCGTGCCGAGCGCAAGGCTGATCGGCAGCGCCTGCCCGATGATCGCGCTCACCCGGATCCCGCGGTAGACGTACGAACTTCCGAAATCCAGCCGCGCCAGGCTGCCGAGGAAGCGGAGGTACTGCACCGGCAGCGGCCGGTCAAGCCCGAGCTGGGCCCGCGCGCGGGCTTCGACCGTCGGATTGCTGATGTCGCCGAAGAGGATCTGGACTGGATCACCGGGTGCGAGGCGGCCGACGACGAAAACGATCAAGGTGACCCCGACGATGATCGGGAGCATCGCGACGATGCGGTACGCCAGATAGCGCGGCATCGCTGCTGCGGGCTAGGCGTTGTCCCCCGCGCCGTCGTCCACGGGCGGCGCCGAGGCGGCCGTCTCCCGCAGTACGCGCCGCAGCGGCTTGCCGATCAGCGTCTTCGGGATCGCGTCGACGATCTCGATCCGCCGCGGGACCTTGTACGAGGGCAGCCGCTCCCGCAGCCAGTCGCGCACCTGCCGCCGCGTCGCGACCACGTCGCCCGCGCCGGGCGTCCGCAGCGTCAGGTACGCGATGATGGTTTCCCCGCGCAGTTGGTGGGGTACGCCGACCACGGCGGCGTCGCGCACGAGCGGATGTTCCAACAGCAGGTCCTCGATCTCCCGGGGATAGACTTTGAGGCCGCCGACCTCGATCATGTCCTTTTTCCGGTCCTCGATAAAGAGAAAGCCGTCGTTGTCCAGCCGCGCGACGTCGCCGGTGTACAGCCAGCCGTCGCGCAGGGCAGTCGCCGTCTCGGCCGGCCCATTCCAAAAGCCCTGCATCACCTGCGGCCCGCGCACGATCAGTTCTCCCGGCTCGCCAACCGGCAGGTCCCGCCTCCCGGTCTCGAGATCGACGATCCGCACGTCGGTGCCCGGGACGGGAATCCCAATGCTGCCCGCTTTGCGGACGCCGCCTTCCCAGATCGGGTTCGCGGCGACGAGCGGTCCCGCTTCGGTCAGGCCGTAGCCTTCCGCGACCCGCCCGCCGGTGAGCTCCTCGAACCGGCGCGCCACCTCGGCCGGCAGCCCGGCGGCGCCTGACAGGCAGTACCGGATCGAGTGCAGGTCGTGCCGCGCGACGTCCTTGAGCTGGTTGATCGCCGCGTACATGGCCGGCACGCCGGGGAAGACCGTCGGCCGCCACCGCGGCACCTGCTCGGCGACGAGCCGCGCTTCGAACATGCGCATCAGCACCATCAAGTTCGTCGCGGCGAGGCGGATGCCGGCGTTCAACACGAGCAGCCCGTAGACGTGGAACAGTGGCGCCACGAGGAGGAAGCACTCCTCGCCGTCCCGCAGGTCGCGGAACCAGGCGAGGCCCTGCGCGGCATTCACCGCCAGGTTGCGGTGCGTTAGCATCGCGCCGCGTGGACGCCCCGTGGTGCCGCCCGTGTACTGTAGGACTGCGAGATCGTCGGGCCCGGCGCCCTCTGCGTCCGGCAGCGCGCGCCCACGCAGCATCCGGCCCCACGGTACGAGCCCGGGACCGCCGGGCATCGAGTCGCCTTCACGCCGCTCCCGCGCGATCCGATAGAGCACCCGCCACAGCGGCGGAAAGCAGTCGGAGAGCTTGGTGAGAATGACATGCTCGAGGGCGGTCTGCGCGCGTACCGCCGCCACATTCGGATACAGGCGTGTCAGCGTGACGAGGGCCTTGGCCTGCGAATCCCGCAGCACGAACGCGAGATCCTCGCCGCGGTACAGCGGGTTGACCTGAACCGCCGTCACGCCGGCCTTGAATGCGCCGTACATTGCGATTGGATACTGCGGCAGGTTCGCGAGCGCGATCGCCAGCCGGTCCCCCCGGCCGAGCCCGAGCGCGCGCAGTCCGGCGGCGAACCGCCCGGCCGCCCGGTCGAGCGCGCGATAGGTGAGCGCGGAATAAAACCCGGGCCCGCTCAGAATCACCGCGGCCCGCCGCGGATGCCGCGCCGCGCTCGCGCTGAGGAACCCTTGCAGGGGAGCGTCGGGGATGGCGATGTCGTGCGGAACATCATCGGCGTAGAACCGATGCCAGGGCCGTGGCTCCAAATCTCCACCTCCGACGTCCCAAGGTTGCACGCGGCGATGACATGCCCCTGCGGAGGCGCCGCCGCGCTTGCGCGGGACTCGTCTGCGGTGTGCGCAGGCGTCGAAGGACACCATCGCGCGCGGACGGAAGGAACGGCGCCATGATCGCGCAGGCCGCCGCCCGGCCCGGCGGGGCGCGTCCGGCCCCCCTCGTGCTCGGCATGGTGCTGTTTATTGCCTCGGAGACGATGTTCTTCGGGGCGCTCTTCGGAGCGTATTTCACCCTGCGCAGCGAAGCCGCCCGCTGGCCGCCCGCCGGTGTCCACCTCGATCTCCTCGAGATGGGCATTGCGACGGCGATCCTGCTCGGGTCGAGCATCCCTGCGCACCTGGCGGAGCAGGCGATCCACGCGGGGCAGTTCGGGCCCGCCGTCCGCCGTCTGGTGCTCACTTCAGCGATGGGGCTCGCCTTTCTGGGGCTCAAGCTGCACGACTGGGCGACCGCGGGCTTCACCGTCGCATCGCACGCCTACGGGACGATCTTTTTCACCTTGACCGGCTTCCACGCGCTGCACATGGTGGTTGGTATCATCCTGCTGCTCGGTCTGGCCGTGAAAGTCGGAGCGGGCACGTATCGCCCGGGTGATCCCCGCGCGCGCACCGGCGGTCCCGAGGCCGTGATCTATTACTGGCACTTCGTCGACGGCGTTTGGATCGCCGTCTTCTCGACGATCTGGCTGATTCGATGAGGCGTCGCCGCCCGGCCGCGGCGGCGGCCGCGCTCGTCGTCATGGCGGTCGTTGTGATCGCCGCGCGATCGCGCGCGCAGACCCCGGCGTCCACGCCGCCGTCGTCGGTGTCTGCGCCGGCGTCGCCGTTGAGCACGGATCAGCGCCGCGGGGCGGACCTCTACGCGCTGCACTGCGCGTCCTGCCACGGCGTTACAGGGCAGGGTACCGCCGACGGCATTCCGCTCCGCGGGATCGGCGCCGCGGCCGTGAACTTCGCGCTGTCGACGGGCCGGATGCCGCTCGCGGATCCGCACCAGCCGATGGTCCGGCGGCTCACGACGTGGACGCGTCCCCAGATCGACGCCGTCGTGGCCTTCGTCACGTCGCTCGCGCCGGGAGGACCGCCGATTCCTGCCGTGCATCCGGAGGGCGGCGACTTGGCGCGCGGCGAGCAACTTTTCGCCGCGAACTGCGCGCCCTGCCACGGCACCGCGGGCCAGGGCGCCGCGGTCGGCGAGGGGGCCGACGCGCCGGATCTCTACGACGCGAGCGCGCTCGAGATCGCGGAAGCCGTGCGCATCGGTCCCAACCCGATGCCGCGATTCGACGCCGGTGTGATCGATCAGCACGAGCTGGATTCGCTCGTCCGGTACGCCGTGTCGCTCCGTGCGCCCGCCGATCCGGGCGGGTTGAGTCTCGGCCATCTCGGGCCGGTCGCCGAGGGATTCATCGCCTGGCTCGTCGGCTTCGGCGGCCTCGTCGTGATCATCCGTCTCATCGGGACGACGACCTGATGCGTCCGGGCGAGCGGTCGATCGCCGTGATGTTGGTGCTGTCGATCGGCGGCAGCCTCGCCCTCACCGCGGTGTACGCGGCCGGCGGCCAGCCGCAGCTGGAAGGGATCCTGCTCGCGGTGGCCTTGGGTGCGCTCGGCGCCGCGATCATCGCGTGGGCGCTGCGTTTGCTGCCGCACGAGGCGGTTACGGACGTGCGGGAGCCCGAGCCGTCCCCGGCGGAGATCCGTGCCGCCGCGACGACCGCGTTCGCGCGCGGAGAGGAACAATTGACCGGCCGACGGACGCTCGGGCGGCTGCTGCTCGGCGCGCTCGCGGGGCTCGCGCTGGTGGCCCTCTTCCCGATCCGATCGCTCGGCCCGCGCCCCGGCCGCTCGATGTTCCACACCGAGTGGCAGCCGGGATCGTTCCTGGTCGACGGGGCCGGCCGCCGGGTGCGGGACGGGGAGCTGGCTGTGGGCTCGGTGATCACCGTCTTCCCGGATGGATACGTCGGATCGCCGGTGTCCCAGACGCTCCTAATCCGGGTCGAGCCGGATCAGCTGCGCCTGCCGGCGGGGCGCGGCGGATGGGCGCCGAAGGGCTACGTCGCCTTTTCCAAGATCTGCACGCACGCCGGCTGCCCCGTCGGGCTCTACCGCGCGGCCGCGCACCAGCTGCTCTGTCCGTGTCACCAATCGACCTTCGACGTGCTGCGCGGGGCGGCGCCGATCTTCGGGCCGACCACCCGCGCGCTGCCGCAGCTGCCGCTGCGGATCGACGCCGACGGGTACCTCCGCGCGACCGGCGATTTCTCCGCGCCGGTCGGACCGGGGTTCTGGGAGCTGTCGTCATGATCCGCCGGTTGGTCCTGTGGCTCGACGACCGTCTCGGCGCGGCGTCGTTCGCGCGCAAGGCGCTGCGCAAGGCGTTTCCGGACCACTGGGCGTTCATGCTCGGCGAGGTCGCGTTGTACGCCTACGTCGCGCTGCTCGTCACCGGCGTCTTCCTCACGTTCTTCTTCACGGCATCCGGCGAGGATGTCGTGTACCAGGGTTCGTACGTGCCGCTGCGCGGTCAGCGGATGTCCGCGGCGTACGCCAGCGTGCTGCGCCTGTCGTTCGACGTCCGTGCCGGGCTCGTGATGCGGCAAATCCACCACTGGGCGGCGCTCGTCTTCGTCGCGGCGATCGTCGCGCACGCGCTGCGGGTCTTCTTCACCGGGGCGTTCCGGCGGCCGCGCGAGATCAACTGGCTCATCGGCACGTCGCTGCTCCTCCTGGCGATGGCCGCCGGCTTCACGGGGTACTCGCTGCCCGACGACCTGCTCTCCGGCACCGGCATCCGCATCGCCTACTCGGTCCTGCTGTCGATTCCGGTCGTCGGCACCTGGGCGGCGTTTCTCTTCTTCGGCGGCGAGTTTCCGGCGCCGGTCACGATCGGCCGTCTGCTCGCGCTCCACATCATGCTGATCCAAGGACTCATCCTTGCGGCGCTCGGCGCCCACCTGGCCATCATCTGGCACCAGAAGCACACGCAGTTCCGCGCGCCGGGCCGCACCGAAAATACCGTGGTGGGTTCGCCGCTCTGGCCCAACTACGCAATGAAATCCGTCGGGCTCGGGTTGGCGGTGATCGCGGTGCTCGCCGCCCTCGGCGGGCTGTTCCAGATCAATCCCGTTTGGCTTTACGGGCCGTATATTCCGACGACGGTGAGTTCCCCGGCCCAGCCGGACTGGTACATCGGCTGGCTCGAAGGCGCCCTGCGCCTCATGCCCAACTGGGAACTCCGTGGCTTCGGTCACGCGGTGCCGGAGCCGTTCTTCCCCGGCGTCTTCCTCCCGGGCGTGCTCATCGCGATCTTCGCGCTCTGGCCGTTCATCGAGCAGCGGGTCACCGGCGATCGCGCGGTTCACCACTTCCTCGACCGCGCCCGCGACGCGCCGCGTCGAAGCGGCGTCGGGGCGGGCGCGCTCACCTTCATCGTGCTGCTGACGCTCGCCGGCAGCAACGATGTGATCGCGCGGTTTTTCGGCGTACCGGTCGAGACGGTCACCGTGATCCTGCGCGGCGTGGCGTTGATCGCGCCGCCGGTCGCCGGGTGGGTGACCTACGTCGTCTGCCGGGAGTTGAGAGCGGCCGAGGGCCGCCCGGCCGGAGCCTGGCACGCGCTGCGCCGGGGAGCCGGCGGCGGATATCTCACGGAGGACGAGAAGGGATGATCGGCGCGCCGCCGTTTGTGCTGGGCGCCGTCATCCTTGCCCTGTACGCCGGCGGCGTCCGCCGCTACGACCGCCGGCACCGGACGCGCCCGTTTTCCCGGGCCCGCGCTGCCGCGTTTGCCGGCGGGGTGGCCGTGGCCGCCGCGTCACTCGGCCCGCCGCTCGACGGGTGGTCGTCATGGCTCCTGAGCGCGCACATGGTCCAGCACCTGCTCCTGATGCTGGTCGCCGCGCCGCTGCTGCTGATCGCCACCCCACTGCGGCTGGCCCGGCAGAGCGGAGCGCGCCCTCTCGAAGGGGCCGCGGCCTGGCTCGCGCACAGCCCGGCCGTCGCGGCGGTCACGTGGCCGCCTGCCGCCTGGGCGTGCTTCGCCGCGGTGCTCGCGGGGTCGCACTTTTCAGCGCTCTACGAGGCCGCGCTCGAGTACCCCGCAGTGCACGTGCTCGAGCACGCGCTCTATTTGGCGGCGGCCCTCGTCTTCTGGTATCCGGTGGTCGGTCTCGAGCCGTCGCGATGGCGGCTCGGCTACGGACTGCGCCTGCTGTATCTGGCGGCGGCGCTGCCCGTGCAGTCGTTTCTAGGGCTCGCGATCTTCTCGTCGCGCCACGTGCTCTATCCGCACTACGCGGTGACGGCCGCCGTCCGCAACATCTCGGCCCTCGCGGACCAGCAGGCCGCCGGCCTCATCATATGGCTGGGGGGCGGGCTCCCGGTGATCACGGCGCTGCTCCTGACGGCGGCCGCGTGGGCGGCCGAAGAGCGACGCCTCGCCGCTCACCTCGACCGGGTGGCGCGGTCGTCCCTGAACAATCCGATCAGCGCGAGCGTTACGCCGCCGGCGCCGACGACCACGAGCCACCAGCCGTAGATCAAGCCGGTCAGCCCGACCGCGCAGCCGAGCGCGAGCACCGCCGGCCAGGCGCTATGGGATGCAAAGACGCCGACGTCTTCGCCCCGCGCGTCCGACGGCCGCACATCCTTTTGATCCGCGGGCATTGGCGCGCGCCGCCGCGCGAGGGATAGATACCCGGCCCCGATCCCGAGCCCCGCCGTCATCGTCAGCAGCATGAGGGAGCCGGCGCTCTCGTAACTGAGGAACCAGTAAAGGGAGCCGACCACGAGCGCGAACATCGCGGAGCCGAGGAGCACGCGCCCGGTCGTGATCACGGCGCCTCTCGGGGATGTTTCAGGTCGAACACGGGACGCTCTGACCGGATGGGCGGGATCGTTTCGAAGTTGAACTCCGGCGGGGGCGAACTCGTGGCCCACTCGAGCGTAAAGCCGTCCCAGGGGTCCGGGCCGGCTGCACGCGGATGCCGCAGGGAGACGAACAGGTTCCACAGGAAGACCAGCACCCCGACCCCCATGAGCGCGGCCCCCACACTGGCGATGAGGTTCAGCGCGTGCCAGCCGGGCAGGTCCGGATAGGTCACGACGCGGCGCTGCATCCCCCACAGGCCGAGCAGGTGCATCGGCCAGAACGTCGTGTTGAAGCCGACGAACGTGAGCCAGAAATGCAGGCGGCCCCAACTCTCGCGCAGCGTCGCGCCGGTGATCTTCGGGAACCAGTAGTACACGGCCGCGATCGCGGCGAACAGGCTGCCGCCGCCGAGGACGTAGTGAAAGTGCCCCACGAGGAAATAGGTATCCTCGACCGAGTAGTCGATCGGCGGGGAGGCGAGCATCACCCCGGTGACTCCCCCGATCAGGAAGTTGAGCAAGAACCCGACCGCAAAGAGCATCGGCGTGGACAGCGTGATCGCGCCGCGCCACATCGTGCCGATCCAGTTGACGTACTTGACGCCGGTCGGGACCGCGATCAGCAGCGACGTCGCCGCGAAGAATGGGTTGAGCACGGCGCCGGTCGTGAACATGTGGTGCGCCCACACCGCCATCGAGAGGCCGGCGATGGCGAGCGTGGTCAGGACGAACCCGGTATACCCGAAGACGGGCTTGCGGGAGAACACCGGGATGATCTCGGTGATCATACCGAAATACGGCAGGACCATCACGTAGACTTCCGGGTGGCCGAAGAACCAGAAGAGGTGCTGATAGACGACGGCGCTGCCGCCGTTGGTCGGGTCGAAGGCGTGCCCGCCGAGCCGCCGGTCGATCAGCAACAACGCGAGCGTCGCGGCGAGCGGCGGGAACGCCATCAAGATGATGAGCGACGTGACGACCATGTCCCAGCAGAAGATCGGGATGCGCCACATGATCATGCCCGGCGCGCGGTAGAGGACGATCGTCGCGATCAGGTTGATCGCGGTCATGATCGTGGAGGCGCTGGCCATCAGCAGGCCGACGATCCACAGATCCATGCCGGATCCCGGACTGCCGGTCGTCGACAGCGGCGCGTAGGCGAACCATCCCGCGCCGGCGGCCCCGTCGCGGGTGAGGAGTCCGCTCATCACGATCAGGCCGCCAAGCAGGAAGAGCCAGTACGACAGCGCGTTGAGCCGCGGGTAGGCCATGTCCGGCGCGCCGATCTGCAGCGGGACGACGTAGTTGGCCATGCCGAGCCCGAACGGGGCGATGACGAGGAAGATCATCGCCGTCCCGTGCAGCGTGAACAACTCCGCGTACACCTGGCGGCTCACGAGCGGGTGGTTGGGCGCCGTAAGGTCCGCCCGGATCAGCAGCGAGAGGACGCCGGCCAGCGCGAAGAAGCCGAGCGTGGTCGTCATGTAGAGGATGCCGATGTGCTTGTGGTTCGTCGTCGTGAGCCAACCGAGCAGCCCGACGCGCGAACGGGGGACGGGATGGGACGCGACCGTGCTCACGGCGGACCGGTGGGGCGTGGCCGACGGGCGGTGCGCTGCCCGCGCAGCCACTCCTCGTAGGCCGGCTGGGTGACCGCGGAGACCGTGAAGTTCATCGCGGCGTGGTCGAGGCCGCAGAACTCCGCGCACTCGCCGCGGTAGAGGCCCGGTTTGGTCACGACCCAGTCGAAGCTGCTGACGAGCCCTGGAATCGCATCACGTTTGAACAGGAACCCCGGGACGTAAAATGAGTGGTCCACGTCCGCCGATGTGATGTCGATGCGGACCGTCCGGCCGACGGGAACGACGAGGACGGGCGGACGCTGCGGCGTCCCCGTGACGATCGGTCCGCCGCCGGCATATGCAAACCGCCACGACCAATCGAATCCGGTCACCCGAATCCGCGCCGCCGGCTGCGGGTCCAGGTGCTCGATCCGCTGCTCGGCCGCGTACGTCACGGCGAACAGGCCGATCACGATCAAGACGGGAATGACCGTGAACGCGATCTCGGCGGGGGTGTGGACCTTGAACTGCGGCGGCAGGCGGTCGTCGCGCCGCCGGTAGCGGATCAGCGACCAGAAGATGAGGACGTACACCGTGCCGGCGACGCCGATCGCCGCGAGGAAGAAGACGCTCCACACGCGGTGGATGATACCGGCTTGAAGCGTCGCTCCGTCCGGCATGGCGAGGGTAGATTCCACCGCCGTCGCCGGACATTCCCGCCTGCCGTGCCGCGGCTCGTACGCGACCAGCGGGTATACCAGTCGAAGGCCCGGCTAACCGCTCGACACAGAGGGGGCTTCGGCCGCCGCGGCGTGTGTGGCCCCCCGGTGTTCGGTGATGAGTACCATCACCCCGGCGATCGCGAGGCCCCCCGCCAGCAGCCAGAAGAGCCTCGCGTATCCGCCGAATGATGCGTACAGTACCGCCGCACCGACCGGGCCCAGGGCGCGGGCGAGGTTTGCGGGGATAGCCATCGCGCCCGCGATGCTGCCGTAGTGCCGGCGTCCCCATATGTCGGCGACGACCGTGGCCTGCGCGAGCGTCAGCATGCCGGCGGCCGCCCCATAGAGCAGGATCATCGGCACGAGGCCGGCGCCGAGCGCGCCCGCGGCCAACAGCACCATCGCCGCGGCCTCGGCGAAGAAGATCGAGCCGGTCACCCACGCCGCCCCGAGCCACGCGCTGATCGGGACGAACAGCAGCCGCCCCGGCACCTGCATCCCGCCGATCCAACCTACGATAGACGCCGCGAGCTGTGTAGAGTAGCCGTGTTGTCCAAGGTACGGGATCATATGAACGCTCACGGTGGTCGTCGTGAAGTTGGCAAGCGCGAACGCGAGCGCCAGAATCCAGAAGACACCGTGCCGCAGGGCCACTCCGAGTGTCGCATCCGTCGACGCGTGCCCCGCGGCGCCTGTGCCCTGGCCGAGCCCGGCCGGGGCGCGCAGCACGACCGCGTGGGCGGGGATCGTCACGATGGCGAGCAAGATCGCGAGCAGCGTGAGGGCGGTGCGCCAGCCGATCCACGCCAGCAGCCAGGCTTCGATCGGCATGAAGATCGTGCTCGCGAAGCCCGCCGCGAGCGTGATGGTCAAGAGCGCCCGCTCCCGGTGCTGCGGAAACCACTGCACGACGGCGGCGAACGCCGGCTGATATAGGACCATCGCCATGGCGACGCCCATCGCCGTCCAGACGGCGTAGAGGGCGCCGATTGTGTGCACGCGCGACCACGCGAGGACCAGAACGAACGCGAGGCACGAGCCCGCGGTCATGAGCGCGCGCGCACCGTGCCGGTCAATCCACCGGCCCACGGGCACCGCCGCCAACGCGGATACGGCGAGCGCGATCGACAGCGCGCCCGCGACCGCGACGCGGGAGGCGCTAAGATCGTGCTCCATCGGCTGAAGAAAGACCGGAAAGCCGTAGTAGATGATGCCCCATGAGACGGTCTCGGTCACGCACAGCGTGGCGACGATCGCCCGCCCGTAGGCCTCCCGAAGCATATCGGCTCATTACTGGATCGCGTATTGGCTCGCCTGCCCCGGCCTCTCGCCGTGCGCGGTGTCGAGGGCATGCCGCGCGGCGCGGAGAAGCCGTCCCGTGGAGGTGATCGGCGATGGATCGGCACGATGCCGTGGGCCTGCATTGTCCCGCGCCCGCGATCTACGCCGGCGCGTTTGTGCTCGGTTTGGTGCTGAACCGGTTTGCGCCGCCGATCGGCCTACCGTCCGCCCCGCGGCTGCTCGGCTGGGCGCTGGTCGTCGCCGGAATCGCCGTCGTCGGACTCCCCGCCGTCGTCACGATGCGGCGCGCGGGCACGAGCCCGAACCCGGCGCGGCCCGTGACCGCCTTCGTGACGACCGGTCCCTACCGCTTCACCCGCCATCCGATGTATCTCGGAATGGCGGTCGGCTACGCCGGCGCGGCGCTCGCGGCGAACGTCGTGTGGGTGCTGGTGCTGCTGCCGGTTGCAATGGCCGTTATCCAGCAAGGCGCGATGGTGCGCGAAGAGGAGTACATGGCGCGACGGTTCGGCGAGCCGTACCGTGCGTATATGAGCCGCGTTCGCCGTTGGCTATAGGCGGTGCGGCAGGCTTCCTCACCGGTACCGCCCATAGCTACCCAGAATCGCGCCGAGCCCCGTCCCGTGCTGCTCGCGCTGGGCGGCTTGATTTGTCTCGGCGCGGCCGTCGGCATCGGGCGGTTCGTCTATACGCCGATCCTGCCGCGGATGACCGAGGATCTCGGCATGACCAAGGCCACGGCCGGGCTGCTCGCGTCCGCAAACTTCGCCGGCTATCTTGCCGGCGCGCTGATCGCTGCCGCGCCTGTGCTGCGCGGCTCCCGCCGCATGTGGCTGTTGGCCGGATTACTTGCGAGCGCCGTCACGACGGGTGCGATGGCATGGGCCAACTCGGCGGCGGTATTCGCCGTCCTGCGCTTTGCCGGAGGCGTCGCGAGCGCGCTCGCGCTCGTCTTCGCCTCGGCCCTCGTCCTTGACCGGTTGAGCGAAGCGCGGCGATCGGAGTTGGCCGCCGTTCACTTCGGGGGCCCCGGCGCCGGCATCGCCGTCTCGGCCGCGCTCGTCGCCGTTGTCGCCGGGTGGGGTGGCGGCTGGCGGGCAATGTGGCAGGCCGCCGGCTTGGTGTCGCTTCTCGCGTTCGTCGCCGCGGCGCGGCTCATTCCGGAGGGTGCAGAACAGGCGCGCGGCGGCCCCCCCGGATCGGTGCGTAACGCTCGACGCTTCGCCCCGTTTGTCGCGGCCTACGGGCTCTTCGGGTTCGGCTACGTGATTACGGGGACGTTTCTCGTCGCGATTGTGCGCGGCTCGCCGGCGGTGCGGTACCTCGAGCCGCTTGTGTGGATTGTCGTCGGTCTGGCCGGCCTGCCGTCCGTAGTGTTCTGGGGCGGCGTCGGGGAGCGGATCGGCATCGCGCGGGGTTTCGCGCTCGCGTGCGCCGCCGAAGCGGTGGGCGTGGCCGCGAGCGTGCTGTGGACGGCTCCGGCCGGCGTGTTCCTGGCGGCGGTGCTCTTCGGCGGGACCATCATGGGGATCACGGCGCTCGGGCTGATTCAGGGCCGGCGGCTGACCGCCGGTGATCCGCGGGGGACGCTCGCCATCCTGACCGCCGCCTTCGGGATCGGGCAGATCGTCGGCCCGGCGTTCGCCGGCGCCGTCTACGATGCGACCGGCAGTTTTCTTCTCCCGTCGATGGCCGCGTCGGGTGCACTGTTGCTCGGTGCGCTGCTCGCTATCATGAGGTAACACCCGTGGAGGAAGGGCGGTGAGCGCGGAGATGGTGGAACGGCGCATCGTGGCGTTGGGCGGCGGCGGGTTCATGATGGAGCCCGACAATCCGCGGCTGGACCGCTTTATTCTCTCGCTCGCGCGGCGAACGCCGCCGAAGGTCTGCTACGTGCCGACCGCGAGCGGAGATTCGGAGAGCAACATCGCAAAGTTTTACGACGCGCACACGGTGGAGCGTTGCCTGCCCTCGCACCTCCGGTTGTTCAAGCGGACGATCCGCGACCTGCGGAGTTTCATCCTCGACCAGGATGTCATCTTCGTCGGCGGCGGCGCGACGGGCTACATGCTCTCCATGTGGCGGATGGCCGGCCTCGATGCGATCTTTCGCGAGGCCTGGGAGACCGGCGTCGTGCTGAGCGGTGTCAGCGCGGGTGCGCTGTGCTGGTTCGAGGCAGGGCTGACGGACACGCTCGGACGGCCGCTGCAGATCCTGACCGACGGTCTCGGGTTCCTTTCCGGGAGCTTCTGTCCCCACTACGACGGGGAGAGGGATCGGCGGCCCGTGTACCAGGCCGCCGTCGGTGCGGGGACACTGCCGCCCGGCACCGCCGCGGATGACGGCGTCGGCGTCGTCTATCACGGAACGGAAATCGCCGAGTTCGTCTCGTCACGGACGGCCGCCCGGGCGTGGCGGGTCGAGCGCGCGCCGGAGGGCGTCCGCGAAACGGAGATCGTTCCACGATATCTTGAGTGACCGCGGCGGGGCCGTGACGCGTGGGGCCGTATCTGATCGAGCCGAGGGGGTGGCGCGATGTCCGAAGCTCGACTGCTCAAGTACCAGTTTAAGCCGGACGGCAAGGCGAAGTGGCTCGGCTGGTCCGGCGAGATGAAACGCCGGTCCGACGAGATCTTCGAAACGCTGCGGAACGAGGGCGTCATCGTGGAAGCCTGTTTTCTCGCGCCCGAAGAAGATGCGATCTACTACTTCGTGGCGGCAGAGGACCTCGCTCGAGGCCAGGCCGCGTTTGCGCGCAGCCCCTTTGCGATCGATCGCGAGCATGCGCAGGCCAAGTCCGAGGCGCTGGCCCATGTCGCGAAGCTCGAGTGCCTCTTCTACTTTGATAACCACCGGCCACTCTGAGCCCGGCCGGGGACCGGAGCCTTCTCGCAGCTCCGCGTCCCCAGCCAGGTCTGGGCGCGTCCTCGGTCGGTGGTGCTCGACATCAGTTCGGTGTTTCGCCGAACGCGGGCTTGCCGGCGCGCGCGAGCGCGATGCGACGGCCCAACGCCGCCGGCAGCCGCCGGAGCAGGCCGCCATCGCGGCCGGCCGCGCGCTCCGCGTCTTCCACGAGCGCAAACTTCCGCTGCTCGCGCTGGTATTCAGCCAGCCGATCCTTTGCCAGAAACTCGATCGTCGACCAATGCAACATCTGCCACCTCCTTCTTGCGGGCATAGAACGACCACGAACGGACGCACCCCTACGGAACACGTCGAACCGCCCATGGTGAGGCCGCCGGGAAACGAAAACGCCGCGGGCCGGTCGCCCGCGGCCGGAGTGGCCGCTAGCTAGGCTGTGAGCCTACGCGAGGAAACACCCCGGATGGACGACGAGCGCCGCAGTCATGTCGATGATGAGCATTGCTCGCCTCCTCCGAGTGTCGGTGTGATGGTCGCATTGTCTCACGGACTTAGCGGACTGTCAATGCCGAACACTTTACCTTATCGTCTGCATATGGACTCATGAAATAAATTTTGCGTCCGGGAGAGACGGGAGCTGTGGACATTCTGATTCTCGGCGGTTCGAAGTTTGTCGGCCGGCACATCGCGGAGGAGGCGCTCGCTCGCGGACACAGGGTCTCGGTATTCAACCGCGGGCAATCGGACCCGAATCCAGATATCGACGTCGAGCAGTTGCGCGGCGATCGGGACGGCGACCTGAACGCGCTCCGCGGCCGGCGGTGGGGCGCGGCGATCGATGTCTCCGGCTATGTGCCGCGAATCGTTCGCGCCGCAGCCGAACTGCTCGCCTCCGCGGTCGGCCATTATTGTTTTATCTCGACCGCGAGCGTCTACGCGTCCCCGAAGGCGCAGGATCGAGTCGACGAGCTGGCGCCGCTCAGGACGATCGAAGACGAGAGCAGGGAAGACTATCTCAGTCCTGATGCGTACGGCGCCCTCAAAGCACTGTGCGAGCGGGCCGTCGAACGGGCCGCGCCGGGGCGCGCTCTCTTCGCGCGCCTCAGCCTCGTCGTCGGGCCGCGCGATCCCACCGACCGCTTCACCTACTGGCCTCGCCGCGTGGCGCGCGGCGGCTCGGTGCTCGCCTTCGACCACCCGGAGCGGGTCGTGCTCCCGTTCATCGACGCGCGGGACATCGCCCGGTGGATCGTTCCGAGCGTTGAGGTGGGGCGGACGGGAACGTTCAATCTCGGCGGCCGCCCTGGTGTGACGATCGGCGAGATCCTCGAGACCTGCCGAGCCGTCGGCCGCGTCCGGGACGCTTCGTTCGTGTGGGTCGACGAGAGTTTCTTGCTGCAACACGGTGTGAAGCCCTGGAGCGAGATCCCGCTGTGGGTGCGTCGGGGCGGCGACGACCTCGCCGGGCTCGATTCGACGAAGGCCTTCGGCGCCGGGCTGCGGCCGCGGCCGCTCGCGGAGACGATTGCCGACACCCTGGAATGGGATCGCGCCCGGCCGGCCGACACGGCGCTTCGGGCCGGCTTGGCGCCAACACGCGAAAGCGAATTGCTGCGATTGTGGGAGGCCGGGCATCCGGCGTAGCGCGGCGTGAAGCGGCGTTCGGGATTCGTGCCGGCCCTGCTCGCGGAGAATGCTCCGTTCCGGCTGTTCTGGGCGGGGCAGATCATTTCGCTGTTCGGCGACCAAATCACCCTGCTGGCGCTCCCGTTGCTTGCCGTCCTCCTTCTTCATGCGGGGCCGCGCGAAATGGGATATTTGACCGCGGCCGGGCTCGTGCCGGCGCTGTTCTTCTCGCTCCATGCCGGCGCGTGGGTGGACCGCCGCGGCCGGCGTCGTCAGGTGATGATGGCCGCCGATGCCGGACGTGCCGTCCTGATCCTGACGATCCCGGCCGCATACGCCGCCGGACGGCTCACGATGGTCCACCTCTACGTCGTCGCGTTTTGTGTGGGCATCCTCAGCGTCCTGTTCATGGTGTCGTACAGTGCGCTGTTCGTGTCGTTGGTGCCGCGTGACCGCTACGTTGAGGGGAGCGCGATCTTGCAGGGGAGCCGGGCGCTGTCATTTATGGGCGGTCCCGGGCTCGGCGGCCTGCTCGTCCAAGTTTTCTCGGCGCCTCTCGCTCTTGTCGCCGACGCGCTCTCGTTCCTCGCATCCGCGTTGCTTCTCGGGCGGATCTCGCCGACGGAGCCGCCCACGGCCGAGAACAAGCGAGGCCAGGTCACCGCGGGCGCCCGGTTCATCATCCAATCACCGATCATCGGAGCGGCGCTTGCGTCCGGGGCGACCTTCAATTTCTTCAACTACATGTTCTCCGCGCTGTTTGTCCTGTACGCTACCCGGGCGTTGCACGTGCAGCCCGCGATGCTCGGCGCCGTGCTGGGTGCGGGAGCAGTCGGGGCGGTGTTCGGATCGACGATAACCGGGTGGTTGGGAAAGCGGCTCGGCATCGGCCCGACGTATATCCTCGGCTGTGTGCTCTTTCCGGCCCCGCTGATCCTGGTTCCGGCGGCCGCGGGACCCGCATCGGTCATCCTGGCGTTTCTGTTTGCGGCGCGATTCGGCTCGGGACTCGGCGTGATGGTGCTCGACATCAGCATCGGCGCGATCTTTGCGGCGCTCATTCCACATGAACTGCGGTCGCGGGTCTCAGGCGCCTTCACCGTCGTGAACTACGGCGTCCGTCCGATCGGCTCGCTCGCCGGTGGACTGCTGGGGAGTGCGATCGGGCTGCGGCCGACCCTGTGGATCGCGACGGTCGGGGCAGTCGCGGGATTCCTGTGGTTGCTGCCGTCGCCGATGCCCCGCCTGCGCACGCTCGAACCTCCACCGGGGCCCGCTGAAAGCGCGTGAACCCGGATCCGCAGGATTCGCTACAATACAGCCGTGGCACCGTTGCGCGCGCTCATCCTCGACTACGGGAACGTGCTCACGTACCCACAGGCCCGGGATGTCATAGCCGCGATGGCGGCGCGGCTCGATGTGACGGTCGAGGCGTTCTCCACAGCGTACTGGGAGCACCGGCGGCCGTATGATGCCGAGGACTACACCGGCGTCGAATATTGGCGCCGCGTGCTGCGGTCGTTGGGCCGCGCGCCGCTCGCCGCCGATGGTCAGGCGCTGCTCGATTGGCTGATCCGGCGCGACGGCGACTCCTGGATGCGATACCGGGAAGAGACGTGGGATCTGGCCCGTGACGTGCGGGCACGCAGCGTTCGGACCGCGATGCTCAGCAACATGAGCGTGGAATTGTACGAATGCATCCGCCGCGACCGCGACCTGCGGGCGTGGTTTGACGTTGTGATCGTGTCCGGCCAAGTCCGCTCCACGAAGCCCGATCAGCGTATTTACCGGCTCTATCTCGAGCGGGCGGAGGTCCAGCCCGCGGAGTGTCTCTTCGTGGACGACCGGCCGGAGAATGTTTCCGCCGCGGCGGCGCTCGGTATGCGCACGGTCCACTTTGTGGGCGGCGACCCCGTGCGGGTGCTGCGGACGGCGCTCGCGGACGCCCAAGAGCCGCAGCGGTGAGGGGGAACCGATCCCTGTGAACACGCTGCCGGCGGTGCGCGGGTTGTTCGAGACGCATCTCACGGTGCGCGATCTCGAGCGCTCCATCGTCTTCTACCGCGATGTCGTGGGTCTCACGCTCGCCCACCGCGTACCGGAGCGGAACGCCGCCTTTCTCTGGGTCGGCGGCGCAGGGCGCGGCATGCTCGGTCTGTGGTCAATCGGAACGTCGCCGCTTACGCAGCGACTGCACTTCTCGGTCGCGATGGCGCTCGACGATCTCCTGGCCGCGCCCGGCCGGCTTCGGGCTGCCGGGGTGACGCCGCGCGACGGCGACGAGCCGGTCGTGATCGGGTGGATGCCGGCGGCGTCCGTGTTCTTCGACGATCCGGATGGGCACTCGGTGGAACTCATCTGTATGCTGCCCGATCCGCCGCGGCCCGACGTCACGTGGATGCCGTACGGCCGGTGGCTTCGAGGTCGCTGACGGCGATCGCCGGCAGCGAGTGTTATACTACGGCTTGGCCGTGCTAGGTGGGGAGCTAGCGGTTCCCTGTACCCGCAACCCGCTCCAGCGGGACCGAACCCCCACCCGAGGCCTCACCGCTCAGGGTCCGGTCCGCGCACGTGACGAGGAGGATTGGGTCCCGCGCAACGAGATCTTACAAACCCCGCCAGGTCCGGAAGGAAGCAACGGTACGTAAGGCGTCTCGTGTGCCGCGGGGGCACCTGGTCGGAGCCGGCGACGCGGAGCCCGCTTGGACGGTGTTGTCGACGGTGGGTGCACGGCCAAATTGTCTCAGCCGGGTGAGCGCACGCCGCGGCGGACGGGGGGACTCTTCCCCTTGACCATCAGGCGCTCCGGCCCCGGCCTTCGATCGGCAGCTCGCCGAGGCACCGTCCGTCGTCGCGTACCAGGACGTACCGGTCGTAGAGGTTGATTGTGGTATCGCAGTGACTCGGGATGAGCCACAGCCTGTCACCCGGCGCGCGGCGCGAGGACAGACCGGCGATCCTGCCGTGTTCATCACCCTGCGCCTTGTACGTCGCCTCCGGATGGCCCTTGATCGCCGGCGGTCCCGCGTCGGTGCTGACCGTCTTGTAGCCCGCGTCGATGACGTCGGCGTCCGGACGCCGGTTGCTCACCACGGTCGTCAGCATGAACAAGGCCTGCTCGAATCCGAGCCCTTCCACGGCGCCGTAGTCACTGTCCATGACCACGTACGACCCCGGTTGGACTTCGGTCGGGGTGCCGTGTTCGATGGCGGCCGCGTACGTGCCGGTGCCGGCGGTGGTCACGACCGGCACCGGAATCTCATGATCGAGCAGCAGCGCCTTGGTTTCGGCGAGGCGGGCATAGGCCTCGAAGGCCCGCCGGTGGCGGTCGGCGCGGGTGCGAATGTGCTGGCAGTGCCCTTCGTATCCCTGCAGCCCGCCGAGCCGCAGCGCCGGCGCGTCGAGGATCCGCCGCGCGAGCGCCAGCACAGGCTCGCCGGCTTCTGTGCCGGTCCGGTTCTGTCCCACGTTGACGTCGACCAGCACCGTAAGGGTGAGGCCGCGTGCGCGCGCCTTTGCCGACATGCGATCGACTATCTCGCCGGAGTCGGCGACCACGCTCACGCGCGCGAGCGTCGCGATATCGAGCGCCCGGTCCATGTTCAAGGGCGTGAGTTCGGTGGTGAGATGCACGTCCGGGATGCCGGCTTTCACCATCACCTCGGCCTCGCCGGGTTTGGCAGTACAGACGCCGACGGCGCCGAGGCGGATCTGTTTCGCTGAGACCCACGGGCTCTTGTGCGTCTTCGTGTGCGGCCGGAGCGCGATCCCGGCCGCGGTACACGCCGAGGCCATGCGCGCCAGGTTGCGCTCCATCGCATCTACGTTCAGGATCAAGGCGGGGGTCTGGACGTCGTCGAGTGTCATCGCAGTACGTGACTTTTCTCCCGTGGAATCGCTTTCCTTTCACGCCATCGAGGAGGACTCGTTGCCGCGGGATCGGAAAAGGAAACGGCTCGCCTGCGTAACCGATTACGGGGAATGAGCGGGGTGGCGGTGTGCCGGTCTACGAAGCGAAGGTCCCCTACGGCCCTGACGCCCGCCGTCCGTGGCGGACGATGCCGTTTCCGCAGTCTGAGTACGAGCGCCGCATCGCCGCCGTCCAGGCGCGCCTCCAGGCGGAAGGCCTGGCCGCGCTCGTGGCCTATTCGAACGGCGCCGATCCGGGCAATGCGCGCTACCTCGTCAACTTCGAGACCAGCGCCGGCGATACGATCGTGGTGATCCCCGCCGCGGGCATGCCGATGCTGACGACGAACTGGTTGATGCACGGCGAGCCGATGCACACGTCCATCTGGACCGCGTGGCTCGATGATGTGCGCGGCGCCGCCCGGCTCGGCTTCGACCGGAACCCGGAGACCAGCGTCGCCGGCCACGCCGCCGACCGGATCCAGGAGGCCCACGCGGCCTCGGAGCGGATCGGCTATGCCGGGTCGGCGATCTTGCCGCACACCGTCATGGTCGGGCTGGAGGAGCGTCTGCCCCGGGCGACGTGGATCCCGGCAGACCACCTCCTCATGGAGATCCGTTCGGTCAAGTCGCCGCCGGAGATCGAAACGATGCGGCGCGCCGCGCGGATCTCCGGACGGATGCACGAAGAGGCGCTGCGGGCCCTCGTGCCCGGAGCGCGCGAGTTCGACGTGGCGTCTCGCGCGCACGCCGTCGCGTTCGCCGAAGGGGCGGACGCACTCGCCTTCGAGAGCGCGGTCTCGACGGGACCGCGCTCCGGGCTGAAGCACTGCGCGCCGTCGGACCGCGTGGTGGAGCCTGGGGACATGGTGTTTCTCGACATGGCGGCGACCTACCATGGGTACTCCGCGGACGTGTCGCGATCGACGGTGGTGGGGACGCCGAGCGCCGAGCAGCGGCGGTTCCTCGACACCGGGCTCGAGATGTTCGAGGCCTGTCTCGCGAAGGCCGGGCCCGGTGTGCCGGTTCAGGAGTTGATCGCCACGGCGCGTGCGATCGCCGCGCGGGCGGGTTATGACGCGGAATACATGCCGAAGGGGTTCGGGCACGGACTCGGCTGCTCGCTGTTCGAGCGGCCGTCGCTGCGCCCGTCGACGACGGATATTCTCACACCCGGCAACACCTTCGCGCTTGAGCCGATGCTGATCCGCATGAACTTCGGCACCGCCTGCATCGAGGAGACCGTGCTGATCACCCCGACCGGCGCGGAGGCGCTCTCGGGCTGCCCGCTGCGCGTGTGGTAGCGCGCGCACGCAGCGCCGCTCATCCCGGCGAGCGGCTGACGTTTCCGAGCGCCGGCCGGGACCTCATCGCGTATCGCTATGCGCCGACGGCCGACGCCGCCGGCGGCGGACGCGGTGCCGGCCCGCTGGCCGCGGTGATCCTGAACCACGGGAGCGGCCTCGAGCAGGACAGCAAACCCGGGGTCGCGCGGGTGCTCACCGGCGCCGGTTATCTCGTGTTTGTGCCGTTCCGCCGGGGGTACGCAGGCTCGCCGGGGCCGTCGCGACTCGACGAGGTGCCGGCGCCCCAGGGCGCGGCGGGTCACGACGAACAGGTCTGCGCGCGACTGCTCGCCGAGAACGACGACGTGCTCGCGGCACTGCGGTTTGTGCGCGGGATCCCGGAGGTGGATCCGGAGCGCGTGGCCGTGATGGGCTCGTCCTACGGCGGCATCAACTCGCTGCTCGCGGCGGCGCGGGACGGCCGGGTGCGCGCGTGCGTGTCGTTCGCCGCGGCGGCGATGAGTTGGGGGCCGGTGCCGGGCCTGCGGCCGTTCCTCCTCGCGCACGCGGATACGATCCGCTGTCCCGTCCTGCTGCTGCAGGCGGAGAACGACTTCGACATCGCGCCGTCCGCGGCGCTCGCCGCGCGCCTTGGTAGAGTCGACCGGGTGTGCGAGCGTCATCTCTTCCCGCCGTTTGGCGCGAATGCGATGGAGGCGCATCAGATCTGGGTGCACGCGCCGCAGATCTGGGCGCCGGTGGTGCTGCCGTTTCTCGACCGCTACCTGACGGGCCGGGCATAAGGAACGCGATCGAAGGGGGGAGTTGGGAGTGATCCGTCGTGCGATGGCTGTAGGAGTGACGGTGCTGCTTGCCGTGGTCGCCGCCGGGCCGTGGCCGGCGGCCCGGGCGCAGGCGCCCGGCGTGTTCCGGACGCCGCTCAGCGGCGAAGCGCCGACGCTGGACCCGTACTACGCGGTGGACTCCGCGTCGGCGCCGATCGTCTTCCTGATGTACAACACGCTGGTGGGCCTCGACGCCGCCGGCAAGATCCTGCCACAGGCGGCGAGCAGCTGGGACATCTCGCCGAACGGCCTCGTCTACACGTTCCACCTGCGCGACAACGTCTATTTCCACAGCGGCCGCAAGGCCGCCGCCGCCGACTGGAAGTGGTCGTTCGAGCGGATGGGCAGCCCGGCGCTCAAGTCCCCGGTTGGCTCCGTGGTGGTCTCGGGTATCCAGGGATATGACGCGTTTCAGAACGGCGCTCCCGGGATCGCCGGGATCACGGCGGTCAACGCGAACACCCTGCAGTTCGTCCTGAACCCCGCGCGGCGCGGCGGCTTTCTCAACCGGCTCGCCTACTACGCCGCGGTGGTTCTCGACAAGGACGTGGTGGGCCGCGGGCAGGGCTGGTACACGACGCAGGACGCCGGCACCGGCCCCTTTGTATTGAAGGAGTGGGCCCACAACGATCACTTTACGCTCGCCGCGAACCCGAAATACTTCGCCGCCGCGCCCAAGGTCGCGACGGTGAGCATTCCGATTGTCACCGAGTCGCGCACGCAGCTGTCGGAATACCTCGCGGGCCAGCTCGATTTCGTGCCCGTTCCGCTGGGCGACTATCAGCGGATCAGTTCGGATCCCAAGCTGAAGCCGGAGCTGCTGGTGTACCCGCGCGCGCAAATTCTCTATCTGGGCCTCAACCCGCGCGTCTACGCGCCGTTCAAAGACCGCCGGGTGCGCCAAGCCTTCGCGATGGCGATCGATAAGGCGCGGATCGCGCGCACGGTGTTCTTCGGTTTCTTTCAGCCCGCGGCCGGTTTCGTGCCGCCCGGCATCCCCGGCTTCTACGCCGGGTACAAGGGGCTGCCGTACGATCCGGCCCGGGCGCGCAAACTCCTCGACGAGGCCGGCGTGACCGGGAAGCTCCCGCCCCTCCGGATTGCGATGAACCCGTTCGGGCCCGTCGCGCAGATGGAGGGCGAGCCGGCGGTCGCCATGCTCAAGCAGAACCTCGGCGTCGATGCCTCGCTCGAGCGGACGGAGTTCGCGACGTTCATCACCAACCTGAACAAGCGAACGGTCTATCAGGCGTTCCTGAGCGGGTGGTCGGCGGACTATCTAGACTACAGCGACTACCTCGACATCCTGCTCTACAGCACGTCGCCGCTCAACCGGTTGAACTATGACAATCCGGACTTCGACAAGCTGGTCGACGCCGCGAACGCCGCCCCGAACGAAGCGGCGCGGACCGAGCTCTACCATAAGGCCGAGGCGTTGATGATCGACGACGTGGGCGCCGTGCCGTTCATGTTCACTGAGTTCGCCTACCTGAAGAAGCCGTACGTTAAGGGCCTGCGGACCTCGCCCGCCGTAAACGGCTGGCTGCCGTTTGACACGGTGTCGATCGAGAAATAGCGTCGAGGCCGGCCCGGCGTTGACGCACCTCCGCGGCTAACCGCTCAGGCGTCCGTGGCGCGCTACGTCGTCTACCGAATCGCGATGGCCGTGCCGCTGTTCGTCGGCGCGGCGCTGCTGATCTTCGTCGCCGGGCACCTCGCGCCCGGCGACCCCGTGCAGACGCTGCTCGGCGACCGCTACACGCCCGCCACCGCCGCGGTGCTGCGGCATCAACTCGGCCTCGACCGGCCGCTGGCCGTGCAGTTCACGGACTATCTCGGGCAGCTGGCCACCTTCAACTTCGGCACGTCCTACGTGAACCCAGGGCTGCGGGTCGGCGATCTGCTGGGCACCGCGCTGCCGATCAGCCTGCGGCTGGCCGCGCTCGCGGTGG
>DATEGA010000249.1:0-3985 GCA_035280345.1 bacterium | reverse complement strand
CGCCTGGGTGGCCGCCGCGGTGCGCACGCGCGCGCGGAAAGAGCGGGTGGCCGCGCTGCGTGCCGGACGCGATGCTCACTAAGTTCATCCACGTCATGGTGCTGTCCATCGTGCCCTGGGTCGAGCTGCGGCTTGCGATTCCGTACGGAATCGCCCGCGGCCTGTCCCCGGTGATCGTCTTCTGCGCCGCGGTCCTCGCGAGTTGGGCGATAATTCTGCCTGCGTTCCTCGGGTTGGATCTGTTTTACGAGCGGTTCCTGTCGCGCTTCGCACTCGTGCGGCATCTGATCCAGGAAGTGCGCCACCGCGGACGAAAGTATGTGGACCGGTGGGGTGTCGTCGGCGTGGGCGTCTACGTCAGCCTGCCGCTCCCCGGTCCCGGCGTGTATTCAGGCGCGGTCCTGGCCTGGGCGTTCGGACTGCCCCGGCGTCAGGCGATCGCCGCGCTGGCGGTGGGCGTGCTGGTCAGCGCCTTTCTCGTCACGCTGATCAGCACCGGCGTGATCGCGGTCATCAGACGGTTCGTGTAGCCGCGCGGAGGCCGCCGCGCGCAGCTCTGTGCTGGAGGGGTGACCGGTGGACACGGACGGGCATCACTACATCGTTGAAGGCTCGGGTTGCAACCCCGACGTGATCAGCCGTGTCGAACAGGTCGAACAAATCCTGGTCCGCGCCGCCGAAGCCGCCGACGTGCAGATCTGGTCCATCTCGTTCCACCGGTTCCGGCCGATGGGCGTCAGCGGTGTCGTCGTGATCTCGGAGTCGCACCTCTCCGTGCACACCTGGCCGGAGGTCGGCTACGTCGCCCTGGACATCTTCACCTGCGGTGATCGGGCGAGGCCGGAGGCCGCTGTCCAGCACGCGCTCAAGGAGTTCGGCGCCACCAACATGCACATCACGGAAGTGACGCGCGGTCTCCAGGAAGGCGACAAAGTGTTCTTTCACAGCATGGTGACGTGGGAAGAGCGCCTGCCGGAGAATCTGCTGAACCACGAGAAGAAGCGCCGGCGGCCCGCTCGGCGCCGCCGCGCCAAGGTGATGTCGACGTCCTAGCGGGCGCTCAGACGCCGCCGAAGGCGGCGACGACGATGTTGATCAGCAGGTAGCGTGCGACCTGGATCAGGAGCAGCGCGGCAATCGGCGTCACGTCGAATCCGCCGAGCGGCGGGACGACGCGGCGAATCGGCAGCAGGATCGGGTCGGTGACGCGGACGATCGCTCGCAGGACGGGGTGCCCGTAATCGATCGACGGAATCCATGTCAGCAGCGCCCGCACGATGACCAGCAACGCCAGTACCTGCGCCGCGTCTGAGATGAGCGTGATGAGGAGCAGCACGCGTGTATTCTAACACAGGCGGCGTGGCGCCGGTACCGCCGGAGACGGCGGCGACCGAGCGGCTCTACTACACCGACGCCTACCGGCGGACGTTTCTCGCCGGCGTCCTCGCCCTCGTGCCGGCGTCCGGGGGCCGGACCGGCGTCGTCCTCGACCGGACCGCCTTCTATCCGACCTCCGGCGGCCAGCCCCATGACACCGGCACCCTGGGCGCGATTCCGGTCGTCGACGTCGTCGATGCCGGCGACCACGTCGTGCACGTCCTTGAGCCGGGCGGTTCACCGCCCGGGATCGGCGTGGAGATCGGGGCGGAGATCGATTGGAACCGGCGGTACGACCACATGCAGCAGCATACCGCGCAGCACCTGGTTTCCGCGGCCTTTCTCGAGCAACTGCGCGCGGAAACGGTGTCGGTGCATCTGGGCGACACTTCCACGGTCGACTTCGGGCGTCAGGCGTTGTCCTCGGAGGAAGCGGCGGCGGTTGAGGAAGCGGTCGCCCAGGTCGTCTACGACGACCGCCCGGTGACGGCGCGCTTCGTCGACACGTACGAAGCGGACCGGCTCGGGCTCCGGCGTCCGGCCAAGCGTTCAGGGCCCCTGCGCGTTATCGAGATCGAAGGTTTGGACCGCTCGGCGTGCGGCGGCACGCACGTGAAGACGACCGGCGAACTCGGTCCGGTCCTCCTTCGCCGGTGGGAGCGGGCGAAGGGGCATCTGCGGGTGGAGTTCTTGGCGGGCTGGCGCGGTCTCCGCGACTATCGGTGGAAGCACGCCTTCGTGTCGGAGTGGGCCGCGCGCCTCACGGTGGGCGACCGCGAGTTGCCGGACGCGTTCGGGCGGCTTGCTGCGCGCCTCGAAGAACGGGAGCGTGCGCTTGCGGCGTCGCTGAAGCGTCTCCTTGCATACGAGGCGGCGGAACGGCTCGCCGCCGTGCCCGCGGGTGAGGGTCCGAAGGTGCTGCGGCTCGAGTTTCCCGAACGGGATGCCGACGAAGTCCGGCTGCTGCTCCGCGAACTCACGGCGCGCGAGCCCAGCGTGGTCCTCGCCGGTGTCGTCGCCACCGGTCGCCTGTATTTTGTCCGTTCTCCCGGCGTGGCGAAGGACATGACCGCGGTCCTGACCTACGCGGCGCGCGCTGTCGGCGGGCGCGGAGGCGGGACCGCGGAAGCGGCCCAAGGCACCGCGCCGCCCGCCGACGTCGGGCGCGCTCTCGACTTGGCCGTTGAGCAAGTGCGCAATGGCTGAGATGCACGCCTTCCATATAAAACGGCAACCGACGACCGAGATGACGGCGGTAAGATGACCGTACCGGTGCCTCCCCGCGTTCGCCCGGAGGCCGTGGTCGAGCTCGTGGAGCGGCTGGTCGCCGTCCCGTCGGTCAATCCGCTCCTCGTGCCCGGAGGAAGCGGCGAGGCCGAGATCGCGGAGACGCTTGCCGGGGCCTGCCGGGCGCTGGATCTTGAGGTGTCGGTGGACGAGGCGCTGCCGGGCCGCCCCAACGTCGTCGCCGTGCTACGCGGGTCCGATCCCGGGCGCGGCCGCTCGCTGCTGCTGAACGGTCACACCGACACGGTCGGCGCAGCCGGCATGGAGGCGCCGTTCTCTCCCGTCCGCCGGGGCGACCGCCTGTTCGGACGCGGTGCCTACGACATGAAAGCCAGCCTTGCCGCGATGGTCGGCGCCGTCGCCGCGTTTCGAGAGGCCGGTGCCGTCCCGCTTGCCGACGTTATCCTGACGTTCGCCGTCGACGAAGAGTATCTGAGCGCCGGCACCGAGGCGATCGCGCGACGCTATCGCGCCGATGGGGCGATCGTGACTGAACCTACCGCGATGCGTCTGTGTCTCGCGCACAAGGGTTTCGTGTGGGCGCGGATTCGCACCGAGGGGCGGGCCGCCCACGGGAGCGATCCCGTGGCCGGCGTCGATGCCATCGCCCATATGGGACGCGTGCTGGCCGCGATCGACCGGCTCGATCGTGAGGTCCTGCCGCGCACCGTCCATCCCCTGGTGGGCCGACCGTCCCTTCACGCGTCGCTGATCCAGGGCGGCGAGGGACTCAGCACGTATCCGCCGGCCTGCACGCTGGACGTGGAGCGCCGGACGCTGCCCGGCGAGACCCGAGATGGCGTCGAGCGGGAACTGACCGCGATCGTGGACGGACTGCGTGCCGAGGACCCTGCGCTCCAGGCGACCGTCGAGATTACCGGCAGCCGGCCGGGTCTCGAGGTCCGGCCGGACGCGCCGATCGTGCGCGCGCTCGAAAGCGCGTGCCGGCACGTCACCGGCCGGCGCCCGCCGCACATCGGCGTCGCGTATTGGTGCGACGCGGCGCTGCTTGCACAGCGCGGCGTGCCGACCGTGGTGTTTGGACCCTCCGGCGAGGGGGCGCACGCCGCGGTTGAGTACGTCGATCTCCCGTCCGTGGTCGGCTGCGCGCAGGTGTTTGCGGCGACGATCGGAGCGTTCTGCGGAACCGGTGATGCGCCTGCTGACGTTTCTCTCTGACTTCGGCGTCGACTCTCCGTACCCGGCCGCGATGAAGGCGGTCGCCGCGGGGATCTGCGATGCCCGCTTTGTCGACATCACGCACGCCGTGCCGCCGCACGGCGTGCGCACCGGAGCGTACTTGTTGTGGTCGGTGGCGCCG
>DATEGA010000248.1:0-12130 GCA_035280345.1 bacterium | reverse complement strand
GAGCATCGCGGCGAGCGCCTCCGCGTCGAACCTGCGGGCGGCAATCGCCCCGGCGAGCAACGCGGCGCGGGCGTTGCTCTCTTCGACGAGCACCCCGGCCGATTCAAGACGTGCCACCTGCCGGGCGCGCTGCTGCGGATCGTCGTCGGTCCCGCAGACGGACGCAACGACGTGAAGGCTGCGCCCCGCCGCCCGGGCGGAAGCCCGGCCCGCCGCCAGCACAGGCGCGAGCGCCCCGGCGGGATCGGGATGCACGCCGAGGCCGAGCACGACGTCGAGCAGCACCACCGCGACATCGGCGTCCGCGGCCTCCTGCCGGAGACGTGCCTCGCGCAGCGTCATGTCGAGCATCGGATGCAGGCGCCCCACCGTAAACAGATCGTCGCCGAGGTCGAGGATCGTGTGGCCGCTGCTGGGCCCGGCGCCCTCGTGGCGCCGGGCCCAGCCCGCGCTCACGTTCGTGAATAACGGGCGCAGCGTCTGCTCGAGCAGCACGACGGCCTCCGCGCACAAGGTGCCACCGCTCATCACGCCGCGCAGGTACTGCTGCGACGGGGCCAGCGTCCCTGCCGCGTCGCGTGCCCGCATCGCGAGGCGCTTCAGCACGGGGCCGTCATCCGCGAGTGCCGTCGCACGCTCCGGCCGCTCAGCTGCGGCAAGGCGGGCCGCGTCCTCGAGCGTGTGCACCTGCCGGACGCGCGGCGCAGCCGCCGCCGGGCCCACGCCGGTAAACATCACGATCACCGATTTGTCGAGCGACGCCGCGTCTTCGAGCAGCGCGGCCGCCACCGCCGCCGCGGGCGGCTTCGAGACCACCACGACGACGCGCGTCTGTGGATCGCGGCCGAGCAGCGCGAGCGCCTCGCGCGCCGTCGCCCCGCCGACCTCCGCCGATAGGTCGCGGCCTCCGGTACCGAGCGCATGCGAGATCCCCCCGCCGAGGCGGTGCACGAGTGTCGCGACTTCCTGTATCCCGGTCCCCGAGGCGCCCACGATCCCGACGCCGCCGCGCCGGACCCGGTTGGCAAAACCGAGCGCGGCCCCGCCGAGGAGCACCGTGCCGCAGTCCGGTCCCATCACGAGCCGTCCCGCCGCCGCCGCGGCGCGTTTTAGCGCCACCTCATCTGCGAGCGGCACGTTATCGCTGAACAACATGAGATGCAGATCCGCCGCCAGCGCTTCGCGCGCCACCCCTGCGGCGAACCGTCCGGGCACGGAGATGAGCGCGAGATTCGCTCCGTCGAGAAGCCGCGCCGCCGTTGCTACCGTGCGCGGCCGGTAGGATCCCTCGGCCGCCCCGGCACCCGGCCGGCGCGCGAGTAGGTCGTCGACGGCGGCGAGCGCAGCGTCGACCTCGGCGGCGCCGGCGCCGCGCACCATCACCACGAGGTCGTTCGGCCCGATCACCGCGGCGGACCGGCCGGCCGGTGTGGTGAGCGCCACAGTGTCGAGGCCCGCCTGCCGGAGGAGATCGAGATTGGCGGGCGTCGCCATGACGGCCCCCGCCTCTTCGATGCCGGGAAGCACGCGCAGCGCCTCCTGCACGCGCATCAGCGCGGCCGAGTCGTGATAGGCGCTGGACCGCACGGTGCCCCGGACGATCACCGGGGTATCACCGGCAGGGTGGAGGTGCGCATCGTTCGGGTGTTCGACGAGGGCCGGGCGCGGCCTTGCGTCCTCCACACACACTCCACACCGCCTCCAATTGACCTCCATTCCCCCCGTGCATGCTCGTAACCATAAGGAGGTGTGGCTGATGAACCTGAACCACGTCGACCTTCAAGTCTCGGACATTGACGACGCCCGCGAATTCTTCGAGAAGCATTTTGGTCTGCGCTGTGTCTACCTGCGCGCCGGGCAGATCGCCCTGCTCCACGATGAGGCGGGGCTTGAACTGGGCGTCAGCAACCTCCGCAGTTCACCGCCGCCGGTCTACCCGCAGGATCTCCACGTCGGATTTGTCCTCGAGCGCTCGGACGACGTTCGCGCTGCGTACGATCGGCTAACGGCCGCCGGCGTACCGGTCAAGATGGAGTTGCGCGAGGAAGGGCCCAATCTATTCTTCGTATGCGACGGCCCAGATCGGATTCCGGTCGAGGTGCGCGCACCGCTGTGAGTACTCCAGATCGCGCCCGCCGCCTTTGGCAGCGAGCGCCGCAAAGAGAAAGGGCCGGCATCGCCGGCCCCTTTTCTGACTCGTCCGTGACCCTATTTCGCGGGCGGGATGAAGTACGCGATCGCGAACACCGCCCCCTGGGGATCGGCGATGACTGAGAAGCGGCCGATGTCCGGAATGTCGGTCGGCGGCATGTTGATCTTCCCGCCGAGTTCCCGGGCCGTCGCGGCCGACGCGTCGCAGTCGTTGACGCCGAAGTACGTGAGCCAGTTCGGCGGCACGTCTTTGAGCCGCTGCGGCCGCGCCATCATCCCGGCGATCATCGTGGTGCCGCCCTTGAAGATCGTGTACGAGCTGTCCTCGCTCGTATCGACTACGTCCGACGACCAGTCGAACACCGTGCGGTAAAAGCGTCCGGCGGTATCGACGTCCGGGGTCATCAGTTCGTTCCAGCACATCGCACCGGTCTCGCCCACGAGCGCCGCTCCCTTGGTCTTCTTAGGCTCCCAGACCGCCACGCGCGCGCCCGTGGGATCTGCGATCGCCGCCATCCGGCCCGCATCCATCACGTCGAACGGACCCTCCGCAACGTTGCCACCGTTCGCGTTGGTCCGCTTCGCGATCTCGTCCGCGCTGCGGACATTGATGTAGGGCATCCAGTGCGGCGGCACTTGGCCCATCTCGCGCGGAATTGCGCCGAGCCCGGCCACGCTCTTACCCCCAAGTTCGCAGAACGTGTAGGTCTGGCCGGGGCCCGCCGGCATATCGTTGAACCGCCAACCGAACAAGCCGCCGTAGAACTGCTTCGTGGCCGCGACGTCTCTGGTCGCGAGGTTCACCCACGAAAACTCGCCGTGCTGGTATTCCGTTCTGGCCGCCATGTCAAAACCTCCCCTTTTATCGAGGTTGCCTCATGCTGGAAGGCCCGGATCGGATCCTAACCCGGCAGGTCGCCTGCGCCGAATCGCGCCCGCCCCGGCAGCGGGACCGGTCCGGACCACGCGCCGGCGCCGGAATCGGGATGGAGACGCGCCGTCACGAGCCACTCACGGTCCCAGCGTTCGCCGGATCGGCGGAAGTACTCCGCGACAGCGTCCGGGGTGTCACCTCCGGACAGCAGTTCACGGACACGCTGGGCCGACCGCGGCCAGAGCTGCAGCGGCGCCTGTTCGGCGACATACAGCGCCATCTGCGCCATACAGTGTTCCTCGCTCACGCCGACGGCGGCGAAACGGACCCCGTCGATCGCGGCCACGATCGAGACGTGGAGCGTGCCGATGGGAAGCGCCGCGGAGCCATCGTGGCCCACCGCGACAGGGGGTCTCTCCGAAGTTAACGGTCTCATAACCCCCCCGTCATCCCCGGGCCGCGGGAAGAGGTCCGGCCTCGATCCGCGGTTTCCGGCTTCTCGCTTCAGCGCCACTGTCGCCCTGCCCCTGATTCGTGGTGTGACGCGGACGGTGCACCTGCCCGACGAGCCGCGACCGTTCCGCTTCAGCCATCAAGTCCGCCATCCGCCGGTACGTCAAGATCCTGTAGACTTCCATCGCCAAGATCATCCGAGCTCTCCTATCACACCAGTTTCCGTTGTGCCCCGCGGGCGTGCCGACGCCGGGCGGCTCCCTATTCCTACCACGGAAGAAACCGAACCCGCGTCGGCCACCAGAGCAGGAGTACACCCCGCCGGTCGGCTAGGTCGGCCGCGTCATAACATACGAACAGCGACGACACCGGCCGCGCTGTGCGCTATGATAAATGGACCTTCCATTTTTCGGACGGGGGGCGGTTTGCGGTGAGTTCGATCGACGCCAAGTCGCCGCCGCTCGCGCGGCGTGCCGACGATGCGCTGGCAGAGCACGAAGAGCGGTTCCTCCGGCTCGCGGAAAACGCGTCCGACATCATCTTCCGGCTCCGCTTCAAACCCGTGCACGCGATGGAGTACGTCAACCCGGCGCTCACGGCGATTACGGGATACACGCCGGAGGAGGCCTATGCCGATCCGGAGCTCGCCCGCACGATCGTGCACCCCGAGGACCGGGCGATGATCGAGGCAGTCAAGCGCGACACCGATCTCATGCGTACGTCGCTCACGTTCCGGCTCGTGCGCAAGGACGGGGAGCACGTCTGGGTGGAGCGGCGCGTCATCCCCATCACCGACGCGGCCGGTGAGATCGTCGCGATCGAAGGTATCGTGCGCGATATCACCCAGCACGTGCTGACCCAGCAGACGCTCGAGCAGTCCGTCGAAGACCGCACGCAGGAGTTGGCGCGGCGGCAACGAGTGGCCGACGGGATGCGCGAAACCCTGGCGGTCCTCAACTCGGACCGGCCGATCGCGGAGATCCTCGACCACATCGTCGGCCAGACGATCCGCCTGCTGGGCGCGGGTGCGGCGGCCGTGTACGGCATTGAGCCGGACGGCAAGACCCTTCGCATCCGCTCTGCACGCGGCCTCGATCCGGACTATGTGGCGCGCATGTCCATCGATACCGGCATGGGCCCCTCCGGAGAGGCGGTGATGCACCGCCGGCCGGTGGCCGTGCCGGACCTGGCCGCGGGCATCGGGCAGATCTATTCGCAACTGGATCCGGTCAAACAGACGCTCCTCGCCCGCCTGGCCCGGCAGTTCCGCTCGCTGATCACCGTGCCGCTTATCGTCAAGGGTGATGCGTACGGGGCGCTCGTCGTGTACTACCGGGAGAGCGGAGAGTTCTCCACTGAAGAAATCGGCGTGACCGAGGCGCTGGGCGACCAGGCGGCGCTCGCCATCGAGAACGCGCGGCTGCGCGCGCACCTTCAAGAAGCGGCGGTAGCCGCCGAACGCAACCGTCTGGCGCGAGACCTTCACGATTCGGTGAGCCAGACGCTGTTCTCCGTCAACCTCATCGCCAACGTCCTTCCGCGCCTGTGGGAGCGCGACCCGGAGGAGGGCCGCCAGCGCCTCGCTGAGCTCAGCCGCCTCAGCCGCGGTGCGCTCGCGGAGATGCGGAGCCTCCTGCTGGAGCTGCGGCCCGCCGCCCTGCTCGAAATGCCGCTGGGCGATCTCCTGCAGCAGCTCGCCGAGACGACGACGGCGCGGAGCCGGCTTCCGATCAGCGTGCACGCGGATGGCCGGGACCGTGTGCCTCCCGACGTGCACGTCACGTTCTACCGGATCGCGCAAGAGGCGTTGAACAACGTGGTCAAGCACGCCGAAGCAGGCCGCTGCGCCGTCACGGTGAGATGGAGCGCCGATTCCGCAAGATTAGTCGTCGATGACGACGGCCGGGGCTTCGACCCCAACCACGTCGCCCGAGCACACCTGGGTCTCGGCATCATGCGCGAACGAGCGGAGGGCATCGGCGCCGCGGTACGGGTACGGACCGGGATCAAGCAGGGGACAACCGTCGAGTTAGACTGGCCCGGCACAAGCGGAGCAGGCCCCGCGGCGATCCCCCGCTGAGACGTCCTGTCCGGCCGGGCGGGCAAAAAACTCGTCAGCCGTCCAGGCTCCGTGCCCGCCCTGCGCTCGGCGCGCACCCCACCGGGCGCGGCTATCATGGAGTCGCCGTAATAGGCCGGGCAGGGCCGGAGGCACGCAGGGAGGAAGGCGCAGCCGTGACAGGGGCGGAACGCGTTCGGGTCCTAATCGTGGACGACCACGCCGTGGTCCGCAGCGGGCTCGCGACGTTCCTGCATGCGTTCGACGACTTCGAGCTCGTCGGGGAAGCCAGCGACGGCACCGGTGCCGTTCGCCTCTGCGGGGAAACGGCGCCGGACGTCGTGCTGATGGACCTCTTGATGCCGGAGATGGACGGGGTCGAAGCGACCAGGGCGATCCGCGAACGCCACCCGGCCGTGCGGATCATCGCACTCACGAGCTTTCAGGATCAGGGCCGCGTGCAGGCCGCGCTCGATGCCGGTGCGATCGGATATCTGCTCAAGAACGTTTCCGCGGACGACCTGGCCCGGGCCATTCGATTTGCGCGGAGCGGCCGCCCGACGCTCGCCCCGGAGGCCGCGGAGGCGCTCGTCCATGCCGCGACACAACCTCCGGTGCCGGGACACGATCTCACCCGGCGCGAACGCGCGGTGCTCGCCCTCCTGGTCCAGGGGCTCAGCAACGGGCAAATCGCGAAACGATTGGTCATCAATCAATCCACCGTCAAATTCCACGTCAGCAACATTCTCGGGAAGCTCGGCGCGGCCACTCGAACCGAGGCCGTCGCGCTGGCCATCACACACCGCCTGGTGCCGGGCGCAGGGCAGAAAAGCGACTCGGCCTAACCCAGGCAACGCCCGATACGCAGTAGCCGCGGGAGGGACCGGATGAGTCCGTACGTGCTCGTCAAGTGGTTTCACGTGATGATGGCGATCACGGCGCTCGGCGCGAACCTCACCTACGGACTGTGGTTCACGCGCGCCGGCCGCGAGCCTCAGTATTTCGGGTTTGTGATGCGGACGGTGCGAATCCTCGACAACCGGATCGCGAACCCCGCCTACGGCCTGCTGCTGCTTTCGGGATTCGCCATGACCGGCATCGGTCACATTCCGGTCACGACGCCGTGGGTGCTGACTGGGCTGATCCTGTGGGTGGTGCTCGTCATCATCGCCGCGGTCGGCTACACGCCGACGCTGCGTCGAGGGATCGAAGCGTTCGACGCGGGCGGCGCCACGTCACCGGCCTTTCAGCAGGAAGCGGCCCGCGGCCGGACCCTCGGCATTCTTCTGATCATCATTGCGATCGTCATCGTCTTCGTGATGGTCACAAAACCAGGCGGATAGGCGCGCGGCGCCAGGTAAACATCGTCGGCGGGCCGCCGGACAGCTGAGGCCGGAACATCAACGGGTTGCCACGGTATGCGAGCGCTTGTCCGACCCCGCCGCTGCCGAGGATGCCGACGTTCGTCGTGCCCCTCCGGTTCCGAACCGGACCGCCGCCGGCGGCCGCCTACGCGGCCGCCGGACGGTCCCCGATCGTGACCTGCGCCTCCTGCAACTTCCCGGCCCGCACGAACCGGACGCTCTCCGTCACACCGATCCGCTCTTCGGTCAGCAAACCCATCAACTCGTCGGCCCGGTAGACCGGCCGTCCGCCGATCGAATACACGAGATCGCCAATCAGGATGCCCGCACGCTCCGCCGGACTCCCGGGCTCCACCCCGTGCACGAGCAGACCCGCGCGCTGGCCGACGGTCGACTCGAGCGCCGCCGGCACCGGCACTGTTTGCGCGGCGAAGCCGAGGTATCCTCGTCTCACGCGGCCGTGCGCGAGCAGGGTCTCGACGATGCGGCGCAGCGTCGCCGTCGGAATGGTCAGCACGACCCCCCGCCGCATCCCGGCGGTATTGAAACCGATCGCCCGTCCCTCGGTGTCGAGCAGCGGGCCGCCGGACATGCCGAACGCGGGCTCGATGTCCGGCTCCAAGTACCGGTCGACACGGCTCCCGCCCGGCGCCTGCCACTCACCGCCGACCGTGCTCAAAATCCCGAGCCGTGCCCGGACGGTGCGCCCCGGACGTCCCAGGGCGAGCACTAACTGCCCTACCTTAAGGCCGTCGGTATCGCGCCACTGCAGCTGAGGAAGCCCGCCTCCCTGCACCCGCAGCACCGCGAGATCCGTGCTCGGGTCGCGGCCAACGAGGGTCGCGGAGCATTCGTGTCCGTCACTCACGGTCACCGTAATCTCGCCCTCACGCCGCGCGACGCGGTTCGTCGTGAGAATCACGCCGTCCCCGGACCACACGACGCCGGTCGCCGGCCGCCGGCCGCCGGACACCCGGACGACCGCCGCGCCGGCCGCCTCGACCGCACCAGACAGCGCATCAGACAATGCCGTCAACGAACTTGCCAACTGCCATCACCCCATTTCGTAGTGGTGGTGCGTACGGGACAACGGTAGCCCAGCGGCCGGCGGGGCACATCCATCGTTCGATCAGGTATCCCGGCCCGCCTCAGATCGCTATGAGGCCGAGCCGTGCCGCCCGAACGACGGCTTCCGTGCGGCTCTGCGTCCCCAACTTGGCGAGGATCGTGTGGACGTGGAACTTCGCGGTGTGCTCGGTGATCCCGAGCCGCTCCGCGATCGGCCGGTTCGCGAGTCCTTCCGCCATCAAGGCAAGCACCTCGCGTTCGCGGGGCGTGAGCGTCTCGATCGGTACCTCGAACGCCGCGTCGCGCACCGGCAAGGCCGCTTCGACGAGCGAGGGGTCCAGCGCAAGGAGACCGCCGGCGGCGGCCCGGGCCGCCAGCACAACCCGCGCGGCGTCGGCATCGCGAGGAAGCAGGCCCGCGGCGCCCATCGCCAGCGCACGCAGACCGTCGCGGTCGTCCGCCGCGAACGCGACGATCGGTACGCGCAGCGAGTGCGCGTCGGCGAGCCGCGAGAGCGCGAGGTCGGCGTCCTCGCCAAGATCCCACACGATCGCGTCCGCATCGGCGGCGGCCGCCGCGACGTCCCCGTCCGAATCCGTTTCGGCGTTGAGCACACAGTCCGAGCGGTCCGACAGACGCGCCGCCAACTCGGATCGCGCCTCGGGATCATCGGCGACCAGTACGAGATGAATGGGATCGACGACCATGCAGCCTCGCTGCTGCGCGCAACGTCCCCACCCCGCCCGGGATTCCCACCCGCCGGCGCCTTCCCGCTTCCCCTCCCCTGGCCGAGAGGACGCTCGCCAGACTCGGTGGAAGGTGCAAGTCCATGAGTGACGCGGCAGCCGCGTTGAGCGGCGTTCGGGTCGTCGATCTCACCCAGTTCGAGGCGGGCACCTCCTGCACGGAGACGCTCGCCTGGCTCGGCGCGGACGTCATCAAGGTCGAACCGCCCGGCCGCGGCGAACAGGGCCGCGGCGCCTCGACCGACGTCCCCGGCCTCGATTCCTACTATTTTCTGTTGCTCAACGCCAACAAACGCTCGATCACGCTGAACCTGAAGCACCCCGAGGGCTGCCGCCTGCTCAACCGTCTGATCGAGCAGGCCGACGTCTTCGTGGAGAACTTCGCGCCGGGCATCATCGAGCGGCTCGGGTTCGGCTACGAGGACGTCCGCCGGCGCAACCCACGGCTCGTGTACGCGCAGGTCAAGGGCTTCGCGCCGGACGGACCCTTCGGCAACTTTCCGGCGTTCGATATGATCGCGCAGGCGGCCGGCGGGGCGATGAGTCTGACCGGCCTGCCGCACGATCCGCCGGTGAAGCCCGGGCCCACGATCGGGGATACCGGCGCGGGACTACACCTGGCGATCGGGATCCTGGCCGCGCTCGTGCAGCGGCAGCGGACCGGCGCCGGACAGCGCGTCGAGATCGCGATGCAAGAAGCGGTCATCAACTATTGCCGGATCTCTTTCGCGCGCCAGCTGCTCACCGGCCACGCCGCGGAACGCTGGGGCAATCAGAGCCAGCTCGGCATGACCGCGCCGAGCGGGATCTACCCATGCCGTCCGGGCGGACCGAACGACTACGTTTTCATTTACACTACGCGCGCCGGAAACCACCAATGGGAACGGCTGTTGGACGTGATTGACCGGCCGGATCTCAAGCACGATCCGCGGTTCGCCAATCCGTTGCAGCGCGCCGCCAACGCGGGGCCGATCGACGACGCCATCTCCGCGTGGACGCGCCGGTACACGAAGCGCGAGGCGATGGAACGCCTCGGACGCTCCGGCGTCCCGGCCGGGGCGACGTTCGACACGCTCGAGCTAACGCAGGACGAACATCTGAACCGCCGGGAGGCGATCGTGACCGTGGATCATCCGACGCGCGGCCCGCTCAAGATGCCCGGGTGGCCGGTGAAAATGGAGCAGTCGCACGTCGGCGTGACGGCGGCGCCGCTGCTCGGGCAGCACAACCGCGAGGTGTACGGAGATCTGCTCGAGTTGAGCGAGGATGAGATCGCCAGGCTCCACGAGCAGGGTGTGATATGACCGGCAACGAGATTCTCGCGCGGGCGCTCAAAGATCACGGGGTGGAGGTCATCTTTTTTCTGATGGGCGGCCCCATGATCGACTGCGAGAACGCGTGCAGTCAGCGGGAGATCCGCATGATCGACGTGCGGCACGAGCAGGCGGCGGCGATGATGGCCAACGCCTACAGCCGGCTGCGGCGACGCCCCGCGGTATGCATGGCGTGTAGCGGCCCGGGGGCCACCAACCTCGTCACCGGCGTCGCGAACGCGTTCGTCGACAGCGCACCGGTCGTCGCAATCGGCGGATCGACCCCGGTCTCGCAGACCGGAATGGGCGCCTTCCAGGAGACCGATCAGGTGGCCGTGTTCCGGCCGGTCACCCAGTGGGCCGAGCGCTGCTACGATCCCCGCCGGATTCCGGAGCTCGTCGATGCCGCCTTCCGCCACGCGTTCGGATCACGGCCCGGGCCGGTTTACCTCGACATGCCGGGAGACGTGCTGTACCGCGAGGTGCCCGACGATCAGGTGCGCTGGACGGCCCCTCCGGCGGACCGCGCGCGGCCGGTCGGAGATCCGGCGCTTGTCGAACGGGCGGTGGACCTCATCGCCGCCTCCGAGCGTCCCGTGGTCATCAGCGGCAGCGGCGTCCTGTGGGCCGAAGCGGAGCCCGAGCTGCGCGCGATCGTAGAACAGGCGAAGATCCCCTTCTACACCACGCCGCAGGGACGCGGCGTGATCCCCGAGGATCACCCGCTGTCGTTTCTCGGTGCGCGCGGGACTGCCTGGCGTGACGCCGACCTCGTGGTGCTCGTCGCCACGCGCCAAAACTACGTCGTCGGCTACACGCGGCCGCCCCGGGTCAACCCGAAGGCCAAGATGATTCAAATCGATGTCGACGCGGCGGAGATCGGCCGCAACCGGGCGCCCGACGTCGGCATCGCGGGCGACGCGAAGGCCGTGTTGGCACAGCTCAACGCCGCTGGAAGCGGCCGCTTCCGGCCCGAGCGCCGCGCCGGGTGGATCTCCACCCTCGCCGGCGAGGATGAAGAGAAGCGTGCGGAACTGGAGAAGCGGATGTCCTCGGGCGCCACGCCGATCCATCCGCTCCGCCTCTGCAAGGAAATCCGCGACTTCCTCCCGCGCAACGCGGTGCTGTGCGTCGACGGCCAGGAGATCCTCAACTACGCACGGAGCGCGATCCCGTTCTACGCGCCGCACAGCCTGAACTCCGGGCCGTACGGCTGCATGGGTGTGGGGCTGCCGTTCGGGCTCGGAGCGAAAGCGGCGATGCCGGACGCGCCCGTCGTGGTGCTGCACGGGGACGGCTCGTTCGGGCTTAACGCAATGGAGATGGACACCGCGCTCCGCCACCGCCTGCCGGTGATCTGCATCATCTCGAACAACGGCGGGTGGACGGCGACCGACCGGCCGAAGACCGGGCGCAACCTCGGCTTTACGCGCTACGACCTGATGTTCGGCGCGATCGGCTGCCATGCCGAACACGTCGAGGCTCCCGAGCAGATCCGGCCCGCGCTCGAGCGCGCCGCGGCGAGCGGCAGACCGGCGATCGTCAACGTGATCACCGACCCGACCGCCCGCGCGCAGACCGCCCGCTACGCCGACTACTCGACGTAGCGCCCGCGGCATACGGCCGCCGCCCGACCTCGACAATCCAGCCCCTGCCGTATGGCGCCGCCACCGGCGCGCCGCCATACTGGGGAGACAGGCGGAACCAGCCGAGCCGGAGGAGATCGGTACGGTCCCTGCGCCCCCAACACCGGGGTCAAAATGGCGTCTGCCGGGCCGGTCCTTGGGGCTGCCGGCACGCATCACGCTCAGCGTGGCAGCCGCCACCGCCGTCATTCTCGCGGTGTTTGCGGTCATAGCGGTCCGTGCGGTACAGGAAGCCACGTCCACCGTGATTCAGCAGCGGGTCCGCGTCGCGGCGGCGCTGACCGTCGGCATCTCCGCGATCCTCGAGGGGTACCGGCACGAGCTCGACGATTTGGGCTGGGAGCTCTCTCAGGAGACCGCGCCCGAGCGCCGGGCGGCGGTTCTCGAGAATTCCGAGTGGGCCCGCCGGTTCTCCGGCCTCGCGATCGTGCGGCCGAACGGCCGCGTGATCTGGGC
>DATEGA010000247.1:0-16681 GCA_035280345.1 bacterium | reverse complement strand
GTCGGGCCGGCTGCTCGACGGCGCGATACGCATCCTCGAAGCCTCCGGTTACCTCGACGGTGCCGTGTGGCGGGACAGCCGCCGGTTGATTGTAGAGGGGACGGACTCCGGGCTGCGCTGCCTGATCGCCAAGCCCGTTGACCTGTTGACCTACGTTGAGAACGGCGCCGCGGACCTGGGCATCGCGGGCAAGGACGTCCTGCTCGAGCAGGGCCGGGACGTCTACGAGCTCGTCGACCTCGGCTTCGGGACCTGCCGTGGCGTCCTGGCGTTTCCGCGGCGGCTCGCCGCGACGTGGGAGCGGCTGTCGCCGCTGCGGATCGCCACGAAGTATCCCCACGTGACAGAGCGGCACTTCTGGACGCGGGGCCGCCCGGTGGAGATCATTCCGATGAACGGCACCGTGGAGCTGGCGCCGCTCGTGGGGCTGGCCGACGGGATCATGGATCTTGTGATGAGCGGGCGGACGCTGCGCGAGAACGGCCTGGTGGAGGTCGAGGAGCTGTTTCAGTCGACGGCGCGGCTCGTCGTGAACCGGATCAGCCTGCGCAGCCGTGCGGACGCCGTCGCCGCGGTAATCGATCGAGTGCGGTCCGTCGTCGCATCACCCCAGGCGGGGACCGGCCGGCGCGATGCGCCGGCGGCGCCGGCCGAGTGAACGGAGGGAGAGTCGTGGACGTCGTCCGTCTCGCCGATGCGCCGCCCGAACGCCTGCAGCGGATTCTACGGCGCTCGAGCGCGGAGATCTTCGATCCGGGGCGCGCCGCGCACGTCGCCGGCATTATCGCCGACGTCGAGCGGCGGGGCGACGCGGCGGTCGTCGACTGCACCGCGCAGTACGATCACGTCACGCTCGCGCCGGAACGCCTCGCCGTCGCGCGTGCCGAGATGCGGAAGGCGTACGACGAGGTCGACGACGGCCTCCGCGCCGCGCTGGCCGCGTCGATCGACCGCACGCGCCGGTACAATGAACGGCTGCGACCGGCCGGGCTCACGCTAGACGAACTGGAGCCGGGAATCACGGCCGGCGTGAAGTGGACCCCGATCGACGCTGCGGGCGTCTACATCCCGAGCGGCAAAGGCACGTTTCCGTCGACGCTCGTGACTCTCGTGACGCCCGCGGTCGTCGCGGGTGTGGAGGAGCTCGCCGTCGTCGTCCCGCCGCGCGCCGACGGCAGCGTCGACCCGGCGATCCTCGTCGCCGCCGACATGCTCGGCGTGCCCCAGGTCTACCGGTGCAACGGCGTCGCGGGCATCGCCGCGCTCGCCGTCGGCACCGCCACCCTCCCGCGCGTTCGCGTCCTCGGCGGCCCCGGCAATCCCTACGTGACCGCGGCCCAGATCGCGGTGCAGTCCCGCGGCGTCCGCCTGCTGTCGGTGCTGGGGCCGACCGAATCGATGATCCTGGCCGACGAGAGCGCGGACGCCGACCGGCTCGCGCTCGATCTCCTGAACGAGGCCGAGCACGGGACGGACTCCGCGGCGCTCCTCGTGACGACGTCCGAAGCCCTGATCGGCGAGGTCCAGGAGCGTCTGCCGCGGCATCTGGCGCAGATCCCGGAGCGCCGTCGCGCCTTCGCGGAGGCGGCGTTGCGGGACTACGGCGGCGCAGTTCTGGCCCGGTCGCTGGAGGAGGCGCTCGCGTTCGTCAACCTCTACGCCCCCGAGCACCTGCAGATCGCGACGCGCGATCCTCTCGGGACGCTGGGCGGCGTCCGCCATGCGGGGGAAGTGCTGCTGGGACAAGACACGCCGTTCTCGGCCGGCAACTACGCGATCGGCGTCCCGGCCGCGTTGCCAACGTCCGGGTTCGCACGGGTCGCGTCGGGGGTGACCGTGATGAGCTACCTCAAGGCGACCTCGGTGGCCGGGCTGGACGCGCGCGGCCTCGCCGCGGTCCGTCCGGTCGTCGAGCGGTTTGGACGGTACGAGGACTTTCCGGCGCACGTCCTCGCGGTGACCGCCCGCGGGGTCGATGCATGAACCGCGTAGGCCGCGCGTCGCGTGCGACGGGTGAAACGACGATCGAAACCCGCTGGGACCTCGACGGAACGGGCGAGGCCGAGATCGCGACCGGCGTGCCCTTCCTCGACCACATGCTGGAACAGATCGCGCGGCACGGGCGGTTCGACCTGGCCGTCGCGGCGTCCGGGGACCTCGAGATCGACGCGCACCACACCGTCGAGGACGTCGGGATCGCGATGGGCCGGGCGTTCAAGGACGCGATCGGCGGCGGCACCGGCATTTTCCGGTACGCGGACGCGCACGCGCCGCTCGACGAGGCGCTGGTCCTCGCCGTGGTGGACGTGAGCGGCCGGCCGTTCCTGCACTATGCGGTGCCGGTCGCGCGCCAGCGGCTCGGCGCCTACGACACGGATCTCACGGAGGAATTTTTCCGCGCGTTCGTCGTGAACGCGGGGATCACGCTGCATCTCATGCTCCTGCATGGCCGCAACGCCCACCACATCATCGAGGCGGCGTTCAAAGCGGTGGCATTGGCGCTCGACCGTGCGACCGGGCGCGACCCGCGCGTCGCCGGCGTGCCGTCGACGAAAGGGACGCTCGAGTGATCGCGGTCGCCGACTACGGCGCCGGCAACCTGCACAGCATCGGCATGGGCTTGCGCCGCCGGGGACTCGACGCGCGGGTGACCGGCGACCCGGCCGCTCTGGACGCGGCCGTCGCGCTCGTGGTACCCGGCGACGGCGCGTTCGGGCCGGCGATGGCCCGGTTGACCGCGTCGGGGTTCGCAGAGCGCATTGTCGCGTACGTTCGGTCCGGGCGGCCCTTCCTCGGCATCTGCCTCGGGATGCAGCTTCTGTTCGACGAGAGCGTCGAGAGGGGCGTCCACCGCGGGCTCGGCGTGCTGCCCGGCCGCGTCGCGCGTCTGCCGGAGACGGTGAAAGTGCCGCACATGGGGTGGAACCAGTTGCGGGTAGCACGGCCGTGCCCGCTGCTCGACGGGGTGGCCTCGGGCGACTACGTGTATTTCGTGCACTCCTACTACTGTGCGGCCGCGGATCCGACGCAGGTGGCCGCGACGTGCTCGTACGGCGCCGAGGTCGCCGCCGTGGTCGGGCGCGGCAATGTTTGGGCGACGCAGTTTCACCCGGAGAAGTCGGGCGAGGTCGGCGACCGGATTCTGAACAACTTCGCGCGGTGGGCCATCGGTGTTGGTGCTGCCGGCGGTTGACGTCCGCGGCGGCCGTGCAGTGCGGCTGATCCAGGGGGAACGGCACCGCGAGCGTGTCTACGACGACGATCCCGTGGCGGCCGCCCGGCGCTGGACCGCCGCTGGGGCGGGCTGGCTGCACGTGGTGGATCTCGACGGCGCGTTCGCCGGCAGCCCCGGCAACCCCGACGCGGTCGGGCGGATTCTCGCCGCGGTCGACGTCCCGGTGCAGGTCGGCGGAGGGGTGCGCGATCTCGCGACGATCGAGCGTCTGCTCGAGGCGGGCGCGGCCCGTGTGATTCTCGGCACCGCCGCGGTGAGCGCGCCGGATCTGCTGCGCGCGGCGTGCGCGCGGTTCGGCGAGCACATCGCGGCGGCGATCGACGTGCGCGACGGCCGCGTCGTGACGGACGGGTGGACCGCGGCGACGCCGGTTACGGCCGTGGAGGCCGCGACCCGAGTCGTCGACGCCGGAGTGCGGCGCATCGTCTACACCGATACCCGGCGCGACGGCATGCTCGGCGGGCCCGATCTGGCATCGCTCGAACCCCTGCTGGCCGCGGCGGCAGTTCCCGTGATTGTCGCGGGCGGCGTCACGTCCGCCGATGACGTGCGGCGCCTCCGGCGGCTCGAGCCGGCCGGGATCGAAGGCGCGATCGTGGGCCGGGCACTCTACGAGGGCAGCGTGCGGCTGCGGGATCTCTTGGCCGCGGCGGCCGGCGATGCGGAGCCGGCATGACCGCACGCGTCCGCACGGTCAGGGGGCGGTGATGACGCTGGCGCGCCGCGTCGTCGCCTGCCTCGACGTGAAGGACGGCCGCGTCGTCAAGGGCACGCGTTTCGTCAACCTGCGTGACGCCGGCGACCCCGTGGAACTCGCGACGGTTTACGATCGCGAGGGCGCCGACGAGGTCGTCTTCCTCGACATTACCGCGAGCCACGAAGGCCGTGGGATCATGGAAGCCGTCGTTCGCCGGACCGCGGAAGCGCTGACGATCCCGTTCACCGTCGGCGGCGGACTGTCGACGGCCGAGGACCTGCGCCGCATGCTGCGCGCCGGCGCGGACAAGGTCGGGATCAACACCGCGGCGGTGCAGCGGCCCGAGTTGATCCGCGAGGGTGCCGAACGGTACGGCAGCCAGTGCATCGTGGTGGCGATCGACGCCAAACGCATCGGGCCGGCGCCGGGCGGCCGCGGCGTCGCGGCGGGCGCTCCGAGATGGGAAGTGTTCACCCACGGCGGACGCCGCCCGGCCGGACTGGATGCGGTCGAGTGGGCGCTGCGCACGGCCGCGCTGGGGGCCGGGGAGATCCTGTTGACGAGCATGGACCAGGACGGCCGCGAGGACGGGTTCGACCTCGACCTAGTGCGGACCGTCACGCGCGCCGTCCGGATCCCCGTGATCGCCTCGGGCGGGGCGGGCGCGCCCCGGCATTTCGTCGAGGCCGTCACGGTGGCCGATGCCGACGCGGTCCTCGCGGCGTCCGTGTTTCACTACCGCACCTACAGCATTACGGCGGTGAAGGCCGCCATGGCGGCCGCCGGCATTCCCGTCCGGCCGGCAGGAAGCCGCACGGCGGCTGGAGGTCACGCATGAACGACGCCGATCGGGTGAGGTACGATGCCTCGGGGCTCGTCACGGTGGTGGCGCAGGACGCGGCCACCGGCGAGGTGCTGATGGTCGCGCACATGACGCGGGGGGCGCTGGAGCGCACCCTCGCCACACGCCAGGCGTGGTATTGGAGCCGCAGCCGGCAGCAGTTGTGGCGGAAGGGCGAGACCTCGGGGCACACGCAAACAGTCGTGGAGGTGCGGGGGGACTGCGACGGGGACGCTATTTTATTGAGGGTTGAGCAAACGGGGGCGGCCTGTCATACCGGGCATCGTTCGTGCTTTTTCCGTTCGGTGGCCCCCGACGGAGCCCTGGTGGGCGGTTCGGCCGACGCGGGCCCCGACGGCGCGCAGACCGCAGGCCCGGAGATCCTCACGGAACTGGCGGCCGTCCTGGCCGAGCGCCGTCGCACGGCCGTGCCGGGTTCGTACACGACCAAATTGTTTGCTGAAGGCCTCGGACGGCTCAACGAGAAGGTAATGGAGGAAGCCGCGGAGGTCGCACGGGCGGCCCGCAAGGAGACCTCCGGCCGGCTCGTGGAAGAGACCGCCGATCTCTGGTTCCATTCGATTGCTCTGCTCGTGCACCAAGGCATTAACCCGGCCGAAGTCTTCGCGGAGTTGGCTCGTCGGAGGCGCTGAGAACCGAGCGCGGTGCGCTACGCGGTCATCTCGGATATCCACGCGAACATCGAAGCCCTGGAGGCGGTGCTCACCGACGCGGCGCGCCGCTCGCCGGACGCCTACCTGTGCCTGGGCGACGTGGTCGGCTACGGGCCGGATCCCAACGCGTGCGTTGAACGCGTGCGCAATCTCGGGGGCGTGGTGATCGCCGGCAACCACGATCGTGGCGCGGTCGGCCGGCTGCCCGCTGCTGCGTTTTCGTCGCTCGCGCGGGCGGCGATCGAATGGACCGCGGGGGAACTCACGGAGGACAGCCGCGCGTTTCTCGAAGCGCTGCCGGATCGGTTCGAGACGCCCGCGTACCTCGCGGTCCACGGGAGCCCCCGGCTGCCGGTGGAAGAATACATTTTCGATCTGCCCACGGCGCTCGCCGTGTTCGCCGAGACCGAGTTTCAGATGTGCTTGGCGGGGCACACGCACATCCCGGGCGTGTTCGTCCGGCGCTCCAACGGGCACCTCACCATGGAAACGCTCCGGTCGGAGGCCGCCCTCGATCTTGCCACCGCCTCTCGCTACATCGTCAACCCCGGCAGCGTCGGCCAGCCCCGCGACGGCGATTCCCGCGCCGCCTACCTCACGTTCGATGATCAAGCGCCCCGCGTTGTGCTCCACCGTGTCGCCTACCCAGTCGCGGCGACGCAGACGAAGATGGCGCGGCGCGGCCTGCCGCCGCTCTTGTCCCGCCGCCTCGCGTCGGGGACGTAAAGCTCGCGCGGCGCAGAGGGAGCGCTTTCCGCATCGCCGAAGCGGAACGCCGCCGGACGAATCCCGCACAGGAGGGACACGCGTGAACCAGTCCGCACGCCGCATGACAATCGAGGATCTCCTCGCCCTCCCGGTGCTCAACCACCCGCAGTTGTCGCCCGACGGCGAACAGGTCGCGTTTACCGTGGCGCGCGCGGACCGCGACGCGAACACGTACCGCATCAACCTGTGGCTCGTTCCGGCGGCGGGCGGAGAACCGCGTCAGCTCACGGCGGCGGCGGCCAAGGAAACGGGGCCGCGGTGGTCGCCCGACGGCACGCGCCTGGTCTTTGTCTCCGACCGGAACGGCGAGAAGCAGTTGTGGGTGATTCCGGTCGCCGGCGGCGAGGCGCGGGTGCTCACCTCCGGCAAGCTTGCGCCGGCGGATACCATCTGGTCGCCGGACGGCCGCTGGGTCGCCTTCGTTGGGAAGCCGGAGGCGGCCCGCCCGCGTGAAGAGAGTGACGTTAAGGTTATCTCGAGACTGCGCTACAAGCAGGACGGCGAAGGCTTCTGGGACGGCCGCTGGAAGCAGATCTTCGTCATTTCCGCCGCGGGAGGGCCCGCGCGGCAGGTCACCGCGGGAGATTACGACCACCTCACGCCCGCGTGGTCGTCGGACGGTACGATGCTGGCCTACGCGGGTAATGCCTCGCCCGACGCCGATCTCAGTAACACCTCGGATGTCTGGGTCGTCCCGGTCGAGGGAGGATCACCGCGGCGCCTCACCAAAAGCCTCGGCCCCGCGTCGGTGCCCGCATGGTCGCCGGATGGGCGGACGATCGCCTACATCGGCCACGACGACGCGTGTTGGGGCGCCACGAACTGGGGCGTATGGACGGTGCCCGCGGCCGGCGGCGAGCCGGTCTGTCTGACGGCCCATGAAGATCGGAACGTCGGTCACCACCTGGCGACCGACGCGCGGGTTCACCCGCCGTCCGGCGGCGTGGCGTGGAGCCGTGATGGCGCGCGCCTCCTGTTCATGGTGTCCGACGGCGGCAGTACGCAGATTGCGTCGATCGCCGCGTCCCCGCCCGCCCCCGGACGGGGGACGGGCGCGGCCGGCGGCGCGATTCGCTTCGAGACGCGCGGGGAGCACGAGCTGATCGGGTGCTCGCTCGATCGCGCGACCCGGCGCGCGGTTTGCATCGAGAGCGATCCGGCCACACCGGGGGAGGTGGCTGTCTTCGACCTGGGCGCGCCGCTGCGCCGCCTGACCGACCTGACCGGGCCGGTGCTCCGCCCGATCTCGCTCGCGCACCCCGAGCGGTTCCAGTTCGAGAGCGTGGACGGGTGGACCGTAGAAGGGTGGGTGATGCGACCGACCAACCCTGTGCACGGGCCGAAGGCGCCGGCCGTACTCGAGATCCACGGCGGGCCCCACTCCGCCTACGGGAACGCGTTCTTCCACGAATTCCAGGTGCTGGCGGCCGAGGGCTACGGGGTCGTCTACCTCAATCCCCGCGGTAGTCAGGGCTACGGGCAGCGGTTCACGGCGGCGACCCGGCACGACTGGGGCGGCAAGGACTACGAGGACCTGATGCGCGGGCTCGACCACGTGCTGGCCGAACACGTCTGGATCGACGGCGAGCGGCTCGGCGTCGCCGGCGGCAGTTACGGCGGCTTCATGACCAACTGGATCGTCGGACACACGCAGCGGTTCCGGGCCGGCGCGACGATGCGCAGCATTAGCAACGCCTATAGCCAGTGGGGAACCTCCGATCTCGCCTACATGAAGGGGATGTGGGAGTACCCGGGCGATCCGTGGGAGGTTCCGCAGTTCTATCTTGAGCGGTCGCCGATCACCTACGTGCGGCGGATGCGCACGCCACTGTTGATCCTCCACAGCGAACAGGACTACCGGTGCCCGATCGAGCAGGGCGAGCAACTGTTTGTCGCGCTCAAGAAGCAGGGGGTCCCCACGCTCTTCGTACGGTTCCCGAACGAGAGCCACGACCTATCGCGAAGCGGACAGCCGCGCCACCGCCTCGAGCGGCTGCGTCACATCACCGCGTGGTTCCGGCAGTACCTCGCTCCGAACGAAAACCTGGCGCCGGGGCAGCCGGCCGGGGCCCATCGCACGGCCATGCCGGCGGACGAGTGACGCGAATCTATACCAAGACCGGCGACGCGGGCGAGACCGCCCTGTTCGGAGGGCGGCGCGTCCCGAAAAACGATCCTCGGGTGTCCGCGTACGGCTCGATCGACGAGCTCAACGCCGTGCTCGGCGTCGCGCGCGCCGCGGACCCGCCCGAATCGATCGCGCCGGTAATCGAAACGCTGCAGCACTATCTGTTTGATCTCGGCTCCGAGCTGGCCACGCCGCCCGGTGCCGCGAGCGCGGCGAGCGCCCACGCGAGCCACGTGACGGCGGCGTGGGTGGAAGCGCTGGAACGCGAGATCGACCGGCTGGAGGACGCGCTGCCGCCGCTGCGGGCGTTTATTTTGCCGGGCGGCACGCCGGCAGCCGCGGCGCTGCACCACGCCCGGACCGTCGCGCGCCGCGCGGAGCGTGAGATCGTCACGCTCGCCGCGCACGAGCCTGTCAATCCCGAACTGCTCAAGTTCGTGAACCGCGTGTCGGACCTGCTCTTCGTGCTGGCACGCGCGGCGAACCACACCGCCGGGCGGCCCGACGTGGAGTGGCGTCAGACTCGGTGAGCCCCGCCGGCGATTTCAAGATCATGCTCGGCATCCCGATTGACGGCTACCCGGCGCTGTTGCCACCGCGCCGCGCGCTCGATGCGTGATCAGGCGACGCTTCGCTTGAGCCCGCGGTCGATCTCGTCCATGAAGGCCTCTGTCGTGAGGAACGGCTCCTTCGGTCCGATCAGCACCGCGAGGTCCTTGGTCATCTTCCCGCTCTCGACCGTCTCGACGCAGACGCGCTCGAGCGCCAGCGCGAAATCCACCACGGCCGGGGTCTCGTCGATGCGGCCGCGATACTGGAGTCCCCGGGTCCACGCGTAGATCGACGCGATCGGGTTCGTCGACGTCGGCTTGCCTTGCTGGTGCAGGCGATAGTGGCGCGTGACGGTCCCGTGCGCCGCCTCGGCTTCCACGGCTTTGCCGTCCGGGGAGGTCAGCACCGACGTCATGAGCCCGAGCGACCCGTAGCCCTGCGCCACCGAGTCCGACTGCACGTCGCCGTCGTAGTTCTTGCACGCCCAGAGGTAGCCGCCGGACCACTTGAGGCTCGCCGCCACCATGTCGTCGATGAGCCGGTGCTCGTATGTGAGTCCCGCGGCCTCGAACTTCGCGCGGTACTCGGCGTCGTAGACCTCCTGGAAGATATCTTTGAAGCGTCCGTCGTACGCCTTCAGAATCGTGTTCTTGGTAGACAGGTACACGGGGTACTTCCGGCCGAGGCCGTAGTTGAAGCAGGCGCGCGCGAAGCCGCGGATCGAGCTGTCGAGGTTGAACATCCCCAGCACGACGCCGGGCCCGTCGGTCTTGATGATCTCGCGCGAGATCGGCGTTCCGCCGCCGGCGGGTGTGAACGACACGGTGAGCGTGCCCGGGCCCGGGAACCGGAAGTCCTGCGCCCGGTACTGGTCGCCGAACCCGTGGCGGGCCACGACGACCGGCTTGTCCCAGGCCGGGACTAGGCGCGGCACGTTCCGGCAGATGATCGGCTCGCGGAAGATCGTGCCGTCGAGGATGTTGCGGATCGTGCCGTTCGGGCTGCGCCACATCTGCTTGAGCGAAAACTCCTTGACGCGCGCCTCGTCCGGCGTAATCGTGGCGCACTTGACGCCGATGCCGTATTCGCGCACCGCGTTCGCCGCGTCGACGGTGATGCGGTCGTCGGTCGCGTCGCGCTTCTGGATCGAGAGGTCGTAGTACTTGAGGTCGACGTCGAGGTAGGGAAGAATCAGGCGCTCGCGGATCCACTGCCACATGATCCGCGCCATCTCGTCGCCTTCCATCTCCACGATCGGACGCTTCACGGTGATCTTTGCCATCGGCGCTCCTTTACTTTCGGTCGCCGCCGCGCGGCAGCGGCGGCGCGGCCGGCCCACGGTACGGCAGGGGCACGTACTGCACGGACGGCCGCCGGTTCCCGGCCTGCGGATACAGGTCCATCAGCTCGTAGACGGCGCGCGGCATCTCCGTGGAGACCGTGAACCCGAGTGTCCGCGCCTCGTCGACGGTGATCGGGTAATCGTGCGTCCACTGGCCGGTGGCGAGCTGATCCGCGAGCGCGAGGGCCCGCTCGGCCGGCAGGCGCCGCGCCGCGAGCTCGATGACCGCGGCGTGGACCTGGCGCAGCGCCTTTTTCGCGACGTCGGCGAGGATGAGCGTATCGTCGTCGATCCGCTCGATCGGCTTGCGCTCCGCGACGCTGACGATGGACGCGGCGGGATACTGGCCCAGCTGCGGGTCGACGGGGCCGAGCACCGCGTGCGCGTCCATCACGATTTCGTCCGCGGCCAGCGCGATCAGCGTGCCGCCGGACATCGCGTAGTGCGGAACGAAGACGGTGACACGGCCCGTGTGGTTGCGCAGGGCCCGCGCGATCTGTTCCGCCGCGAGCACGAGGCCGCCCGGCGTGTGCAGGATCACGTCGATCGCCAGGTCGGGCGGCGTGAGGCGGATCGCGCGCAGCACGTCCTCGGAGTCCTGGATGTCGATGTAGCGCGCGATCGGGATGCCGAGCAGGCTGATGGTCTCCTGGCGGTGGATCAGCGCGATCGCGCGGGACCCACGCGATCGCTCGAGGCCCTGCAGCGCGCGGATGCGGGCGGCCTGCTGCCACTGGCGCTGCAGGATCGGCTGAATGAACGAGATGATGAACAAGATCCAGAGGATGTCGCTGAAATTCAACATCGTCCTCCACGCTAAGACGGGCGGGCCCGCGCGTATAGTATGCCGCGGGGGAGGAAACCCCTTCGTATGACCCGAAACCGTCGAAGCAGCGCACGTGGATCGCCCAGTCGACCAATCCGGAAGGTTCCCATGAGCGATCAGGCACTTCGCAGCACGCACGGCTCGTCTGCCCCGGCGATCCCGTGGTGGCTGCAGCCCGCCGCCACGGTCACGGTGCTGACGGCGTTCGGCATCTATTCGATCTGGGTGGCGCTGCAGGGGCACGGCTACGTCGCGCCCTATCTCTCGCCGTTTTATTCGCCGCCGGTGCGGATCAACGGCATCCCGATTTCGCCGGCGTTCTGGGTGCTCTGGGCGCCGCTCGGCTTCCGGGCGACGTGCTACTACTACCGCAAGGCCTACTACCGCTCGTACTTCATGGATCCCGTGTCGTGCATGGTGCCGGAGCGCCGCGGCGGATACTCCGGCGAGACCCGGTTCCCATTCATCCTGAGCAACTTTCATCGCTACTTCCTGTACGTCGCGATCGTCGTGCTGCTCTTCTTGTGGAAGGACGCGATCGACACGTTCTTCCCGAACGGCGCGTTCTCGGTGCACTTCGGCTCGCTGTTGTTTCTCGCGAACGTCGTTCTGCTCTCCGGCTACACCTTCGGCTGCCATGCGTTCCGGCATCTTGCGGGCGGTAATCTCGACTGCTACTCTTGCGCGCGCGGCGGGCTGCTGCGGGCGCGCCTGCGGCTGGGCGTGGGCCGGTTGACCGCCCACCACGCTGCGTGGGCGTGGTTGAGCCTGTTCTCCGTCGGTCTCGCCGACGTGTTCGTCAGGCTGCTGGGCGCCGGGGCGATCGGTGATCCGAAGCTGTTTTAGGATTGCGCGCTGAGGGGGAGACGATCTCGTGGCCGATTGGTATGACGAGCGCCAGTACGACGTCCTGATCGTCGGCGCGGGCGGCGCCGGGCTGCGCGCCGCGATCGCGGCCGCGGACGGCGGCGTCTCCGTCGGCCTCGTCTGCAAGTCGCTTCTCGGCAAGGCCCACACCGTGATGGCCGAAGGCGGCATCGCCGCGGCGCTCGGCAACGTGGATCCCGAGGACAATTGGGAAGTGCACTTCGGTGACACCATGCGGGGCGGCCAGATGATCAACGACTACCGCATGGTCGAGATCTTCGCGCGCGAGGCGCCCGAGCGCGTCTACGAACTGGAGCATTGGGGCGGCCTCTTCGACCGCACGCCGGACGGCCGGATTCTGCAGCGGCCCTTTGGCGCCCATAGCTACAGGCGCCTCTGCCACGTCGGCGACCGCACCGGCTTGGAGATGATCCGGACGCTCCAGGACAAGGCGATCCACTCCGGCATCGATGTGAACATGGAAGTGACGTTGACCCGCCTGCTCAAGGACGGGGACCGAATCGCCGGCGCGTTCGGCTACATCCGCGAGACCGGACGGTTCGTGGTGTTCCGGGCGAAGGCGGTCGTGCTCGCGACCGGCGGCTGGGGCAAGCTGTACAAGGTCACCAGTAACTCCTGGGAGTGCACCGGCGACGGCTGCGCCATGGCCTACGAGGCCGGCGCGGAGCTGATGGACATGGAGATGGTGCAGTTCCATCCCACCGGCATGGTGTGGCCGCCGGGCGTGCGCGGCATTCTGGTCACGGAAGCGGTCCGGGGCGAGGGCGGCATCCTCCGCAACTCTGAGGGCGAGCGTTTCATGGAGCGCTACGATCCCGTGAAGAAGGATCTCAGCAGCCGGGACGTCGTGGCGCGCTCGATCTACAAAGAAGTGCAGGCGGGCCGCGGGACGCCGCACGGCGGCGCGTGGCTTGACATCTCCCACCTCGGCGCGGCGAACATCAAGAAGAAGCTGCCGAGCATGTGGGAACAGTTCCACAAGCTGGCCGACATCGACATCACGAAGTCGCCGATGGAAGTCGCGCCGACGATCCACTACGTGATGGGCGGTGTGCGGGTCGAGGCGGGCACCGGGCAGACAACGGTGCCGGGTCTGTTCGCGGCCGGCGAGGTGGCGGCGGGCCTCCACGGCGCCAACCGCCTCGGCGGCAACTCGCTGAGCGATCTGATTGTCTTTGGCAAGCGCGCGGGCGAACACGCCGCCCACTACGTCAAGGGCGTGTCGGGGGTGCCGCGTATCGACGACGCGCAGGCGGACGAGGAGCGGCGCCTCTTGCGGCGGCCGTTCGAGGCCGAAGGGCGCGAGAATCCGTACACGGTTCACGAAGAGCTGCAGGCGGTGATGGCCGAGCACGCCGGCATTGCGCGGACGGGCGACGGCCTGCGGCAGGGGCTCGACAAGGTGCTGGCCCTGCAGGTGCGCGCCGAGCATCTGCACGCCGGCGGCTCGATGCTCTTCAACCCCGGCTGGCACGAATGCCGCGACGTGCGGTTCATGCTGACGCTCGCGGAGGCGATCTTCCGCTGCGCCATCGAGCGCGCGGAGAGCCGCGGCTCGCACTGGCGGCTTGACTTCCCTGACCAGAATCCGGAGTGGGGGAAGAAGAACATGGTCGCCGTCAGGGAGCACGGCCGCATGGCCATCCGGACGCGGGCGGTGCCGCAGGTGCCGCCCGAACTGGCCAAGCTCGTGCAGGGGCAAACCGTGGTCAAGTCGGTGCGGTAGGAGAACGGAGCGCGATGGCCGATCAGATCTTCCACGTCTTCCGGGGCGACGCGAAGGGCGGCGACCTCACAGAGTACATCGTGCCGCCGATGGAGGGCATGGTTGTCCTCGACGCGATCCACTACATTCAGGCGCACTTCGACGGCACGCTGGCCTGCCGGTGGAACTGCAAGGCGGCGAAGTGCGGCTCCTGCAGCGCCGAGATCAACGGCAAGCCGCGTCTCATGTGCAAGACCCGCGTGGACGAATTTGGCGGCGCGCCGATCACGGTCCGGCCGATCAAGGTGTTTCCGCTGCTCAAAGACCTCGTCACCGACGTTTCGTGGAACTACCGCGTGAACAAGGAGATCCCGCCGTTCACGCCGTCCGCCGAAGACGCGCGCGCGCAGGCGTGGCGGATGACGCCGGTCGACGTGGAGCGCCTCTTCGAGTTCCGCAAATGCATCGAGTGCTTCCTGTGCCAGGATGTCTGCCACGTGCTGCGCGAGCACGGCGGCACGAACCGCTACTACGGGCCGCGGTTCATGGTCCGCATCGCCGCGCTCGAGATGCATCCGAAAGACACCCTGACCCGGACCGACCTGCTCGCGGGCAAGGGCGGCATTGGGTACTGCAACATCACGAAGTGCTGCGAAGAGGTCTGCCCGGAAGGCATCCACATTACGGACAACGCGATCATTCCGCTCAAGGAGCGCACCGCGGACGATCACTTCGATCCGTGGCGCGCGCTGCTCCGCCGCTTCGGCGGCCGGAAGGAGCCCCGCGGCACGTAGAAAGGGGAGTTGCAGGTGGCACGCACCCGCGCGAAAGTCTCAATCGTCGGCGCCGGCAACGTCGGACACTCCGCGGCCCAGTGGATCGTCTCGCGGCGCCTCGCCGACGTGGTGCTCGTCGACGTCATCGAGGGCATGCCGCAGGGCAAGGCCCTTGATCTCGGCGAGGCCGGACCGATCGAAGGCTTCGACCTGCGCCTGACCGGCACCAACCGGTACGACGAGACCGAAGGCTCCGACGTCGTCGTCATCGTCGCCGGCGTGGCGCGCAAGCCCGGCATGAGCCGTGAAGATCTTCTCAACGTCAACGCCGGCATCGTCCGGAACGTCACACAGGAGGTGACCAAGCGGTCCCCGGACGCCTGCCTCATCGTCGTCACCAACCCGCTCGACGCGATGGTGTATCTGGCCTACAAGGTGAGCGGCTTCCCGCCGGAGCGCGTGATAGGACAAAGCGGCGCGCTCGACAGTACGCGGTTTCGGACGTTCATCGCGGAGGCCGCCGGAGTATCGGTGCTGGACGTCGCCGCGATGGTCGTGGGCGCGCACAGCGACACGCACATGGTGCCGCTGGCCAGCCTGGCCACGATCGGCGGCCTGCCGCTCTCGAAGTGGCTGCCGCCGGACAAGATCGCCGCGGTCGTCGAGCGCACGCGGAAGGGCGGCGCCGAGATCGTGAATCTCTTGAAGACGGGCAGCGCCTTCTTCGCCCCCGGAGCCGCGATCACGCAGATGGTCGAAGCCATCCTCCTCGACCGGAAGCGCGTCCTCCCCGTCTCGGCGTACCTTGCCGGCCAGTACGGCGTGCGCGACCTCTACGTGGGGACGCCGGTGGTACTCGGCGCGGGCGGCATCGAGCGTATCTTCGAAGCGCCGCTGTCGGTGGACGAGCGCCAAGGGTTCGACGCCGCGGTGGCCAGCATCCGCGAGAACGTCACGCTGCTGAAGTTGTAGCGCGCCTGCGGCCGCACCCCCGATGAAGCTGCACGAGTATCAGGCCAAAGAAGTCTTCGCGCGTTACGGCCTGCCGGTCCAGGCCGGTACCGTGATCGACCGGCCGGAAGCTGTGCGCGGGCTGACGGTCACCTACCCGGTCGTCGTGAAGGCCCAGGTCCTGGTGGGCGGGCGCGGCAAGGCGGGCGGCGTCAAGCTGGCCAACACGCCGGCCGAGGCCGAATCGCACGCCCGCGCGATCCTCGGCATGGACATCAAGGGCGAGCGAGTCAACCGCGTTCTCGTGGTGCCCGCGGCGGAGATCGACGCGGAATACTACCTTGCGTTCGTGACCGACCGCGGCGCGCGCCGGGTCGCCGGCATCGCGTCGGCGGCCGGCGGCGTCGAGATTGAAACGGTCGCCCGCGAAACGCCGGAGAAAATCGCCCGCCTCGACGTCGATCCGTGCCTCGGCGTGCCCGCCTTCGCCGCGCGGAGCCTCGGGCGGCGGCTCGGCTTTAGCGGAACGCTGCTCGAGGAGTTCACGAAGATCGCGACCACGCTCTACCGCCTGTGCTGGGACGAGGACGCGGAGCTCGCGGAGATCAATCCGCTCGCGCTGGCCGGCGGCCACCTTCTCTGCGTGGACGCCAAGCTTGTCTTGGACGACAACGCGGCCTACCGGCACCGGGACCTCCCGCCGTCGGAGGAGATGACGGCGCTCGAGCGCGAGGCGCGCGAGCACGGGCTCGCCTACGTCGAGCTGGACGGCGACATCGCCGTGATCGGCAACGGCGCCGGCCTCGTCATGAGCACGCTTGATTTGCTGGCGCATTTCGGAGGGCGGGCGGCCAACTTCCTCGACGTCGGTGGCGGCGCGAGCGAGGAAGGGATGACGGCGGCCATCGAGCTCGTGCAGCGCAAACCCGGCGTTCGCGCGCTGTTCATCAACATCTTCGGCGGCATCACGCGCTGCGACGACATCGCCCGCGGCATCGTGAAGCGGCCGCCGCGCGTGCCGGCGAGCATCCGGCTCACCGGGACGAACGAAGTGGAGGCGCGCGAGATTCTGAAGGCGGCCGGTATCACGGCCGGCGTTGACCCAGAGGAGGGCGCCCGCGCCGCGGTGGGGCTGGCGCGCGCGGGAGGGCGCTAGTTGTGGTTCCCACACACGTTGTTGACACTCACGGTAGCTGGAACCCGTCCTTCTAGCGCCGTGTGAGGGCGATGATGATTGTAGTAGTGGAGCCATTTCGGAAACGCGGTTTGGCGCTCCTCGTTCGAGCGGTACAGCCGTG
>DATEGA010000246.1:0-8757 GCA_035280345.1 bacterium | reverse complement strand
GAGCGTGCGGGCGCCGTCGCCCCGCGCCAGCGCGGCGAGGAGGCGCTCCCGGGCCGCGGCGGCGTTGGGCGCGATCCCCGCGAGCAGGAGCATCTCCGCCCCAAGCGTCAGCGAGAGTTCCCGCAGGTCGTCCGGTCCCTCCCCGCGCAGCGTGCGAATCGCTTCCTCCACTTCGACGGCGTTCCCGATCGACCGGCCGAGGGGCTGTTCCATGCTGCTCAGCACCGCGGCCGTGCGGCGGCCGGCGGCCCGCCCGATCGCCACCATCGTGTCGGCGAGGGCGCGCGATTCAGCCGCGGTCTTCATGAACGCGCCGCTGCCCGTTTTGACGTCGAGTACAATCGCGCGGCTGCCGGCCGCGATCTTCTTGCTCATCACGCTCGACGCGATCAACGGAACGCTCTCGACGGTGGCGGTGCGGTCGCGCAGCGCGTACAGGCGCTTGTCCGCCGGCACGAGCTTGGCCGATTGGCCGGCGATCGCGCACCCCACGCGGTTGACCTGGGCGACGAGGGCGTCCGGTTCGAGCTCCACGCGCACCCCGGGGATCGCCTCGAGCTTGTCGAGCGTCCCGCCGGTGTGGCCGAGCGCGCGCCCCGACAGCTTCGCCACGCGCGCGCCGGCGCTCGCCGCGAGCGGTACCACGACCAGCGAAGTCTTGTCACCGACGCCGCCCGTGCTGTGCTTGTCAACGGTCGGGCCGTGGACGCCGCTGAGGTCCAGCGTCTCGCCGCTATCGACCATCGCCTGCGTGAGCGCGGCGGTCTCGGGCGGCGAGAGCCCCTTGAAAAAGACCGCCATGAGAAAGGCGGTCATTTCGATGTCGGAGACGTCGCCGGCCACGTACGCGCCGACGAAGTCGCGGACCACCTCCGCCGGGAGGGCTCTGCCGTCCCGTTTTGTTCTGATGACGTCATAAGGTCGCATCACGGCGCCGCCCCATGGTCTTTCCCTTGGGCGCGGGGCACACCTCCGGTACCGGTCATGCTCTAAGCGGGGAGGCCGAGCCCCGCGCCGCGTCGAAGCCGAGCCGCCGTTCGCGACGAACTGCCGGCGGGAGGACACTGCGATCGCGCGCCACGCCATTACGGTACGCCCGGCTACTGCCCGTGACTTCACCACGGTCTGGAAGCTGGTGATGGGTCTCGCCGTCTATGAGCGGCGGCACCGGCGGGTCAGGTCGACCCCCACGGTCCTGCGCCGGCACGGGTCCGGGCGGCGCCCCTACTTCAAGGCGCTGATCTGCCGCCGGGGCGCGGAACCGATCGGCGTCGCCGTGTACCTCATGACGTACTCGACGTTCGCGGGGCGGCCGACGCTCTACATCGAGGATATCTTCGTGCTGCCCGAGGCCCGCGGGGAGGGCGCCGGGCTTGCGCTGATGCGCGCGGTGGCGCGCATCGCTGTGCGGGCGGGGTGCGGGCGCATCGCGTGGAGCGTGCTCCGCTGGAACACCCCGGCGATCAGATTCTACCGGCGCCTCGGCGCGGAAACGGTCACGGCATGGATCTCGATGGAGTTGGGACCGAAGGCCCTCACCCGTCTCGCCGAGTCTCGCGAGGCACGCGCGCGTCGCCCCCGCCGGCCGGCAGCGCGCGTACGACCGAGCGCACGACGCTGACCAGGCGCGGCCCAACCGCCGCCGCCGCGGCCAACACGTCCTCATGGCTCAACGATCGGTCGTCCGCCGCCGCGGCGCCCGGGCCTCCAGACGCGTTCGTGATGACCGCGATGCCGAGGACACGCATCGCGGCGTGCCGCGCGGCGATCGTCTCGAGCACGGTCGACATGCCGATCGCGTCGGCGCCGAGCGCACGGATCAACCGGATCTCGGCCGGCGTCTCGTAGGACGGCCCGAGCACGCCCGCGTAGACGCCGGTGCGCAGCGGCGTCCCGGCCGCGCGCCCCGCTTCCTCAGCGAGCCGCCGCAGCCTCCGATCGTATGCCTGCGACATGTCCGGGAACCGCGGTCCGAGGCGCTCGTCGTTTGGACCGACGAGCGGGTTCGTCCCGGTGAGGTTGAGATGATCGGTGAGCAGCATCAGGTCGCCCCGGTGAAATTCGGGATTAAGCCCACCGGCGGCATTGCTCAGGATGAGCACCGGTGCGCCGAGCGCGGCGAGCAGCCGGACGGCAAAGACGACGTCCGCCGGCGTGTACCCTTCGTAGAGATGTACACGGCCGCTCAGCGCCGCGATGGCACACCCGTCCAGCCGTCCCAGCACTAGTGTGCCGGCGTGGCCCTTGGCGGTCGGCACCGGCATATGCGGAATCGCCGAGTACGGGACGACGGTCTCCGCGTCGATCTCGTCCGCCAACCCGCCGAGGCCGCTGCCGAGCACGATGCCGCAGCGCGGCACGAGGCGTGCGTGCGCGCGTACCGCGGCGGCCGCGTCGTGAAGGGCCGCTCGAACGTCCGGCGCGCCGGACTGGGTCACGGCCGCAGCACCCGGTCCAGCAGGCTTGTGCCGGCGCCCGTGCCGTGGACCCCCAGGGCGTCGGCCACCGTCGCCCCCACGTCCGCGAACGTGGGACGCACGCCGAGGTCCGTGCCGCCCCGGACGCCGGGGCCCGCCACTACGAGCGGGACGACCTCCCGCGAGTGATCGGTGCTACTGGTCGTCGGATCGTTGCCGTGATCGGCCGTGATCAGGAGGAGATCCGAGGCGCCGAGATGCTCCAGCACCTCGGGAAGCCTGGCGTCGATCCGCTCGAGATCCGCCCCGTAACCTTTCGGGTCGTTGCGGTGACCGTAGAGGGTGTCGAGATCGACCAGGTTCGTGAAGACAAGCCCGCGCTCGAGGGTGGCGAGCGTGCGAACGGTCTGCGTCATCCCGTCCATGTCGTCGTGGGTGTGGACCGACCTCGTGACGCCGCGGCCCGCGAACAAGTCCGCGATCTTGCCGATGGCCGCGACGGGTACGCCGCCAGCGACGAGCCGGTCGAGCACGGTCTCGCGCGGCGGGGCCACGGAAAAGTCCCGCCGGCGGTCGGTGCGGACGAACCGGCCGGGCTCCCCGACGAACGGCCGCGCGATCACGCGGCTGACCGCGTGCGGGCCGGTCAGAATGGTCCGCGCGATCTCGCACATTTGGTAGAGATCGTCCACCGGAATCACGGATTCGTGGGCGGCAATCTGGAAGACGCTGTCCGCGGACGTATAGACGATGGGCCGGCCGGTCCGCATGTGCTCCTCGCCGAGTTCGGCGATGATGACGGTCCCGGACGCGGGCCGGTTGCCGAGTACACGGCGGCCGATCCGCGCTTCAAACGGCTCGACGACCTCGAGCGGAAAGCCGCGAGGATACGTCGGAAACGGCCGCTCGAGCACAAGCCCCATCAGTTCCCAATGGCCGGTGGTGCTGTCCTTTCCGGCCGACACCTCCGTCAGGATGCCGGACGCGCCCGCGGGATGCTCTGCCGGCGGCACGCCGGCGATCTCCGCGAGGCGTCCGAGCCCGAGGCGTCCCAGCACCGGCAGCCGGAGACCGCCGCAGGCCGCCGCGGTGTGCGGCAGCGTGCTCGAACCTTCGTCGCCGTAGCGTGCGGCATCGGGCGCCGCGCCGATCCCGCAGCTGTCCAGTACGATGACGATCACGCGCGTACAGCGGCCGCATGCGTCGCGCGCCACGGCGGCTAACGCGGGAAGATCACGCCGGGGTCACGCCGAAACGTTCGGCCGCCAGCAGGACGCCGACGATCGACTTCCCGTCGGAGATCTCCCCCGTGGCGACGAGCCGCCGCGCGACCGCGAGCGGGACGCGGTGCACCGTCAGATCTTCCTCCTCACGTTCCGCCTGGACCGGATGCAGATCCTCGGCGAGAAACAGGTGCATCTGCTCGTTGGAGATGCCGGGCGCCGGGTAGAACGTCGCGAGGCGTTCCCAGGTGTGCGCGCCGTAGCCGGCCTCCTCCGCGAGTTCCCGGCGCGCGCAGGCCTCGGGGGTCTCCGGCGGTTCGAGCGTGCCGGCCGGAATTTCGAAGAGCCGGCGGCCGACCGCGTGACGCGTCTGCTGCACAAGCACGATTTCTCGGCCGGGCAGCAGCGCGACTATCGAGACAGCCCCGGGATGTTCCACGAGTTCGAAGGTGTAGCGCCGGCCGGTGGGACTTTCCAGCTCGTCCGCCCGGACCGAAAACGCGCGGCCCCCGAACAGCCGGCGGCTGCCGAGCACCCGTGTGGCGCCCGTCATCGAACCCTCGTGCGCGGAGGGACGGCGGCGCTCAGTCGCCGCCGCGGGCGCCGGTGGTTTCGTAGACCGGCGTACCCTCGCGGGACGCCAGGTCGCGGAACGCCGCCAGAATCTTCATCGTGATCGGCCCAGGTTTGCCGGTGCCGATGGCGCGCCCGTCGGCCAGGACCACCGGACCGAGCTCCGCGCCCGTGCCGCTCAGGAAACACTCGTCGGCCGTGTAGATGTCGTGGAGCGTGATGATGTGCTCGGACGCGAGGACCCCGAGCCCGCCGCAGAGGTCGAGCACCGCCCGCCGGGTCACGCCCTCAAGAATGCCGATGTAGGCCGGCGGCGTGAGCACGCGGCCTGCCTTCACGATGAAGACGTTGTCCGCGGTGCATTCGGCGACGTACCCCTCCGCGGTCAGCATGAGGGCTTCATCGACGCCGGCGAGGTTGGCCTCGAGGCGCGCCATGATGTTGTTGAGGTAGTTGCAGGTTTTGATCCGCGGGTTCAGCACGTCGACCGGCCGCTGCCGGGTGGACGCCGTGATGACGCGCAAGCCGTTCCGGTATGCCTCCTCCGGATACAGCTGGATCGAGTCGACGATGATGACGAAGTTGGCCTTGGGGCACTTCCGCGGATCGATGCCCAGGTCCCCGGGCCCGCGCGACACCACGGGCCGGATGTACGCATCGCGAAGCCCCGACTTGCGCACGGTGTCCACGATCGCCTGGATCACCGCACCACGGTCGATCGGCATTTCGAGGCGCATGGTCTTCGCGGACTGGAAGAGCCGGTCGACATGCTCCTCGAGCTTGAACACGCGTCCGTTGTAGCACCGGATACCTTCGAAGATGCCGTCGCCGTAGAGAAACCCGTGGTCGTAGACGGAGACGGTGGCCTCTTCTTTGGAAACGAACCGGCCGTTGATCCAGATCGCGCCCATTGATGCGTGTCCTCCCGGAGCAGGATGTCAGGCACACAAGCGGTGCTGTAACCCGTTCGTACCGGGCGCCGGTCCCCCCTGCGCCGCCTGCGGCGAGGCCCCGCAGGGGGGACGGGGCTACGTGGCCGTCGCCCGGATCTCGGCCCCCGACTCCTGCGGGCGAAGGGCCGAGGTGTCAATCCGCCGGCGCCGCGCGAGTGCCGCTGCCACGAAGGACCGGTAGAGCGGATGCGGCCGCGTCGGGCGCGAGCGGTATTCCGCGTGGAACTGCGTGCCGAGGAACCACGGATGGCCGGGCAGCTCAACGATCTCCACGAGGTTGCGCTCAGGATACAGTCCGGTCACGCGCAGCCCGTGGCGGGTGAGGACCGGCAAATATTCGTTGTTGACCTCGAAGCGGTGCCGGTGGCGCTCGCCGACGTCGTCCGCGCCGTAGGCGGCGTGGGCCAGCGACCCCGGCGCGAGCCGGCACGGGTACAGGCCGAGCCGCATCGTGCCTCCCTTCTCCGTCACGGCCTTCTGCTCGGGCAGCAGATCGATCACCGGGTGCGGCGTGGCGGGGTCCACCTCCGTGGTGTTGGCGCCTTCGAGCCCGCAGACATGGCGTGCGAACTCGACGACGGCCCACTGCATGCCGTAGCACACCCCGAAGAACGGGACGCCGTGCGTGCGGGCGAACTGCGCGGCCTTCACCTTGCCCTCGACGCCGCGCGCGCCGAAGCCCGGGCAGACCAGGATCCCGTCGAACCGCCCGAGCCGCGCCGCCACCGCGGCCTCGTCGAGCGCCTCGAGCTCCTCCGAGTCCTGCTTCACGATGCGCACCCGGCATCCGGTCGCGATGCCCCCGTGCCGGAGCGCTTCTTCGATGCTGATGTAGGAATCTTCGTTGCCCATGTACTTGCCGACGAGCACGATCTCAATCACGTCGGGGGAGTTCAGCAGGCGGTCCACCATCACCCGCCAGGCAGCGAGGTCCGGGGCGCGGACCGGCAGGTCGAGGCGCTTTTCCGCGATGCGCGCCAGGCCTTCGTCCTCCAGCACGAGCGGCACCTCGTACACACTCTGGGCGTCCGCGGACTGGATCACGGCCTCAGGCCCCACGTCGCAGAACAGCGCCAGCTTGTCGCGCAGGCCGCGCGAGAGCGGCCGCTCCGTGCGGCAGACGATGACGTCCGGATGGATGCCGATGCTGCGCAGCTCCTTCACGCTGTGCTGGGTCGGCTTGGTCTTGAGCTCGCCGGCGCCGCGGAGGTACGGGATCAGCGAGACGTGGACGTACATCACGTTGGCGTCGCCGACGTACCGCCGGAACTGCCGGATCGCCTCGAGGAACGGGAGGCTTTCGATGTCCCCGACCGTTCCGCCGACTTCGACGATGATCACGTCGGCGCGCTGGAGGCGCGCGACGCGGCTGATCTCGTCGCGGATCTCGTTGGTCACGTGGGGAATGACCTGCACCGTGCCGCCCAGGTACTCGCCGCGGCGCTCCCGCGCGATCACCGCGCCGTAGATCTTCCCGGTCGTCGTGTTGTTGTCGCGCCCGAGGTTCTCGTCGATGAACCGCTCGTAGTGCCCCAGGTCCATGTCGGTCTCGGCGCCGTCGTCGGTCACGAAGACCTCGCCGTGTTGGAATGGGTTCATCGTGCCGGCGTCGACGTTGACGTACGGGTCGAACTTGAGCGCGCTGACCCGCCACCCGCGGCTCTTCAGCAGCCGTCCGAGCGAGGCCGACGTGATCCCCTTCCCGAGCGCCGAGGCGACGCCTCCGGTGATGAAAATGAACTTCGTCATCGGCTGCGTCATCGGCTGCGTCCCCCCGTCGGCGCCGGCCCTCGCGGTCTCCGGCCTGTTCGACCTGCCCCCACTGGTTCCCTCATCGCTCGCCGCCCCACGCCAACTTGTCGCGCAGCAAGCGGTAGAAGCCGGTGCGTCCCAACCGGACAAGCCGCGTCCGGCACGGCGCGCGGGCCACCCGCACGATGTCATCGGGCTCGAGCGGCTCGCCCTCCTGGCCGTCGACCGTCAGAACGGACGGCGCACCGGTCGGCTCGACCCGAATCGTGATCGCTTCGTCCGCCGACAGGACCACCGCCCGCGCGTTCAGGGTGTGCGCGCAGATCGGCGTGAGCACGATCGCTTGGAGATCGGGGTGCAGAATCGGCCCGCCGGCCGACAGCGAGTACGCGGTCGACCCGGTCGGCGTCGCCACGATCAGGCCGTCGGCGAGGTGCGTCGCGAGGTGATCCTCGTTGATGTCGGTGCGGATGCGCAGCAGCCGGGCGTATCCGCTCTTGGTGACGACGACGTCGTTGAGCGCCAGCAGCTCGCGCACAACGCGCTCGCCGGCGTCGCCGTGGCCGCGGCGGCAGACCTGTCCCTGCAGCATCATCCGCTCGTCCACCCGGTAGTCGCCCGCGAGTACGCGCAGCAGCGCGTCGTCCACCGCCCGGTCGTGCACCTCGGCGAGAAAGCCGAAGCCGCCGAGGTTGACGCCGAGTATCGGGATGCCCGCGGGCGCCGCCTGCCGCGCCGCATACAGGATCGTGCCGTCGCCGCCGAAGACGACCAGCATTTCCACCCGCCGGGCCAGGTCGGGCGCCGCCACGCCGAGCTCCGGCAGGCCGAGCGTCTGCGCGCTTTCCCGGTTGACCAAGACATCGACGTGCCGCGACGTGAGCAGCGTGACCGCCGCGCGCGCAAGTCGTCCGACCTCCGGGTCGGCCCGCAGCTTCTCCACGTTCACGCTTAACCCGACGGCCTTCATGCGCCGTGTCCGAACCGCCGGTGCGCGTCCCCGATCGCGGCCGCGATGTCCGGCAACGCCGGCGCGTCCCGCCGGCTAGCCCCCGAAGGGGGGGAGGCACCGGACGCCGCCGCGCGCGAGGAAAGGCGGCGCAGATGCACGAGGTACTCGATGTTCCCCGCCGGGCCGGTGATCGGCGAGGCTGTTACCGCACGGGGCGCGAGTCCGTCGCGCGCCGCCGCGGCGAGGACGTCCTCGAGCACCGCGGAATGCACCGCCGGATCCCGCACGACGCCGCCGCGGCCGACCGCGGTCCGTCCCGCCTCGAACTGCGGCTTGACGAGCACCACCACGTCGCCGTCCGGGCGGACGAGCGATGCGATCACGCCCCACAGCAGGCGCAGGCTGATGAACGAGAGGTCCGCGGTGACGAGATCCACCGGACCGGCGAACCGGCCCGGGGTGAGCCCCCGTGCGTTCGTGTCCTCCATGACGACGACGCGCGGATCCTGCCGCAGCGTCCACGCGAGCTGTCCGTGCCCCACGTCCACCGCGTACACGCGCGCCGCGCCCGCGCGGAGCAAGCAGTCGGTGAAGCCGCCGGTGCTCGCGCCGAGGTCGATGGCAGCGCGGCCGCGGACCTGGATGCCGAAGGACTCGAGCGCGTGCGCGAGCTTCACGCCGCCCCGTCCCACGTACGGGTGGGCCGGCGCGGTCATCTTGACCCGCATCTCCGGTGCGATCCACCGGCCCGGCTTGTCCACGACGGCGCCGTCGACCGTCACACGTCCGGCGAGCACCGCGGCCTGCGCGCGCGCCCGGGTCTCGGCGAAGCCGTCCCGCACGAGCCGTTCGTCGAGGCGCATGCCGGCACCGCGCTTCGCCGGGGG
>DATEGA010000245.1:0-11025 GCA_035280345.1 bacterium | reverse complement strand
CGCCGGTGGAGGGCCGGGGTCGCACGATCCGGTTCGAGGACGGTGGACGCGAGTTCCGGTTTCAGACCGCGGCGGGGGTCTTTGCGCGCGGCGGTGTGGACCGCGGCACGCGTCTCTTGCTGGAGGCGGTGGATCCGGGAGACGCGACGACGATTCTCGACCTCGGTTCCGGCTACGGCGCGCTCGGGATCGTCATGGCGGCCCGCGCGCTCCATGCGCGGGTGACGCTGGTGGACATCAATCCCCGCGCCGCGGCGCTCGCCGCCGCGAACATTCGCGGCAACGGCTTGACGAACGCGGAGGCGCGGGCGGGCGACGGCTGCGCGCCGGTCGGCGATGCGCGGTTCGACCTGATACTGCTGAACCCGCCGATCCGCGCCGGCCGCGCGGTGGTGCTCCGCCTGCTTGAGGAAGCGCACGCGCACCTCGCGCCGGGCGGCCGGTTCTACCTGGTCGCGCGCACCAGCCAGGGCGCGCGGACGCTCGCCCGCTGCATGAACGAGGTCTTCGGGCGCGTCCAAGAGACGGAGCGGGGCGGGGGATTTCGAGTGTACGAGGGATGCGATGTTTGAGCAGTTGCAGACCAGGCTCGGCGGGATCGTGAGCCGCCTCCGCGGCCGCGGCGCCCTTTCCGAGGCGGACGTGGATCAGGCGCTGCGGGAGATCCGCTTGGTGCTGCTCGAGGCAGACGTGAACGTGAAGATCGCGCGCGACTTCGTCGCGCGCGTACGCGAGGCGGCCGTCGGCCAGGAGGTCTGGAAGAGCCTCACACCAGGCCAGCAGGTCGTGCAGATCGTGCACGCGGAACTCGTTCGCCTGCTCGGCGGGGCGCACCGCGGGCTCGTGCCGGCGCCGCAGCCGCCGACCGTGATTCTGCTTGCGGGGCTGCACGGTACCGGCAAGACCACCACGGCCGGCAAGCTCGCGCTGCACCTCATGAAACGGGGCCGCACGCCCGTGCTCGCCGCGGCCGACCTCTCACGCCCGGCGGCGGTCCGCCAACTGGAGATCGTGGGCCAGCGCGCCGGGGTCACCGTGGTCACACCGGCGGCGGGTGAGGACGCCGTGGCGGTGGCGCGGCGCGCGCTCGATGTGTGCAGGGACCGCGTCGCCGATACGCTTATCGTCGACAGCGCCGGGCGCCTCCACGTCGACGGCGACCTCGTCGCAGAACTCGTGCGGCTTCGGGCGACGGTGTCACCGCACTACACGCTGCTCGTGCTCGATGCGATGGCCGGGCAGGACGCGGTAAGGATGGCCGAAGGCTTCCATCGCGCGGTGCCCCTCGACGGCGTGATTCTCACCAAGCTCGACGGCGACGCCCGCGGCGGGGCCGCGCTGTCCGTGGCCGCCACACTCGGTGTGCCGATCATGTACGTCGGTACCGGCGAGCGGCTCGAAGCGCTCGAGCCGTTCCATCCGGATCGAATGGCCTCGCGGGTCCTCGGCATGGGCGACGTGCTGACGCTGATTGAGAAAGCTCAGGAGCAGGTCACCGTGGACGAGGCGCGCGAGCTGGAGCGCAAGTTGCGCCGCGCCGAGTTCACACTGGAGGACTTCACGAAGCAGTTGCGGCAGGTGCGCGCGATGGGGCCGATCGACCAGATCATGGCGATGATCCCGGGACTCAACGCGAAGCGCGCCGGACTGCCGGGCGGCGGGGAATTCGACGAACGCACGCTCGGCCGTATCGAAGCGATGATCAACTCGATGACGCCCGGGGAACGGCGGCATCCGGAGGTGATCGACGGCGGCCGCCGGCGCCGCATCGCACGGGGCAGCGGGACGTCCGTGCAGGACGTCAACCGTCTGCTGCGCCAGTTCGCGGACGCGAAGAAGATGCTCAAGCAGATCGAGAGCATGGGCAAACGCGCCGGCAGGCTCGGCAAGCTGCCGACGTCGTTCGAACCGTAGACGGGCAGGAGCCGCGAAGGCGGCGAGACAGTCGTGCGTAGACAGGGAGAGGAGGGAGAGAGCGCATGAGCGTTAAGATTCGGCTGACACGGCGGGGGGCCAAAGGCCAACCGTTCTACCGGCTGGTGGTGGCAGATTCCCACAGCCCGCGCAGCGGGAAGTACCTCGACAACGTCGGCTACTACAACCCGCGGACCGATCCGTCGACGATGCAGGTGAACACGGAAAAGGTGCTGGCGTGGCTGCGGAAGGGCGCCCGGCCGTCGGACGCCGCCCGCGTCATCCTCGAGAAGACCGGCGTCCTCCGTCAGTGGGAGGAGAGCCGGACAAAGGCGCCGCGGTGAAAGCCCTCGTCGAGCTCGTGGCGCGATCGCTCGTCGATCATCCCGATGCCGTCGAGGTGCAGGTCGTCGACGGGCCGCAAACGGCCACGATCGAGGTCCGCGTGGCCGCGGACGACGTCGGCAAGCTGATCGGGCGCGGCGGCCGCATCATCAAGGCCATTCGCACGCTGGCGCGCGCCGCGGCGACGGGGAGCGGCAAGCGCGTGAACGTGGAAGTCCTGCGGCCGTAGGGCCGGGGGACGGAGGAGGACGGGGCATGCCATCGATTACCGTGCAGCGGCCGATTGTCATCAAGACGATCGTGACCGACAGTTTCAAGCGGCTCTACGTGGCCGACCTCGAGGACGCGATCAAGCGGGTCGAGGCGGTCGTCCAGCAGATCGACGTCCAAGCGCGGCGGTTCGACCTCGAGCGACAGGTGTCGCCGCAGTCCCGCGCCGTCCGGCAGCAGCTCGAGATCGAGCGCGCGCGCCAGGATGCCGCGCGGGCCGAGCTCACCGCGCGGCTGCGCGAAGCGCAGGAACTGAAGATCAATGACGAGTTCACCCAGGGGACGATCGAGGGAATCGCGGAGCTCTCGGTAGGCGACAACCTCTTCGACAAGATCTCGCGGGCCGAGATCCTGGTCAAAGACGGGATCGTGATGGAGATCAGGGAAGGCGCGCCGGCGGGGTCGGCGGTCGCCGCGCCGTCGGGCATCATTACTCCGGGTAGTTAAGGAGGTCGGCCCTGCGCCAGACGGGGCGCGAGGGACTCATCGTGGTAGGCGAGGTCACGCGACCGCACGGCGTGCGCGGCGCGGTGCGCGTGCTGCCGATCACCGACTTCCCGGAGCGGCTGCTTCGTCTCAGGGAAGTCGCGCTCGTGCAGGGCGGCCGCGTCCGCACCGTCGCGGTGGAGTCCGCGGAAGCATCCGGCCGGTTCGTCGTCATGAAGCTGGCCGGGGTGGACACGCCCGACGAGGCTGTGTCGCTCCGCGGCGCGACGCTCGAGGTGCCCGCGGCGGAGGCAGTGCCGCTGCCACCGGGCCAGTTCTACATCTTTCAGGTCGTCGGCCTCCGTGCACGCTCGCCGGCCGGCGACGCTCTCGGCGAGGTCGTCGACGTCCTGCGGACCGGCAGCAACGACGTGTACGTGGTCCGCGCGCCCGGCGGGGCGGAGACGCTTTACCCGGCGGTCGAAGGTGTGATTGAGTCGATCGATTTGGAGGCCGGTGAGGTCGTCGTGCGGCCGCCGGAGTGGTCGTGATGCGCATCGACGTCGTGACGATTTTTCCGGAGGTTTTTCCGGGCCCGCTCGACGCCGGGGTGCTCGGCCGCGGCCGCGCGCGGGGGCTCCTCGACGTCGTCGTCTGGGACCTGCGGCGGTTCACGGACGACCGCCACCGCACCGTGGACGAGCCGCCTTACGGCGGCGGCGCCGGGATGGTGATGAAGGCGGAGCCGTTTCTGCGCGCCGTTGAGGTGATCCGGCAGGCCGCGGGCGCACCCGGGCCGGTGCTGCTGACCAGCCCGCAGGGCCGCCCGTTCACGCATTCGTGGGCCCGCGCACTCGCCGCCGTGCCGCAGCTCACCGTGCTGTGTGGCCGCTACGAGGGCGTTGACGAGCGTGTCGCCGAGATCCTCCGGGCGGAAGAGGTCAGCATCGGCGACTACGTGCTGAGCGGCGGCGAACTGCCGGCGATGGTGATCATCGAAGCGGTGGGCAGGCTCGTGCCCGGCGTCGTCGGCGAGGAGGCGTCGGTGCGCGAGGATTCGTTTTTTGACGGACTGCTCGATCATCCGCACTACACCCGTCCGGCGGACCTCGAGGGCCACGCCGTGCCGGAGGTGCTGCTGAGCGGGCACCACGAGGAGATCCGCCGCTGGCGGCGCCGGGAAGCGCTGCGGCGGACGCTCGCGCGCCGGCCCGATCTTCTCGAGGACGCGGCGCTCGACGATGAGGCCCGCGCGGTGCTGCGCGACCTGCACGCGGAGCAGCAGTACGATGTGGACCGGCGCCGCGGCAGGGGCTGACGCCCGTCGCGCGCGCGTGCTATAATGCGCTGTCACTTCCGCCGGTGGGGGGCATTTGCGTCATGGAGAGGCTCGTCGCAATCGAACGCCAGCAGATGAAGTCGGGGCTGCCGCCGTTCGCCGCCGGCGATACGGTGCGCGTCCACATGAAGGTCGCCGAGGGTGGGCGGGACCGTCTGCAGGCGTTCGAGGGCACCGTGATCGGCCGCCGCGGCGGCGGACTGCGCGCGGCATTTACGGTGCGCCGGATTTCGCACGGCGTCGGCGTCGAGCGGACGTTCCCGCTGCACTCCCCCCGCATCGAGAAGATCGAGATTCTCAGGAAGGGCCGCGTTCGCCGGGCCAAGCTCTTCTATCTGCGCGAAAAGATCGGACGGGAGAGCCGGATTAAGGAGAAGCGCTAGGCGTGGCATCGCTCAGCATCCCCACGATGATTCTGGGGGTGTCGGCTCTACTGGTCGCGTCGCGGATCATCGTCAAGCGGGCCTACGCCATTCCGCCCGTCGTCCGGACCTCGATCGTCGAAACGCTGGACGCCTGCATCTTCGCGGCGGTCCTCAGCCTCGTCATCATCACGTTCGTTGTGCAGGCCTTTTACATTCCGTCCGGCTCGATGGAGCCGACGCTCATGATCAACGACCGGATCCTCGTGGCGAAGTTCCTGTACCGGTTCGAGCCGATCCAGCGCGGCGACGTGATCGTCTTCCGGTATCCGCTGAACCCGCAGCGGGACTTCGTCAAGCGCGTGATGGGGCTGCCGGGCAACCAGGCGCAGCTCAAAGAAGGCGTTGTGTACATCAACGGCCAACGTATTTCCGAGAAGGGGTACACGATCAAGCCGGATTTCGGCAACTATGGGCCCGTGACCGTGCCGCAGGGCGAGTATTTCGTCCTCGGCGACAATCGGAACAACAGCGAGGACAGCCGGTTCTTCGGGTACGTACCCCGTGCCAACATCATCGGAAAGGCGATCTTCATCTACTGGCCGCCGCAGCGGATCGGGTTCGTCCACTAGCCGGCCGGTCCTGACGGTACCGCACGGAGACCACCCGTGCGCGTAGATCTCCGCCGCCTCTCGGTGGCCGAGGTCGTCGAATTTCTCGCCCGCTACCGCATCCCGCCGGAGTCGTTGATTCGCGCCCTGGGCCGCGACCGGCGCGCCACGGTCCGGCAGCTGCGTCACCGCGCCCGGCGGACGGTCGCCGCGTCACGCGCCGAGACGGTTCGGCTCCGCGCCCTCTACCGTGAGGAGCGCTGGCGGTTGCGCATCGGCCAGGTCGTCGCAGGCATCGACGAGGTGGGTTGCGGCCCGCTCGCCGGGCCGGTCCTCGCGGCGGCGGTGGTGCTCCGGCCGTCGCCGCCGATCCGCGGCCTCAACGACAGCAAACGGCTGCGGCGTGAGGAGCGCGAGGCGCTGATCGCAGAGATCCAAGAGCGGGCTGAGGCGATCGGGGTCGGCGAAGCGTCCGTCGCCGAGATCGACCGCTGGAACATCCTCGGTGCCACGCGCCTCGCGATGCAGCGAGCGGTCGCGCAACTGGCGCCGCCGCCGGGGTTCCTGCTAATCGACGGGCGGCACGTCCTCCCGAACGGGCTGCCGCAGACCGCGATCGTAAAGGGCGATGCGACCTGCGCCTGCATCGCCGCCGCGTCAGTCGTGGCGAAGATCGCGCGGGACCGCCTGATGCTCGAGCTGGACCGCCAGTACCCGGAGTACGGGTTCGCCCGCCACAAGGGCTACGCGACCGCGGAGCACCTGGCGGCCCTCGACCGGCACGGCCCGTCGCCGATTCACCGCCGGGCGTTCCTCCCGGAGCGGCAGCTCGCGCTCTTCGACCTCCAACCGGTCAAGATAACGTAGCGGACCCTGCGTGGGAATGGCGATCGGGCGGACCGCCGGAACTCGTTCTCACCCCGCGCGCGCCGCGCCGGATCGACGCGCGCGGGGCCGTGCCGGCGAAGAGGCGGCCGCGCACGCCCTCGCTGCCCGAGGGTACCACGTGCTTGGCCGAAACGTGCGGGTGGGGCGCGGAGAAATCGATCTCGTCTGCGAGCACGACGGCGACGTCGTCTTTGTCGAAGTGAAGGCGCGGCGCGGGGCCGAATTCGGCACACCCGCGGAGGCGGTGACCGTGCGCAAGCAGCGTGCGCTGCTCGCACTTGCCGCGCGTTACCTTGGGCGCGCCGGCCGCGCACACCGCACGTGCCGTTTCGACGTGGTGGAAGTCTGGTTGGGGGCCGGCGGCCGCCCCGCCCGCGTCGAGGTGCTGCGGGACGCCTTCAGAGGCTAAGCAGGATTTTCCGGTTCCTTCCAAGAACTCCCCGTCCGAGCGGCACGCGTGTAGTCGGACCGGGTTTCGTCGCAGCATCTCGTTGTCGCAACGGACGCATTAGTGGAGGCAGCCGAATGAGCCGCGACCAGCTTATTATCGCGCTCCAAGCCTGTGGAGCGTTTTCCCTCGTCCAGACCATCGATGATGTCGCGAGCGGCCGGCGCCGCCGCGTCTTCGTGGACCGTGTTACCGGCGACCCCGCGCTGACCAGGGAAGCGGTGGAATACCTGCGCAGCCTCGGCGCCGACGTCGAAATCCCGATTCCGGCGCTTCACACGCGCCTGCGACGCGTCGGCTGAGCCGGCCGCCCGATGCGCGACGAATTGATCCGGCGAGACACCCCAAGCGGCACGGTGCGTGTTGTCGTCGCCTATGCGCGCGTTCGGGGCGGGGGATGGCTGTGGATCGCGCGGCGCACGCCCTCGGGGCCGATCGTCGGGCAGGGGCGCGGCGCGACTTACGAGATCGTGCGCGCCGCGGTAGAGGAGTGGCTTGAGCAGGAGGCTGAGGTGCTCACCCGCTGAGGCCGCAGCCCGGTCCCCTTCACAGACGCGTCAATCGCCCTCGGTAACGGACGTTCGCTCCCACAGTAAGCGGCTGTTTGCAGGGCCGCCGCGCGGGCGACCCGAACACGTCGGCACTTTCCGGCGACGGCGATGTGCGCCGCCGGCTGGTCCCCGTGAGGGGAAGGTGCGCGATGGGGTATCTCAGCCGCGGTGTGTATGATGATCGTCTTGCCCGGATCCGGCGCGAGTTAGAGGAGGCGGATCTCGGCGCCCTCGCCGTCCTCACGCCCGAGAACTTTCTCTACGTCTCAGGCTACTTTCTCGACGTGCAGCCGTGGGAGCGGCCGGTCGCGGCGGTTGTGCCGCGCGACGGCGATCCCTTTCTGGTCATGCATGAGCTGTCGACCAACCATGTGCGCTACGCAAGCGAGCACCGCTCGATGTGGATCCCCGAGGTGCACTTCTACGCGGAGCATTACCGGCTGCAGCGCCGGACGTACACGACGCCGCAGTGGCCGCAGATGGTCGCGGAGCTTCTACGCCGGAAGGGCATCCGGCGAGGGCGCGTCGGGGTCGACGCGATGGGCGGTCCGATCGGCCGGATTCCGGATCTGCTGCCCGGGGTGGCGCTCGTCGAGGCCGGGCGGATTCTCCGCGAGATGCGCCTCGTCAAGTGCGAGGAGGAACTGACGCTCGTCCGGCAGGCGGCGGAGCTGAGCGACTGGGGCCAGGCACGGTACCGCGAGCATCTCGCGCCGGGGCGGTCGCTGGCGGAGATCGACACGCTCGTTCTGCATGAGATGTCGCAGGAAGCGGTGCGCCGCTTCCCGGACTACAAAGTCGAGCTGCGCGTCTTCGGCCTCGCGGGCCCCAACTCGGCCTGCCCGCACGGCATCAGCGGCGACTACCGCCAGGTGGTCGCGCGCGGCCACGGGATCGTGAACATCATCATCCCGCGCCTCAACGGGTACGTCTGCGAGAACGAGCGCACCTTCTTTGTCGGCGAGCCGAGCGCGGAACAGGCGGCCGCCTTCGAGGCCGCGGTGGAGGCCCAGGCCGCGGCCGCGGCGGCGTTCGTCGAGGGCGCCGTCGTCGCGGACGCGGACGCCGCCGCGCAGGCGGTGTTCGAGCGGCGGGGATTCGGCGACCGCGTGATCCACCGCACGGGTCACGGCATCGGCCTAGCCGGCCATGAGCACCCCGACGACATCGCGTTCAACTACCGGACCCTCGCGGCGAATGAGGTGTGGAGCTGCGAGCCCGGGATCTATCTCTACGGGGTCGGCGGCTTCCGGCACGACGACACGGTCATCGTCAAACGGGGCCGTCCCGAGATCACGACGAAGTTCCCGCGCGATCTGGAGTCGCAAACGGTTCCGGTGAAAGGGGGGCGCTGAAGATGCGGCGATGGGGCGCGCTTGCGCTCGGCATGGTCCTGGCGGCGGCGCTGGCGACGGGGGTGCGCGCGCAACCGAAGACGCAGATCACGGTCGGCATCGGCGCAGAGCCGCTGACGCTGATGGGCTCGACCGTCGTGGACTGGACAACCAACGCGCAGCTGGAGAACATCTACGACCTCCTGTTCACACGCGACCCGAAGACGGAGAAGATTCTGCCGTGGCTTGCGACCGGCTACCGCGTGATCGACGACCGGACGTGGGAGTTCACGCTCCGGCCGGGCGTCCGGTTCCACGACGGCGAGCGCGTCACGGCCGACGCCGTGAAGTTCACGCTGGAGTACATCCTCGATCCGAAGAACAAGACGCACTACCTGCCGCGGTTCAAGCCGGTCGACCGCGTGGATGTTGTGAACGACCACACCGTCCGGATCCACACCTCCGAGCCGATGCCGGTGCTGCTCAGCTATCTGTCGCTGCCGGGGCCCTTCATCCTGGCGCCGGAGTACGTACGCAAGGTCGGGGTCGACTACGCTGCCGCGCATCCGATCGGCACCGGGGCGTACAAGTTCCGCGAGTGGGTGCGGGGCGAACGGCTGGTGCTCGACCGGAACCCGACCTATTGGGCGGGGCCGCCGAAGGTTCAGACGATCGTCTTCCAGGTGATCCCGGAGTTCAGCGCGCGCCTCGCGGCGCTTCTGTCCGGGCAGATCGACGTGATGAAGGACGTGCCGCCGCAGGCCGTCGACACCGTCAACCGCAGCGGCCGGGCCCAGGTGCGGTCCACCGTCAGTTCGCGGATCAATTACCTCGCGCTGGAGACGCTGCACCCCGGGCCGATGCAGAACGTGAAAGTCCGCCAGGCAATCACCTATGCTGTGAACGTCGACGAGCTGCTCAAGACGGTGCTCGGCGGACAGGCGACGCGGATCTGCGGCTACGTGAGCCGCTTCGACTCCGGGTACAATGGCGCGATCAAGTGTCCAACGTACAACCCCGGCCGTGCCGCGCAGCTGTTGACGGAGGCCGGGTTCGATCCGAAGAGACTGACGCTCACGCTCGACACCCCAAGCGGCCGGTATCCGCTCGACAAGGAAGTGTCCGAGGCGATCGCGGCTCAGCTCGGCGGGCTCGGCATCACCGTCCACGTGCAGGTGAACGAGTGGCGCAGCCATTTGGATAAGATCATCAACCGCGAGGCCGGAGACATGTTCTTCCTCGGCTGGGGGCCGGACCTCGAGCCGATCGGCACCGTCGGCCAGCTCTTCGTCGGCAGCCTGACGTACAGCAGCTTCGGCGATCCGCGGATCGAGGAGATGATCCACAAAGCGGAGACGACCGTGGAGCCCAACGCGAACGCGGCCGCGTTCCGCACGGTGCAGGAAGCCCTCGTGCCGCTCGCACCGTGGGTGCCGTTGTGGCAGCAGCACGACCTCTACGGGGTCGCCAACTGGATCGCGTGGCAGCCGCGGCCAGACGAAAAAGTCTGGATGTGGGAGGCCGCGCCGAAATAGCGGACCTGTCCCCGGCTGCCGGGGCGTAGGCGCCGCGCCGGACGATGCCGCGCTATCTCCTCGGCCGGGTCGGCCAGGCCCTCGCTGCGGTCTTCCTCGCGCTGACCGCGGTGTTCTTTCTCGTGCGCATCACCGGCGATCCGGTGATCCTCTTTCTACCGCTCGACGTGCAGCCCAAGGACATCGCGCAGTTCCGGCATCTGCTGGGATTCGACCGGCCGCTGTGGACCCAGTACGTCGAGTTTCTCGGGCGGGCGGTTCGGGGCGACTTCGGCGCGTCGCTGCGCTACCGGGCGCCGGCGCTGGGCCTCGTGCTCCATCGCCTGCCGGCGACCGCGGAACTCGGCCTGGTCTCGCTGGCGGTCGTGGCCGCGGTCGCGGTCCCCGTGGGTATCATCTCCGCCCGCTACCGCGGTACGCTGGTCGACCACCTCGGCATCGCGCTTACCGCGGCGGGGCAGGCGGTGCCGGGATTCTGGCTCGGGCTGATGCTGATCTGGATCTTCGGCGTTTGGCTCCGCTGGCTGCCGGTCGCGGGATTCGGCGGGTGGACGCACTTTGTGCTGCCGACGCTGACGCTGACCGCGTTCTACGCGGCCCAGATCGCGCGGGTCACCAGGTCCGCGGTGCTCGACGCACTCGGCCAAGACTACGTACGCACCGCGCGGGCGAAGGGCATGCGGGAGCCCGGCGTGCTCGTCCGGCACGTCGCGCGGAATGCCGCGATCCCGATCGTCACCGTCTTCGGGCTCAACGCCGGGCAGCTGCTGGGTGGGGCGGTCGTGACGGAGACGATCTTCGCCTGGCCGGGCATGGGCGCCTACACGCTCGGCGCGCTGCTCGGCCGCGACTTCCCCGTCGTCATGGTCGGCGTGTTCTGCACGTCGGTGATCTACGTCACGCTGAACCTCGCTGTGGATCTTGCGTACCTTTGGATCGATCCGCGCGTGCGGTATGCTTGAGGGCGCCGCACCGGCGCCGCGCGCCCGGTCCGCCGCGGCC
>DATEGA010000244.1:0-2523 GCA_035280345.1 bacterium | reverse complement strand
GGCGGCACGCGCCGCGGCGCGGCCGCTCGCGGTGCTCGCGCTCCTGTGCGCGACCGCCACACCCGCGGTCCTCTTGACCGGGGCGCCGACGGCGATCGGACACGTGTCCGACGCGGGCAGCGCGGCATCCCGCATGTTCATCTGGCGGACGTCGGCGCCGCTGGTCTTGCAGCGGCCGATCCTGGGCTGGGGGCCGGATACCCTCGCAAAGATCTACCCGGCTTACGGAAGCCCCGCGTTCGTGCGCGTGTTCCCGGAAGCGGCGATGGAGCACATCATCGTCGACCGGCCGCACAACGATCTTCTGCAGCAGGCAATATCGGCCGGACTGGCCGGTCTCGCCGCGTACCTCTGGTTCTGGTTTGGCGTCTTCTGGACCGGCTGGAGGACGGCGCGCGCGAGCGTCCGCGGCGATCACGGGCTGCGGCGGGGAGATGACCGGCGATCGATCCTTGTGGACCCGGCGGTGATCGGACCGGGATTGCTCGGAGGGTTCGCCGCCTACTTTGCACAACTCCAGTTGTCGTTCAGTTATGTGAGCGTGGCGCCGGTCTTTTGGGTTCTCCTCGGCACGGTTGCCGCGCTCCGGCCCCGGGTGGTCTGGGGCGGCTCCCCCGAACTGGCCGAGGGCTTCCGGGGCTCGCGTCCCCGGGTCTAAAATCGGCCTCCGCACGGCATAACCCAAAACACGGCCATCATGTGTACGCGTGTCCACTTTACGGGAGATTTGTCCGGGATTCGTCCGACCTTGGACGACGACCGCGGCTTTACTCTTATCGAGGTCATGATCGCGATCGTGCTGCTGATGATCGGACTGTTGGCGGCCGCCGGATCCTTTCCGAGTCTGGCCAGGATGTCGCTCTACGGTAAGGACCAAACGCGGAGCGCGAACCTCGGGCAGCAGCAGATGGAAGACTACCGCAACATCACCACGTCCACGCTCGCCGGATACGTCGGGGACTACGGCACCGTCGCCAGCCAGTACTTCGATCAGAACGGCAACGCCGTAGCTTCGACCTCACCGTCGCTCTACTTTACCCGCGACGTGCAGGTGCAGTACTGGCCGTGGAGCACCTCGGCCGGCGCGTTCGTGAGCGGGACGACGCCCTATACCGCGCCGTCCGGCTCCTACGTGTTTCACGTCGCGGTGGCGACCCACTGGCCGGTGCGGGGTCAAACCGCATATACCTCGGGCAACAGCACATCGCCGAACGGCTGCGTCAGCGGCGGTGCGGAGGTTACGGTCGGGATCGGCTGCGTCACGGTCAGCAGTCTGGTGACCCCGTGAACGCCAGGCCCGCGCGGCGGGGCGAGCGGGGCATGACGCTCATCGAGCTGATGATCGTGCTCGTCATTCTCTCGGTGACGACCGAGGCGATCTTTTCGCTGCTGTACGCCGGCTTCAAGACTTACTGGAAGGGTGATGCGGCCAGCCAGGCGCAGGCGGGCGCCCGTATCTCGGTCGACCGCATGGTTCGCGACCTGCGTCAGGCCGGCCAGCTGATCAACGGCACTACGGAGACGGTCGGCGCGACATCCGTGACCTTCAATACTTCGTGCACGACGCCGCAGATCAGCATGGCGCTGCCCCACCTCGCGACGGTGGCGTTGACATCCGGCTCTGTCTTCGCGACCGACGCGGAAACGAACACGATGCCGCATCCCGGCACGATGCCGTACGCGGGTACCTACGTCTCGTACTTTTTGTCGGCCACGTCCAACAGCGCAACCGCCAACACGACGGGGCCGTATCTGATCCGCGCCTCTTACGATCTCGTGGCCGCTACCCTCACGCTGACCAACGTGGCGAGCAACGTCACGGGGCTGGTCTTCACGGCGGGCGGCAGCTGTCCCACGACGGCGTCGCGGTCGTTCACGGTCCAGATCACCGCGACACAGACCCAAACCGGGCAAAACGTCTCGTCCTCGGCGACCGTGACCGACGATGCGACGCTCCGGAACGCTTCACTCACGTACTGAGGGGAACGATGCGGCGGTTCATGATCCGCGGTCCGAGGGGGATGTGACAGCATGGCCCGACACAGTGGTGCGGTAGGAATCGATATCGGCAGTTCGGCGATCAAGGTGGTGGAGCTCTCGCCCGACGGCACGAACGGCAACGGCGCGACCCGCGCCGCCGCTTCCACGTCGACGCCCGCGGGCGCAATCGAAGAGGGCCGCATCAAGGATGCCGCGGCGGTCGGCCGGGCGCTCCGCGAGTTGGTGCAGAGCGCCGGGATCCGGACGCGCCGCGCCGTGACCGCGGTCAACGGTCAGGTCGCACTGATCCGCGAGGTCCGGATGCCGCAGCTGCCGCCTGACGAGATGCGCCAGGCGGCGCGCTTCGAGGTCGAGCGCTACCTCCCGTATCCGATCGCCGAGGTGACGTTCGATACCGTGGTCGTCGGGGACGCCCGCGATGCTGCGGCCGCCGGCGCCAAGATTGACGTCCTGGTCGTCGCCGCCCGCACCGACGTCCTGCGGCAGCACGCGGCGGCGCTTCAGGCGGCCGGCCTCGAGCCC
>DATEGA010000243.1:0-12076 GCA_035280345.1 bacterium | reverse complement strand
CACCTTCGCGGTCATCTCCGGGATAAACGGCTGCCCGCCCGCGCCCGGCTCCACCGTCATGACCAGCACCGAGGATACGTGGGTCAGCACCCACGCGATCTGGTCCAGCGGCGTCGCCGGATTCAGCGCGACCCCGGGACGCATCCCGAGCGCGGCGGTTCGCCGCAGCGTGTCGTAGAGATGGACGGCGGCCTCGACGTGCACCGTCACGCTCGCCGCGCCGGCCCGTGCGAACGCCTCGAGGTGCCGCTCCGGTTCGACGATCATGAGGTGCACGTCCGCGGGCACGTCGGCGGCCTTCCGGATCGCCCGGACCGCCGCGGGCCCCATCGAAATCTCCGGCACGAACCGGCCGTCCATCACGTCGACGTGCAGCATCTCGGCGCCGGCCTGCGCCGCCGCGCGCGCCTCGTCGGCCAGCCGCCCGAAGTCGGCGGCCAGAATCGAGGGGGCGATCGTGACCCCGCGGGGATCGCTCAGGGTCGAATCTCCTGGATCAGCCGGTTGTCGATGTACACCTGGATGATCGTGTACCCTTGACCGGCAACTTGGCGGTCCACGTTCTCGCCGGGATGATGCATCCCCTCGTACGCCGTGCGCACGCCCTGCTGGTCGATCACGATGATCTTGAGGAGCTGGTGCGCGGCGCCCTCGGGGATGATGATGTGGAGGTTCGTCACCCGCCGGTCCGCCGAAGACGGCGACGAGGTGGGAGTGCCGGTCACGATGGGCTGCGGGGGCGCGCTGCCCCCCTCGGCCCGGCGCACCGCGATCATGACACCGACCGCGTCCCCGTGCGCGATCTTCGTTCCGGCCGGCGGCGTCATCCCGATCACCTGTCCCGCCGGCACGTCGTCGCGCGGGGCCTGCGTGACGTCGCGGAGCGTCACCCCCAAATCCTGTAGAACGCGGCGCGCGTCATCGAGCGACTTGCCAACAAGATCGGGCAGCACGATCGCCTGCTGCCCCTTGCTCACCGTGACGTTGACCGGCGTGCCGCGCGCGACCGAAGCGCCCGGCGCCGGATCCTGGGCGAGGATGAAGCCCGAGGGGACCGTGTCGTCGTACGTCTCGCGGATCTCCCCGAGGGTGAGCCGGGCCTGCTCGACGGCGAAACGCGAGTCCTCGAGGGAACGCCGGCGCATGTCGGGCACCGTCACCATCTCCGGCCCGAGGCTCGTCACCAGGCCAACGGCGCGGTTCATCTTCACCGAGGCGCCGGACGGCGGATCCTGGCTCACCACTGACCCCGTAGGGAGCGTCGCGTTGTGCACCTGCTGCACCACCTGCACGTTCAACCGGCGCTGCCGCGCGATCGTCTCGGCCTCCACCAAACTGCGGCCGATGAGGTCCGGCACCGTGACCTCGGGGACATTGAGGTAGGCGTTGAGCGCCTGCCAGCCCCAGGCGATGCCGCCGAACGTGGCCAGCAGCACAAGCGCGGCGAGCATCAGCGGCACCGACCGCCGGTCGGCGCGGACGCCCCGCGCCGCCTTCCCCGCCCCGCCGTTCTTCGCGCGGACGATCGCCGTCGACTCGAGCGCCGAGGTGGCGCGCCAATGCGCGGTGCGTCCCCGCAGATCGTCCGCCATGTCCTGCGCCGAGCGGTACCGATGCTCGGGGTTCTTCGCGAGCGCCTTCAGGATGATGGCCTCGAGGTCGCGCCCGAGCCGCTCGCCGTCCCGGCGCGGCAACGGTGCCGGCTCGTGCATGTGCCGCAGCGCGATCGCGATCGCGGTGTCGGCGTCGAAGGGCAGCGTGCCCGTCGCCGCCTCGTAGAGCACGACGCCGAGCGAGTAGAGATCCGCCCGCCACCCCACGCCGAGCCCGCGGGCCTGCTCGGGCGAGATGTACTGCACCGACCCGAGCACCGTGCCGGTCTCGGTGATCCCGGTCGCCGCCAGCGCCCGCGCGATACCGAAGTCGGTGACCTTCACGGCGCCGCTCGGCGTGAGCAGAATGTTCTGGGGTTTGATGTCGCGGTGGACGATGCCCACCCGGTGCGCGTATTCGAGGACCTCGCACACCTCTGCGCCAATCGCCCGGACGCGCGCCTCGTCGAGCGGGCCGGCCCGGCGCAAATGGGTCTTGAGGTCCTCCCCGTCGATGTACTCCATGACGATGAAGTGCACGTCGCCGTCCCGACCGTGGTCGAAGATCCGGACCATGCCCGGGTGCTCCAGCCGGGCGGCCGCCTGCGCCTCGCGCTCGAACCGCGCGACGAACTCGACGTTGTGCGCGTACTGGTCGCGGAGGATCTTGATCGCGACGAGCGTGCCGTCTTCGAGGCGGCGCCCGCGGTAGACGTGCGCCATGCCGCCCTCGGCGATCAGCTCGAGGACCTCGTACCGGTCCGCCAGCCGGCGCTCAGTCACGGCCGCGTCCCCACCGTGTTCTGCGCCTGGAGGGCGGCGGCCAACACCTGGCGCGCAATCGGCGCCGCCACCTGGCCGCCGACGCCGCCGTTCTCGACGATGACGGAGAGCGCCGCCACCGGCCGGTCCGCGGGCGCGAACGCGATGAACCATGCATGCGTGTTGCCGTGCGGGTTTTCGGCGGTCCCGGTCTTCCCGGCCACCACGACACCAGGCAGCTGGGCGGCGGTCCCGGTGCCGGTCTGGACCACCTGGATCATCGCCTGCGCGACTTCGCCGGCGAGCGCCGCCGGAATAACCTCGCGGCTGCCGCGCTGCGCGAACGTCTGACGGATGCGACCGTCCGGCGTGCGGACCTGCGAGACAAGGAACGGGCGCATCATGATGCCGCCGTTGCCGATCGCCGACGCGACGAGCGCCATCTGCAGCGGGGTGACGAGCAGGCTGCCCTGCCCGAAGGAGATCTGGGCGAGGCCGCGCGCGCCGAGACCGCGCAGCGGCGGCAGGTACCCGCGCGACGTGGGCAGGTCAAACGGGACCGCTTGACCGAGCCCGAACGCCCGCGCGGCGGCGATGATCGGCGCGGCGCCCGTGCGCCCTCCGATCTGTACGAACGCCGTGTTGCAGGAGGCCACGAACGCCTGCAGGATCGAGATCCGTCCGAGCTGCTCGTGCTCGAAATTGTGGATCAGCGCGCCGCCGACGTCGATCGCCTCGGGACAGTTCACCGGATCCGACAAGCGGACGCGGCCGGAGCCGAGCGCGGCGGTGAGGGCCACCGTCTTGAACGACGACCCCGGCGGATACTGGCCCTGCGTCGCCCGATCGTACAACGGCGCGGAGGGGTCCCGCGAGAGCGACGCCCACTGCGCGTCCACAGCGCTCGGATCGAAGCCGGGCCGGCTCACAAGCGCGAGCACCGCGCCCGTCCGCGGATCGAGCACGACCACGGCCCCGCGGACGTTGCCGAGGGCCTGCACCGCCGCCTGCTGCACCGCGGCGTCGAGCGTGAGCACCACGTCGTTGCCCTCAGGCGTCCGGCCGAGCGCTTCCTGCAGCGCCTGCCATGGATCGGTAATCGGCAGTCCCAGCAGCGCGAGCTCCTCGCGCCGCTCGATGCCGGTCAGCCCGAAGCGGCGGCTCCGGTAGCCGAGCACGTGCGCGAACGCCGTTCCCTGTGGATACCGGCGCACCTGCGACGGCCCGGTGCCTACGGAGTCCGCTAGCACCGTGAGCCGGCGGTCGAGGATCCGGCCCCAATGGATGCGCTCCGCCGCGAGCGCGAGCCGCGGGTTCAACGGCGACGCCGCGAGTTGCGGGCCCCAGATCACCTGCACGCATGCGAGATACACAAGCAGCACGGCGAAGAGCCCGGCGAGCAGACGGCCGACGTTCCGGGTGCGCCTAACCATCGCGCGCGTCCGCCGGGGCCCGCGCGCCGCGGTCGGAGATCGCCAGCAGCAGCGCGACGGCGATGAAATTGCTCACGGCCGCGCTACCGCCGTAGGTCAAGAACGGCGCGGGAATGCCCGTCAACGGAATCAGCCGCGTGCTGCCGGCGAGAATCACGAGCGTCTGGATGCCGATCGCCGCGCCGAGCCCGGCCCCGACGAGCCGGTCGAGCGCGCCGTCCGCGAGTGCGGCGGCGCGGAAGACCCGCCCGAGCAGCAGCAGGTATAGGGCGACCACCATGAAGGTGCCGACCGCGCCGAGCTCCTCGCCGATCGCCGGAAAGATCATGTCGGTGTACGACGCCGGCAGCAGCTCGGGATGGCCGGCGCCGAGCCCCGCGCCCGTGACCCCGCCGCTCGCGAGCGCGAAGAGCCCCTGGAGGATCTGGTAGCCGCGGCCCGCCGCGTCCGCCCACGGGTTCACCCACACGTCGACGCGCACGCGCACGTGCGCGAAGAGGTGATAGCAGATCGTCGCCCCGCCGGCGAACGCCGCGAGACCGGCCGCGATGTAGTCGAGACGGCCGAGCGCGACATAGAGCATGGCGAGGAAGATGCCGTAGTACAGCATGGCCAGGCCCAGGTCGCGCTGAAATACCAGCAGCAGCAGCGAGCCGACACAGACGAGCAGCAGCGGGCCGAGCCGGCCGAGGTCGGCGCGCCAGCGGCGCGGGCCGGGCAGGCTCAGCAGCGGCCGCGCCTCCACGAGGACACCCGCGAAGAACGCGACGAGCAGCAGCTTCACGATCTCGCCGGGCTCGAGCGTAAAGTTGCCGATCACCAGCCACTGCCGCGCGCCGTTCCGTTCGACGCCGACCAGGATGGTCAGCACGAGCAGTGCGATGCCGGTCAGCGCGCACAGATAGGCGTAGCGGCGGACCCAACGCAGGTCGGTCAGCGTTCCGAGCGCGATCAGCAGCGACGTGAGGCCGAGTGAGATCCACGCCGCCTGCCGGACGGCATAGTCGGGGCGCAGCCGGTAGATCATGACGAGGCCGACGGCCGACAGCGCGGCGGCGACCGGCAGCAGCACTTCGTCGCCCCGGTTGTCGGCCAGAACGAGCGCGGCGTGCACGACGAGAAAGCCGCCAAGCGCGACCGCGCCGGCGATCACCGGATCCCAAGACTCCGACGGATACATCGCGGCGTGAACAGCCAGGAGGCCGAGCGCGCCGAGCACGCCCGCGGCCGCGACGAGCCCCCGCTCGGACGCGCGCCGGGCGACCCACGGCAGCGGCGACGAGGCGGCGGACGGGCCGGTCCGCGCGGCCATCCTCACGGCCGGTGCAGCAAGTCTTGTAAGAGGCCGTCCGCGTCCGCGGGGTCGCGCGCCGGAATGCCTTGCTGCAGCTGCGGGCGGTACGCCGGCGCGATCCGCGAGACCGGGATGTCGGTGACGCGATCGACGGCGAAAAACGGCACGCCGAGCACGCGCAGCGGGACGCCGCGCATCACGGCGACCCGGTCGCCGCGCACCCCGAGAAAGTAAGCGTGCTCGAGGCGGTATGCCCCGACGGCGGCCGCGATGAACGCCGCCAGGGCGGCGGCGGTCGCGGCGCGCACCGCGCGTTCGAGCCACTTCGGCCGCACGCGGACGAGCACGATCGAGGCGTTGTCGGTGCCGCCGCGCGCGTTGGCGAGCCCCACCACCATCCGGCAGGCCTCCGTGCCGTCGCGCGTCGTGCGGACAATGTCGGCCATTTCCTCCGGGCTCACGGCGCTGTGCACGCCGTCGCTGACGAGCAGCAGGATGTCACGGGCTCGGAGCGGCACGGACAGCACGTCGATCTGAACGTCGGGCGTGGTGCCGAGCGCCCGCGTCAGCACGTGACGCTGCGTGTGGACTTCCGCCGCGGCGACGGGCAGCGTGCCGTGGCGCACCATCTCCGCCACGACCGAATGATCCACGGTAAGCTGGCGGATCTCGGCGCCGCGCATCAGATAGGCGCGGCTGTCCCCGACGTGCGCCAGGACGACCGCCTGCCCCGCCACGAGCGACGCGGTGCAGGTCGTCGCCATGCCCGCCTGCTCGGGCCCCACGGCCTGCGCGTTAATGTCGGCGTTGGCGCGGCGCACGGCGAGCGCGAGCGCCTCCGCAGGGGTGAGCCCGCGCTCGAGCAGGGCCGGCACCTCGCGCACGAGCGTTTCCACGGCGAGGGTGCTCGCGACGGAGCCGCCGGCGTGGCCGCCGAGGCCGTCGGCGACGGCGTACAGCGCCGTCCCGCGGACGAGACGATCGCGCAGGAGAATGCGGTCCTGGTTGGACTCGCGCACACGGCCGATCTCGCTGACGCCCACTCCGCGCGAGCTGAACCCGCTCATTCACGGCCTCCGTCCGTCGTCCACGAACCCGTCCCGGCCGCGACGGGCTCCGCCGCGGCCTCGACCCGGAGCCCGAGAACGGTGTCGCCGATCCTCAGGCGGTCGCCGGCGCGCATCGCCGCCGGCCGTCGCACCCGGCGTCCGTTGAGCAGGGTCCCGTTCGTGCTGCCGAGGTCCTCCACCCAGACGCGCCCGTCGCGCTCGAAGAGCCGCGCGTGGTGCGCCGACACGTAGTCGCCGCTGAGCACGATCGCGCACCCGGGCGCTCGGCCGACGGTGGCCTCGCCGGCGACGAGGAACTCGCGGCCCCGCGACGCGTCGGGCGCCTCCACGACGAGCACCGCCCGCGCGGCCGGCCATGCGGTCCGGACGTCGAGATCGGACAGCACGACGCGCAGCACACGCGCCACGAACAGCACGAGCGCCAGGAGGAACGCGTAGCGCAGCGCCACGATGAGGAGGGACGGCGTCGCGGTCATGTCCTCTTCCGATACTGCAACAGCGCGTTGCCAACCTGGATGCGGTCCCCGTCGTGCACGGGCACCCGGTCGCGGCCGACGGGCCGGCCGTTGAGCGCGGTGCCGTTCGTGCTGTCGAGATCCTCGACGGCGGCCTCGCCGGCCGCCACGTGGATGCGCGCGTGCGCACGGCTCACGCTGGGGTCGTCGATGACGATGTCTTGATCGGTCCGGCGGCCGATGGTCAGCACGGGCCGGTCCAGCAGAAATTCGCGGCCCGCGGTGCCGGCGGGTCCGGCGAGCACACGGAGCCTTGCTTCCACTGCCGGACGCTGGCGACGATAGATCTGCGTATCCGAGGCAGGCGCCGGCACGCCCGCGGACTCCGCGCCGGGCGCCCCCGGCGCGGACGGCTCCGCCTCCGGGGCGAGGCGCGCTTCGACGTAGATCTCGCCGGTCGCGATCGCCTCGCGCGGCTCCACGCTGACGTGCACGGGACCGGCGAGCCGGCCGTCGAGTTCGGCCGCACGGTTGCGGAGCAGATCGGCCAGCTCGCCGACGAGCGCCGGGGCCAACGCCTGGTAGGGCTCAAAGTCCTTTGGATTCAGGAACACGCGGTAGTTGTTCGGCAGCAGCGCGCCCTGCAGTCCGGCCATGGCCCCGCCTTCCATCTCACGCAGGACGCGGCGTCCGATCTCCACCGGATGCACGCGGTCGCGGGACCAACGCGCAAAGAGGCCCTCGACGATCGCCTCGATGCGCCGCTCGAACCGCAGCAGCACACTCACGCCCGGACCTCCGCGGGGGTCCAGCGCGAGGCGCGCCCGCTGCCGTCGGCGAGGCGCAGCTGCCCGCAGGCCGCCTGAATCTCGGTGCCGCGCTCAATACGCACGGTGACCGGGATGCCCGCGTCGCGCACCACGCGCGCGAACACGCGCACCCGCGCGACGGGGGACCGCCGCAGCGGGATCCCGGGCACGGGATTGAGCGGAATCACGTTCACATGGCAGAGGAGACCGCGCAGCAGCCGGCCGAGCTCGCGCGCCTCGGCGTCGCCGTCGTTCACCCCGTCGATGAGGACGTATTCAAAGGTCAGCCGGCGGCCGGTCGCGGCGAGGTAGTCCCGGCACGCGGCGAGCAGGTCCGCGATCGGATAACGCTCCGTGACCGGGACGAGCCGCCGGCGCAGGCCGTCTGTCGGCGCGTGCAGCGAGACCGCCAGCGTAATCTGCAGGCCCTCGCGTGCGAGCCGGCGGATCTGCGGCACAAGACCGACCGTCGAGATCGTGAGGTGGCGGACGCCGATGCCGAGCCCCCACGGCGCGACGAGAATTCGGGCCGCGCGGACGGTCGCGTCGTAGTTCGCGAGCGGCTCGCCCATCCCCATGAACACGACGTTGCTGAGCCGCCGGTCGGAGCGCGCGCGGATCGCGAGGGCCTGGCTGATGACCTCCGCGGCGCTGAGGTTGCGCGCGAAGCCGCCGAGCCCGGTGGCGCAGAAGATGCAGCCCATCGCGCACCCCGCCTGCGTGCTGACGCACGCGCTGCGGCGGCCATCGTCGAACCGCATCAGAACGCACTCCACCGCCTGGCCGTCCTCGCAGATGGCCAATAGCTTCGTCGCGGATCCGTCGGCCGCGTCGGTGGACCGCCGCACCGTCAGGGTCCCGATCCGGGCCGCCTCGCCGAGGCGCTTCCGGAACGCGGTCGACTGATCCGTCATCTCCGACACATCTCCCACGCCTCGGCCGTAGACCCACCGGGCGATCTGCCGGGCACGGTAGGCCGGGGCGTCGAGGCGCCCGACCAGCTCGGTGAGCTCGGGCAGCAGCAGGCCGCGCAGGTCCGCCCTCATGCCGCGCGCCTCAACGCCGCAACGAAAAACCCGTCGGTGCCCGCGCGATGCGGGTACAGGAACGCCGTGCCGGGCGCATCCGCCGTCGCGAACGGCCAGTCATCGATCGGTACCGGCTCGAACTCCGGTGAGGCCGCGAGAAACGCGGCCACGACTTGGGGGCCCTCTTCCGGCTCGATCGTACAGACACTGTACACGAGACGCCCGCCCGGCCGGACCGCCGCCGCGGCGCCCGCCAGGACGCGGCGCTGCCGCTCCGCGATTGCCGCGAGATCCCCCTCACGGACCCGCCACCGAATTTCGGGCCGGCGCCGCAGGACGCCGAGGCCGGAGCACGGCGCGTCGATCAGGACGCGGTCCGCGGCCGCCGGATAGCGCTCGCCCAATCGGGCGGCGTCGAGGACGCCGATCTCGACGTTCGTGACGCCGAGGCGCGCACACTGGCGCGCCACGGTCTCCAGTTTCCGCGGCAGGACGTCGAAGGCGAGCACGTGCCCGCAGTTCTCCATCAGCGCGGCCAGGTGCGTCGTCTTACCGCCCGGTGCCGCGCAGGCGTCGATAACGGTTTCCCCCCGGCGCGGCGCGACGAGCCGGGCGACGAGCATCGAGCCGAGATCTTGGGGAACGATGAGCCCCGCCGCGTGCGCGTGCTCCCTCGCCTCGGCCGGCCCCGCGGTGATCCGCCGGGCTTCCGGCAGCCGCTCCGACGCCTCCGTCTCGACGCCGAGCGCGCGCACGCGGGCGTCGAGTTCCGGGATGGGGCCGCGAAGCGTGTTCAACCGCACCCACGAGGGCGGCGTCTCGTTGTCGGCCGCGCAGATCGCGCGGCTCTCTTCGGGGCCGAAGCGGACGAGCCACCGCGCGACGAGCCACTCGGGATGCGACCACCGGACGGCCATCGCCTCGGCGGTATCTGCGGCCGGCGGCCACGCCGGCGGCGACGCCGCAAGCCGGCGCATGACCGCGTTCACAAGCGAGACGGTGCCGCGGTGGCCGACCCGCCGTGCAAGCTCCACGGTCTCGTCGCAGGCGGCGTGGGCGGGCACGCGGGAGAGAAACGCCAACTGGTAGGCGCCGAGCCGCAGCACGTCGCGGATACGCGGCGGCAGACTGTCGAGTTTCCGATGCAGCGCCCGCCCGAGCGCCCAGTCAACCTGGGCTCGGTGCCGCAGCGTGCCGTAAACGAGTTCGGTGGCGAAGGCCTCGTCCGCGGGGCCGAGCTCGGCGCGGTTCAGCGCCGCGCGCAACGCCGGCCCGCTCCACGCCCGGTCGGCGTCGATGCGATGCAGAACTTCTAGGGCCACCTCTCGGGCGGTACGACGATGCTCTACGCGGACGGGGGCACGCGACGCGGCGGCATCACTCCTCCCGCCGCGCCATGTTCGAGAGTAGGAGCAGGCGGAGGAGCTGGAGGATCGCCGTGGCCGCCGCCGCGACGTAGGTCAGGGCCGCGGCCCCGAGCACGGAGCGGACGCCGCGCAGCTCGTCGTCGGTCATCAGGTGTCCCGAGGCCAGCACTCGCAGGGCTCGGCCGCTCGCGTCGAACTCGACGGGCAGCGTGATCAGCGTGAAGGCCACGAACGCGCTGAAGATCAGCAAACCGAGTTGCATGAACGTTCCGGAGTGGAAGAAGAAACCGAGTAGGAAGATCGGATACGCCAGCCACGAGCCGAACTGCGATACCGGCACGATCGCCGATCGCAGCGCGAGCGGTCCGTAGTTCTCGGCGTGCTGCAGGGCGTGTCCGGACTCGTGGGCCGCGACACCAACGGACGCCACGGACGCTCCGTTGTAGACGTCGTTAGACAGCCGCAGGACACGCGTGCGCGGATCGTAATGATCGCTGAGGGTCCCGTCGATCTGTTCGATCTGCACGCCGGACAGGCCGTGGCTTCGCAGAATCTCCGCGGCTGCCTCGGCGCCGGTCAGGCCGCTGGACACAGGCACCTGGCTGTATTTGGCATACGTGGACCGCACCCGCAGCTGCGCATACAGCGCAAGCAAGATCGCCGGCAGCACCATGATATAGGTCGGATCCCAAAAGAACATGACCTCGCACCCCCAACTTTCCACATTCTAGCACAGGACCCCGCCCCGCTTAGGCCGACCGGTCGGTGCCGAGGATCTGGCCGGTTCGGAGCGCGTGACCGCGCGCGTACGCGGCCGCGCTCATCCGTCGCCCCGCCTCCGGCTGAACGTCGTGTACGTGGACGATACCCTCGCCGGCCGCGACGGTGAGGAGCGCCCCTTCGGCGCCCGGAACCTCGAGCACGATGCCGGCGCGCGCCGATGCCGTCGCCGGCCGCCCCGCCGGCGTGGCCCGCCAGATCTTCACCTCACGGCCCTTGAAGGAGGTAAACGCTCCCGGCCACGGATCGCAGGCCCGGATCAGATTGACGATCGCCGGCGCCGGCCGGCTCCAATCGATCTCGCCCTCCTCGCGGGTGAGGCGCGGCGCCCAGGTCGCCTGCGACGGGTCCTGGGCGACGCGCGGGGCACGGCCGGCCTCGATGAGGCCCAGCGCCTCGGCGAGCAGCGCCGCCCCCTCCTCCCCCAGCCGCGCGGTCAGCGTCCGCGTCGTGTCGGCGGACGCGATCGGGACCGTCTTCTGTAGTATCACGTCGCCCGCGTCGAGTTCCTCAGACAGGTACAAAATCGTCACGCCGGTCTTCGTATCGCCGGCCGCGATCGCGCGCGCCACCGGGGCGGCGCCGCGGTACCGCGGCAGGAGCGACGGATGGACGTTGACGATGCCGTACCGTGGAAGCCCGAGCATGTCGGGCGGCACGATGCGGCCGTACGCGACCAGGACACCGACGTCGGGCGCGAGTGCCCGCAGCCGCGCAAGAAGCTCAGGGTCGCGTAGCGAGACCGGCTGCAGCACCTCGAGCGCGTACTCGTTCGCCGCCCGCGCGACGGGCGGCGGCTCGACGCGCAGGCCGCGGCCGCGCGGCTTGTCGGCGCGGGTGATGACCGCGACCACTTCACCGACCGCGAGTACCGCGTCGAGGGCGGGGACGGCAAACTCCGGCGTCCCGAAGAAAACGATCTTCACGGCGCATCGCCGGAGATCTGGATGTCCGCCGCCGAAGCCTCGCTCTCGGGCGCCACTTCCGTCGCTTCCTCGCCGGCCCGCCGCAGCGTCTTGGGGTCGCGGACGCGGTCGGTGAAGAGGATGCCGTCCAGGTGGTCGATCTCATGCTGCAACACCCGCGCGAGCAGGCCCTGCGCGTCGAGCGTGATGTAGCGGTTGCGGCGGTTGCGTGCCCGCACCACCACACGCGCCGATCGCGGCACGTCGCCGAGCAGGCCAGGAATACTGAGACAGGCCTCGGTGCCGATGACCTCCCCCTCCTGCTTCAGTACCTCGGGGTCGACGAGCGCAAGCCGCCGGTCCTTTACCTCGATCACGATCACGCGCCGTCCGACGCCGACCTGCGGGGCGGCAAGCCCGACCCCGCGGGCATGATGCAGCGTCTCGAACATCTCGTCGATGAGGGTCCGCACCTCCCCGGTGATCGCCCGCACGGGCTGCGCGCGGCGGCGCAGGATGCCGGCGCGGGCGCCGTCAACGGTGACGATCTCGAGGGCGCGCGCGGACCCGCCGCCGGCCAT
>DATEGA010000242.1:0-5188 GCA_035280345.1 bacterium | reverse complement strand
GCGGCGTCCGCGATGGTCGACGGGACCGGCTCGGCGGCCGCCGGACGCGCCCTCGAGTCGCTCGCGGCCGTGCCGGACGACCGTTGGACTCCCGCGGCGCTCGCGGGGATGCTGGACGCGCTCGGTGTCGCGGGAAGGTCCCGCGCGGTGCCAATGGTCGGCCGCGGCCTCAACCGGCTTCGCGCGCTCGTGCGGCCGGACGGGACTTGGGCGTCCGACGAGGGCGAAGCGTATCATATGGACGTGACGCTGGAGGCGCTGCGCGCGCTCGTCTTCCACGGCGCGGTGGTCCCGCCGGCCGGGTCGGAGGGATCGGCGCAATGAGCGAGCAGGTCATCAAATCGCTGCAGACGATGTTCAGCGAAGCGCTCGAGGAGCGCCGCGGGATCGTCGTGTACTCGCGGCTTGAACCGGTGGAGATGGACCGGATGGCGCGGCGCGTCGAGCGCGAAACGCTGGAGAAGCTGCGCGGCGCGCTGCCGGACGAGACGATCGACCAGCGCGTGCTGAACCTCCGCGAGCGGCTGACGCGGATGGAAGGCGACTTGGCCGAACTCGGCGAGGTCGGCGACATCCGCGAAGCGAGCCGCCAGCTGCAGACCGACGAGATCATCTGGCAGGCGTTCGAGGACATCGCCTGGATGCTCGGCTTCAACGAGGCGCGGCGCGAGTAGCGTGGCGTCCGGCCGCGGGGATCGAGCGGGCGGCGCCCCGGCCGCGCTGCACGCGCGGTTGGATGCGCTCTTGGACGCGCACGTCGCGGAGATCCTGGCGCTCGCGGCCATCCCGGCGCCGAGCTTTGAAGAGCAGGAACGGGCGGCGCATGTGGCGGCCCGCTTTCGTGAGGCGGGGCTCGCGGGGGTCGTCGTCGATGGCGCCGACAACGTGCGCGGGCAGTTCGTCCGGCCCGACCCGGGGACGGCGGCGCGTGGCACGCTCTTGCTGGCGGCCCACAGCGACTGTGTTTTTCCGCGTGCGGCGCACGAACCGCCTCGCCGCGAGGGCGGTCGGCTCATTGGGTCAAGCATCCGCGACAACTCCGCCGGGGTGGCCGCGCTCGTCACGACGGCGCGGGCGCTGCGCGAGGCGGGGATCGGACTGCCGTGCGCGCTGGAGTTCGTCGCGACGACCGGCGAGGAAGGTCTCGGGGACCTCCGCGGGATGCGCTACCGGCTGCGGCGGGAGGAGTTACGGCCCGACGTGATCGTCGCGGTGGACGGTACGCTGGGACAGATCGTGCACCAGGGCATCGCGGTGAAACGGTTCACGGTCCGGTTCGAGGTGCCGGGCGGACACAGTTGGAGCGAGTTCGGCGCGCCGAGCGCGATCCATCACCTTGCGCGCGTGATCGACCGGCTCGCCGCGATCGTGGTGCCGTCGGTGCCCAAGACGACGTTCAACGTCGGGGTCGTGCGTGGCGGCACGTCCGTGAACTCGATCGCGGCGTCGGCGGAGATGCAGGTCGACTTCCGATCGCTGGAGACAGGACCGGTGGACCGGCTGGTCGAGACGTTGCGGCGTCTCGTGGCGGCGGAGGAAGAAGCGGGCGTGCGTGCGTCGATCACGCTGGTCGGCGACCGGCCCGGCGGGGCGATTCCCGCGGACCATCCTCTCGTGGCCGCCCTTCAGGCCGCCTATCTCGCCTGGGGGATCGAGCCGCGCCTCACCGCGGCCAGCACCGACGCGAACGTTCCGCTGGCGCTCGGCATCCCGGCAGCGGCGGCCGGGTTCTCGCGCGGCGGCAACCTGCACGCGCCGGGAGAATGGTTGGAGATCGATTCGCTCCGCCCGGGTTTACACGCGCTCGCGGACGGAATCGTCCGGGTGTCGGATTGGCTCGCGGCCGCAGGAACTCGGGGGACTTAGCGGCGGCGGCCGCCGCGCTTCGCTTCCGTGTTGCGCTTGAGGTCGAGGAGCCGCTCCTCGCTCTCCTTCATGAACTTCGTCAACTTCTCTTCGAACGAGGCTTTGGATCGGACGCGGGCTTGGCGCTCCGAGGGGTCGAGGGCCTGCTTGACGGATAGATCGAGCTTGCCCTTCTCGTTGTAGCCGAGGACCTTGACCTTGACGCGTTCCTGTTCTTTGAGATAGTCGCGGACGTCTTTGACGTAGGTGTCGGCGATTTCTGAGATGTGAACGAGGCCGCTCTTGCCGTCTCCGAGTTCTACGAACGCTCCGTAATGTGTGATCTTGACGACTATGCCTTCGAGAATACTGCCTGCCTCAAGACTCATTGCCGGGCCGGCGCCCTCCTCCGGGATGTCAAAATTGCGTGGCGATTATAGCCTAACCCCTCTGGGGTGTCAAGAAATAAGCGTAGATTTTCCGTATAAGATGCTGATCCGGTTTCGTGCGCCCGCGCGCCAAAAGGATGAGACGAAAAGGATCAGACGAACCGGGCTAGCGGTGCGGCACGCCAAGTAGCCGCAGCACTGCGTCGCGCACACCCGTGGCCCACACGGCGAAGCCCCGGCGGGGGCGTGGCGCGGTCGATTCCCGTGGCACGGGGCCTTCCGCGGGACGCACCGCCGAGTCCGCACCGCCGATACTCGTCCGTTCTGCGGCCGTGCCCGGCGGGGCGGCCGCCGGCGCCGACACCATCCCTTCGTATGGAATGACGAGAAGTTCCACCTCTCCCGGCCGGACGAGGCCGAGTTGCTGGCGGGCGATCTGCTCGACGTACCGATCGTCCGTCTGCAGCCGCTGGATCTCGTCGCGGAGGCGTGCGTTGTCGGTCAGCAGGTCACGCCGGCGCTGCTCCAGCCGCGCTTTCTCGCGGGCGAGTGTGTAGGTTTTCGCGTATTGATTGGTTAGGGTAGTGAACGCGAGCGCCAGCGCGACCGCCGCGCCGATCGTCATCAACCGGCGGCGGCGTGCCCGCACCTGCGCTTGGGTGGCGGCCGGGCGAAGGCGGCGCCGCGGGCTCATTGGAGGCCGCCGGTCAGTAAGACGGCGCCGGCGACGGGCCGCCGCAGCGGCAGGATCCACGGCAGCGTCATCATGGTGAGGACGACGACGAGCGCCCCGCGCACGCGCCGCCACAGATCGAACCGGCGGATCACGCCTGACCAGAAGCGCGTCAGCGTCCCGGAGGACTGCAGGTGATACCAGGCGAGCGCGACCTGGCGGATGTAGTGCGCCGTCTCGGGATACGGCGGCACCCCGTGGTACCGTACCACCGGCACCGTGCCCGCGTTGTAGGCCGCGACCGCAAGGACCGTGTCCCCGTCGAACCGGTCAACGAGCCGGCGCAGATACGCGGTGCCGACGGCGAGGTTCGCGGTGGGGTCTTCGACGCAGGCCGGCACCGTGCCGGCCGCCGCGGAGAGGCGGCAGCCGGCGGCCCCGCCGATCTCGCGCCACGTCCCCGGCAGCACCTGCATCAGCCCATAGGCGCCGCGCGGCGAGCGGGCGTGTGGATCGAAGCCGCTCTCCGCGCTGACCATCGCCGCCAGTAGCGCCGGGTTGAGGCGCGCCGCGGTGGCCGTGCGGTTGATCAAGTCGGCGTACGGGATGTCGTGAACCGGGCGGGGGACGGCGACGTCACGCGCAAAGCGGTATTCGGCGGTCCGGACGTGGACCGTCGTTAGATAGATGAGCGCGAGTGTGAGTAGGAGGGTCGCCCCGAACAGCGCGGCGTACAGCCGGCCCCACCACGGCGCCCCTCCTGCGCGGCGACCGTTGGGCATGGCCCTCCCCACGTTCTGGACCCGGCGCGCGATTCCTGCCTACGCCTCACTTAGCGGTGGAAAACCTGTGCACCCGGATAGTGCGCCGCATTTCCGAGCGCCTCACTGATGCGCAGCAGCCGGTTGTACTTCGCGACCCGCTCGGACCGCGCCGGGGCGCCGGTTTTGATTTGCCCGGCGCTGGTCGCGACGGCGAGATCGGCGATCGTCGTGTCTTCGGTCTCGCCCGACCGGTGCGAGATCACCGCGGCCCAGCGCTGCCGCTGCGTCAGCCTGATCGCTTCGAGCGTCTCGGTCAGCGTCCCGATCTGGTTCAGTTTGATTAAGACGGCGTTGCCCGCGCCGCGCGCGATGCCGTCTTCAATCCGCCGGAGATTCGTGACGTAGAGATCGTCGCCGACGAGCTGCACGCGCCCGCCGAGCCGGCGCGTGAGTGCCACCCAGCCGTCCCAGTCGTCCTCGGCGAGGCCGTCTTCGATCGAGACGATCGGAAAGCGATCGGCCAGCCCCGCGTAGTAGTCGGCCATCTCCACCGACGAATATGCGCGGCCGGCGATCCGGTACCGGCCGTCTTCGAAGAAGTTGCTGGACGCGGGATCGAGGGCGAGCGCGGCGTCGCGGCCCGGTGCGTATCCGGCGGCTTGGATCGCGTTGGTGAGAAACTCGAGCGCCTGCTCGTTGCCGGCGACCCGCGGCGCGAATCCGCCTTCGTCGCCGACGCCGGTCGCGAGCCCGCGCTCGAGCAGGACGTGGTGGAGCGCATGGTAGATCTCCGCGCCCATCCGCAGCGCCTCGGGGAACGACGGGGCGCCGAGCGGCACGACCATGAACTCCTGGAACTCGAGGCCGTTGTCGGCGTGCTTGCCGCCGTTGAGCACGTTCATGAGCGGGACCGGCAGGGTCGACGCCTGCGGGCCGCCCAGATACCGGAAGAGCGGTTCGCCGCGGTCCGCGGCGGCGGCGTGGGCCGCGGCGAGCGAGACGCCGAGGATGGCGTTTGCGCCGAGCCGCCCCTTGTTCGGCGTGCCGTCCGCCGCGATCAGTGCCGCGTCGACGGCCCGCTGATCGGCCGGGTCGCGGCCGGCGAGCAACGGCGCGAGCGTCTCCCGGACGTGGCGGACCGCGGTGAGGACGCCGAGCCCGCCGTAGCGCGCGCGGTCGCGGTCGCGCAGTTCGATCGCCTCGTGGACACCGGTGCTGGCTCCCGACGGCACCGCAGCGGTGCCGCGTGCACCAGAGTCGAGGGCGACGTCGACCTCCACGGTCGGGTTCCCCCGCGAATCGAGGATCTCACGCGCGGTGATGCCGGTGATGCGGGCCATTCGGTTCCTCCTCGCGTGTCGGGCGCCGGTCGGGCGTCGCCGCCGGTCAGTCCGGCTCGGCGCCGTCGAGAATCTCGCAGTATTCCGCGCCGGGCCGCGGATTTGCCGGCACGTCGCGGACGCGCGCGCGCACGCGGCGGTCGCCGGTTTCGACCTCGATGATGTCGCCGGCGCGCA
>DATEGA010000241.1:0-36814 GCA_035280345.1 bacterium | reverse complement strand
CGTGCTCGACTGGCTCTTCGGCTCGTGCTGGTGCCGGTGCCATTCTTCGAGCCAGTGAGGGCCCCCTCCGCCGCACGAACCGGGACCCCACGCGCCCCGCCCCCCCATCCCACCGCGCCAGTAGCCGCCGCGGCGGAACAGCGCACGGAACAAGAGCACGATCAACACGATCCAGAGCAGCGGCCAGAGGAACCCGAAGAACCCGAACGGATGGAACCCAAAGCCGTAACCGTACGGCCCGTACCAGCCGTAGCCGTACGGATGCATCGGATACGGCGCGCCGGGTCCCGGGGCCGGCGTCTGACCGCTCTGCGCGGCGGCCTGAGCCGCGCCCTGCGCGAGACCTTGATGGTACGAGTACGCGGAGATTCCCGAGACCGCCGCCGCGATGGCGAGGACGAGCAGTATACCAACGACGATTCGCATGGTTCGACCCTCCTTCTCGTTTCGTTACGCCACCACGATGGCGCACGCCGATGGAGCAGGCGTGGAGACGATGTGGAGAGGGTGTGGAGGCAGCGCCGCATTGCGAATCGGCCCGGAACCTGTCATACTGGAAGGTGCATCAGCTGGACTGCAAAGTCGGTTGGTAGCACGATGTAGAAGGCAGGTGTAGGATGGCAACAGGCACGGTTAAGTGGTTCAATGCGGAGAAGGGGTATGGATTTATTACCCCCGAGAACGGCGCCAAGGACCTGTTCGTGCATTTCAGCGCGATCCAGGCCGACGGCTACAAGACCCTCACCGAGGGGCAGAAGGTTGAGTACGAGGCCACGCAGGGGCAGAAAGGCCCCCAGGCGAGCAACGTCCGCGTCATCGGCTAACCAACCGATCAAGTCTCTCTCAGACGCCGGCAAGAGCCACGGGAGGGCAGTCGGACAACCGGCTGCTCTCCCAATTTAAACCAGCGTATGGAGCGTGACCTCATGTCGAATCGCTGCAAAGCTTGCGGAATGCCGCTTCCGCCCGTCGCGATTCAGCACCGCGATGAGTTCTGCTCGACGGAGTGCGCACGGCAGCATTACGGCAGCCGGCCGGAGCGCCCGACGACCGGGCGGTCGTATGGGACGGCCGGCCGGGGGCGCATCATCTCGTTGACCGCGGCCAAGGCGAAGCGCGCGGCCCGCTAACCACCGCTCGACTATCCGGGTGTCTTGGTACTGCCGAGGGGCAGCGTCAAGGCACCCGGATCGCATTCTTGCCCGCTCTTCCCGTAGGGCGATCGCGGCGCGCTAAGATAGACACAGGCCCATGCGTGCGATGTTGCTCGACGCCCCGAAGATCCCGCTGCGGCCGGCCGACGTGCCGGTGCCGGAACCGTCCGCGGGGCAGGTACTGCTCCGGGTCCATGCCTGCGCGCTGTGCCGAACCGACCTCCACGTCGCAGACGGCGAGCTTCCTGAGCCGAAACTGCCGTTGATCCTCGGCCATCAAATCGTTGGCACGGTGGTGAGCGCCGGCGCGGGAGCCACGCGCTTCAAGGCCGGCGACCGGGTCGGCGTGCCGTGGCTCGGCTGGACGGACGGCGAGTGCGCCTACTGCCGGAGCGGCCGCGAGAACCTGTGCGACCACGCGCGGTTCACCGGCTACCAAATCGACGGCGGGTACGCCGAGTACACGGCCGCCGATCAACGGTACTGTTTCCCAATCCCCGCCGGCTACCAGAATCTCGCCGCAGCGCCGCTGCTCTGCGGCGGGCTGATCGGGTACCGCGCGCTGCGGATGACCGGCGACGCCAAACGCCTCGGACTCTACGGCTTTGGATCGGCCGCCCACATGATCATCCAGGTCGCCCGCTGCCAGGGACGCCGCGTGTACGCGTTCACGAGCCCCGGCGACACCGCGACGCAGCAGTTTGCCCGGAGCCTCGGGGCGGAGTGGGCGGGAGGATCCCTCGAGACGCCGCCGGAGCCGCTCGACGCGGCCATCATCTTCGCGCCGGTCGGCTCGCTCGTGCCCGCCGCGCTGCGCGCGGTGGCGAAGGGTGGAACCGTCGTGTGCGCGGGGATCCACATGAGCGACATCCCGGCATTCCCCTACGAGATCCTGTGGGAGGAACGCGTCGTGCGGTCGGTCGCGAACCTGACGCGCCAGGACGGTCAGGAGTTCCTCGCCCTCGCCCCGCGGGTGCCGATCCACACGGGGATCCACGCGTTTCCGCTCGAGGATGCCAACGACGCGTTGGACGCGCTGCGCCGCGGCCGCATCAAAGGAACGGCAGTCCTAACGGTCGGCTGCTAACTACCCACTCGAAACGGCGACGCGATCTTGCCGAGTGTCGCCAGGATCGACATCGCGGTCAGCACCCCGGTGCGGGGATTCGCGCTCGGGCGGTTCTCAATGTGGACCGTGAAGCGCCCGAACTCGCCTACGACCTCGACGTCGTGCGTGTTGCGGTCGAGGGACGGATCGGCGATGATGCGGACGCGGGTGCGGTCCGGGCCGATGCCGGCCAGGCTCACGGCGGCCGACACATTAACGTTGGCCGGGAATCCGCGACACGCGTCCCGCGCGCTGCCGTCGAAGACGATCCGCGGTTCGGTGAGGCCGGCGACGTCGATGCGGTTGGCTTCGAGGTACGGGGCTCCGACCAAGCCGCGCGGCGGCTTCCGGGTCGTCATCGTGACCGACTCCACGGAGCCCGTCGCCGCGGCGGAGATCGCGTCGAGTCCGCCGATCGCGCCCGAGACGACGTGCAGCGACCCGCCGCCCCGCCGGGCGAGATCCGCGTAGCGGTCGGGATCGGCGACGAGCGCCCCGACGCTGGCGACGAGCAGCACCTTTCCGGCGCCGAGCGCGGCCGTCGCGATCTCATCGAACGCCGCGGCCGGGGCCGCCTCGACGATCACGTTCGAACGCCGAACGGTTTCGTGGAGCGGTACCACGGGCGGCACGCGGCGCAGACTCGCCTGCGCCGCATCCCGCGCCTTCTCGAGATCGCGGCTCGTGATCGCAGCCAGCGCGGTGCCCGCCACGCCGCGGTCGAGACCCGCCGCGACGGCGCGGCCGATCGCGCCGAAGCCCGCGATCCCGACCTGCGTGAGCCCGTCCAGAGCGGGCCTACTTGTCCAACGTGGCCTGGACGCTCAACTGCACGTTGCTCTTGAGCGCCTGCGAGATCGGGCAGCCGTCCTTGGCCGCCTCCGCGAACTTACGAAAGCCTTCCTGGTCGAGCCCGGACACCCGGCCGCGCACCGTGAGGGCACTCGAGACGACCTTGAATCCCTCGCCGACCCGGTCGAACGTGACTGAGGCGCTGACCTCGAGCCGCGAGGGCGGCGTCTTCGCGTTCGCGAGCCCAAACGACAGCGCCATCGCAAAGCAGCTCGCATGGGCCGCCGCGAGCAGTTCTTCCGGACTGGTGCGGCCGCCCGGCGCCTCGGTCCGTGAGGCCCAACTGACGGCCAATTCCTTGAAGACGCCGCTCGACCCGGCAGACACTACACCCGATCCCGAGAGCAGATCTCCTTGCCATACCACGTCGGCGCGTCGAACCGCGGCCATCTCAGCGACCTCCTGGGGACCTTCGGATTGTTTCATTATAGTAGAAGGAGTCACGCAAGCAGCCGGGCCGCGAGCCGGCCCGTGGAGGGAACCGCGGTGACGATGAACTGGCGGAAATCGCCTGAGGCGTTGGTCCGTACGTTCGACACGCTCGTACCGGGCGACCCGGACGTGGAGCGGCGGAAGATGTTCGGCTATCCGGCCGCGTTCGTGGGCGGGAACCTGTTCATGTCGCTGTTTCAGGATTCGCTCGTGCTCCGTCTGGGCGACGACGATCGGGCGACGTTTCTCGCGTACGTAGGTGCGGCGCCGTTTGAACCGATGCCCGGGCGTCCGATGCGCGAGTACGTCACAGCACCTCCGACGATGGTCGCGCGCCCGAAGACGCTCGCGCCATGGATTCGCAAAGCCCTCGAACACGGACGGTCCGTCCCGCCCAAGCGCGCCAAACGCGGCGCACCGGCCGCGGCGGCGCGCGCGCAAACGAAAGGCGCCGCCCCGGCCCGCCGGGTGACGCGGCGGTAGACTACCGCTTGGCGCCGTCCTCCGGAGCGAGCGCCACGACCGTCTGGCGCGTCCCGGCGTCCGGCGCGGGCGCCCCGTATCCGCGGATGTTGGAGAGCACGGTGATGCCCTCAGGGGCAATGCCGGTGTTGAACCCGGCGATCCAGTGCGACTGCCGGTTCTCAGGTACGATAACCGCCGCCGACCATCGGAAGCGCCCGATCCGCGCCGTGCCATCCTTGGCGATCGCCGGCGCCGGATCCCCCGAGGGACTCCGAAGCAACCGGCCGTCTTGGACCATGATGTTGAGCGGCATTCCGGACTCGCCGATGTCGAAGAAATCCGCGTTGACCCCGGCGACCGGGCCGCTCCGGTGCGTCATCATCGACGAGACCGTTTCGTCGCCGCTGATCAGCTGGTTGTTGGCGAGTGCGGCGCTGAGGCGTAGGGACGGATTCGAGAGGTCGAGCCGCAACTGGTGGACGTTGAGCGGGCCTTCGGGCGTTCGCAGACTGTAGTGCGCGTACGACACGCCGGACGCGACCCGCACCAGCCAGCCGCGGGAGGCCTCGACCGCCGGCCAGAACGGCGGCGAGCCGGCGATGCCGGGACCGGCGGCGACACCCAGAGCGAGAACGACCGAACCAACGACGCCAATGCAAAGACCACGCCGAGAATCCATGGCGCTGAAGCGCGGAGCCTCCCCCCTCGTGATGAGCGCCGCGGCTCAGTCTGCGCGCGACAGAGTCATGACGCCGGCCGGTCTATCCGACGTTATTGGTACGCACCGGGGGGGCCCGGGAAGTTCCGGCGGGCCCGGACGTGTGGCTGCCCTACCGTCCCAGGTAGGCCGTGCAGGTCACCTCGACGAGCAGGTCGGGGTGGATCAGCGCCGACACCTGGACGAGCGTACTGGTCGGCCGGTGCTCGCCGAAAAATCGGATCCGCGCCGGGTTGATCCGCGTCCGATCCGCCACATCGGTGAGATGGATCAGCACGCTCGTGATGCGCGACGCGTCGGCCCCGACGTGCGCCAGCACTTTCGCGATGTTCTCGAAGATCTGCTCCGTCTGTCGGGCGGCGTCTCCCATGCCGACGACCTGGCCGTTCCGGTCCATCGCCACCATCCCGGAGATGTACAGCATGTCCCCGGCGCGCACCGCGTCGCAGTAGTGGCTGATGGGCGGCGCCAGCACGTCCGCGAGGGTGATCCGTTGGATCTCGCTCATACCGTCTTCACCCCGTTCGCAAGCGACGACTTCAGGACCGCAGCCAGTCGGTGAGCGCCAGCGCCACGCGTTCGGGCTGCTCGAGCGTGGTCAAATGGCCCGCCTCGGGGATGGTGATCAACCAGGACCCAGAGATGCCCTGGGCGATCTCGGCGGCCCGATCCGGCGGCGTCGATTCATCGCCGTCGCCGACGAGCACGAGGGTCGGGCAGCGGATCGCGCCGAGGACGGGGCGCGAGTCGGGTCGTGTCATGATCGCACTCTGCTGCCGGACGAACGCCTCGGGGCCGGTGTCGTGCGCCATCTGCGAGACAATCTGCCGAAGGGCCGCGTCGGTCCGGTGCGAGCGGTGCACCCACGACTGAAACAACGGATCGAGCACTTCGTCGAAGCGGCCTTCGCGGGCCAGCGCCATCATACCGCGGCGGCGTTCGTGCTGCGCGGGCGTGTCCGCGAGCGCCGAGGTGTCGAGCAGCGCCAGCCGCGCGACGCGCCCGGGGTGCTGGCGCATCACTTCGAACGCCGTGTAGCCGCCCATCGACAAGCCCACGAGGGCGAAGCGAGGCGGTGCCGCGGCGAGGAGCCGGCGGGCGATGCCGGCGATGCTGTCGTCGCGAGTGTGGTCCGCGACCGTCACCTGGCCGAATCGCCAGAGCGCCGGCAGCTGCTCCGCGTAGAGGCGCGGCGTGCAGAGCAGGCCGGGAACGAGCACGATCGGGATCGGGTCTCCCGCTGCCGCGGGCTGTCCGCCCGGCGAGGCCGTGTCCATGCCGTGCTCTTGGGCCAGGGAGCCGCAAAACCCTGGCGCCGGAGAGCGACACCGGCGGGCGACATGATTCCGCCGGCCCGGCGCGTAATTCTCCTCGCATGTCCGTCACCCGGCAGTTCCTCGACCGCGTACGCGAGTACCACGACCGCATCGCCCGGGAAGAGGCGGAGTAGCCTGTGTGGGTCGGCACCGCGAAAACGGTCATCACGCCGCCGGCCGGCACCGGACTCGCAGGGTTCGCGGCGCGCGAAGGCGGGGCGCGCGGCGTCCACGACGACCTCTACGCTCGGGCGCTCGTCTTAGAAGTGGGCGGCACGCGGCTGGCCCTGATCTTTTACGACCTGTGCGAACTTGACGCCCCGTTTGTCGCGCGCGTGCGGCGGCGCGTCGAGGGAGCGGCCGGGATTTCCCACGGCTCCATCATGGTCGCCGCCACCCATACTCACGGCGCTCCGGCCACGACGCCGCTCTTGTCCGCGCCGCCGCCCGCTGAGTGGCTCGACGGCGTGGAACATCGCGCGGCTGTGGCGGCCGCGGAAGCGTGCCGGACGTTGTCGCACGGCGACGCGGCCCTGGGCCGGAGAGAGGAACGGTCGATCGGCCGAAACAGGCGGCGGCCGGACGGACCGGTCGACCCGACCGTCACGGTCCTGCGATTCAACCGCACGGACGTTCCTCCGGTCTCGCTCGTGCACTACGCGTGTCATCCCACTGTATTGGGGCCCGACAACCTGCTTGTCTCTCGCGACTACCCCGGATTTGCGGTCGACGCCGTGGAGCGGGTCACCGGCGGCTGGTGCGCGTTCGCGAACGGCGCGTGCGGTGATGTCAACGCGGGACACTCGGCCGGCCGGACGGCGATCGGGCTGCCGACACCCGGCAGAACCTTTGAGCGGGCCGAAGCGTTGGGGCTGCGCCTTGCCGTCGAGGCGATCAGGGCGTCGGACGACGCGCGGCCAATCGACGGACGGCTGGGCTGCCGGCACCGCGCGGTGACGGTGCCGCTCCGCACGGTCACGGAGCCGCATGCCCGGGCACAGGTCGCAGCGCAGAGACGCAACGCCGAATGGCTTGCGGCGGAACCGGGGCGCGCCGACGCGCTGGCCGAGGCGCGGCTCGAGCTATTCTACGCGAAAATGGCGCTCGAGTGGGCGAGGCGGCATCCGGACCCGTCGGAGGTCGCAGAGATCCAAGCCGCGGCGATCGGCGACGTCGCGCTCGTCGCCCTGCCGGGCGAGTTCTTCGTCGAGTCGGGACAGCGGCTGCGGGACCGCTCGCCGTTCCCCATCACCGTCGTGATCGGCTATGCGAACGGCTGCCTCGGCTACGTCCCGCCGGCATCCGCGTTCGAGGAGGGCGGCTATGAGACCCGGCTGTCGCCGTGGAGCCGCGTCGCGCCGCAGGCGGAGGCCGTGATCCTAAACGCCGCGGTTGAGCTGCTCGAAGAGCTCCGCGACGCCACCGCCCGATGACGCCGGTGCGCACCCTGCGCGTGGATCGGCTTGCCGTCGAAGTGTACGCGACGCGCGATGAAATGGGACGGGCGGCCGCCGCCCGCGCCGTCGCCCGGCTGGGCACCGCGCTCGACATCACCGGGGCGGCGCGCGTCCTCTTCGCGTCCGCCCCGTCGCAGGTCGAGTTCCTGCGCGCGCTCGCGGACACGCCCGGCATCGACTGGGGCCGGGTCACGGCGTTCCACGTCGACGAATACCTGCGCGTCCCGGCCGGGGCACCGCAGGCGTTTGGCCAGTTTCTGCGCGACCACATCTTCGACCGCGTGCATCCGGGCGCCGTGCACTTCATCAACGGGGACGCCGGGGCCGCAGCGGAGATCGCCCGCTACACGGGACTGCTGCGGGCCGGCCCGATCGATCTTGCCTGCATCGGCGTGGGCGAAAACGGACACATCGCCTTCAACGAGCCCGGTGACACGAACTTCGACGATCCCGCTTTGCTCCGCGTCGTGACGCTGAACGACCGGTCGCGCCGGCAGCAGGTGAACGACGGCTGTTTCGCGGCCCTCGACGAGGTGCCGGCGGAGGCGATCACGCTGACCGTTCCGGCGATCATGCGGGCGGCGGCGGTCGTCTGCGTCGTGCCCGGGCCGTCCAAGCGCGCGGCGATCGCGGCGATGCTGCACGGCCCGGTTTCGGCGGCGTGCCCCGCGTCGGCGCTGCGCCGTCATCCGGATGCGGTGCTGTACGCGGACGCAGAGTCGGCGGCCGAGGCAGCGTGATGGAACGACGCACGGAGCATCGGCAGGTGGTGCCGCCGCGCGGCGGCGCGGCGTTCTTCGTCGCACGCGGGCAGCGCTTCCGTATCACCGACCTGGAGGGCCAGCAGGTCAGCGACCTCGTCGTCTTCTCAAAGGATGACCCGACCGAGCGCCTGTCCCAGGGCAACACCCGCAAACTCAACAACACGTGGCGGTTATCGGCAGGACACCGCCTCTACAGCACGAAATGCCGGCCGCTGCTCACGATCGTGGCGGACACCGTCGGCCGCCACGACCTGCAGTCGTCGGCCTGCAGCCCGTACGACTATCCGATTCGCTTCGGGATCACCGGCCACCCGAGCTGCCTCGCCATCCTTCGCGACGTCCTCGAGCCACACCGGATCCCGGAACACTTGATCCCCGATCCGTTCAACATCTTCATGCACACGGCGGTCGGGGAAGACGGCGGGATCGAGGTCCGGCCGCCGCTCTCCACGCCGGGCGACTACATCGAGTTTGCGGCTGAGATGGATTGTCTTGTCGCGATGATGGCGTGTCCACAGGACCAGAACGCGTGCAACGGGTACCGCATCACGCCGCTGCAACTCGAGATCTTCAGCGCGTAGATCGCCGACGGAGGCCGGACGTGGATCGAGGCGATACCGCCGCTCACGCGTTTGAGACCGCGGAGTTCGAACGGCGGCACGACCGGACCCGGGAAATCATGCGCCGGCACGGGTTCGATGCGCTGCTCTGCACCTCGCCGGCGAACATCCGCTACTTTACGGGGGTCGACACGCGCTTCTGGGAAAGCCCGACGCGTCCGTGGTTTGTCGTCGTCCCCCTCACCGAGCACCCGATCGCGGTCGTTCCGGAGGTGGGCGCGTCGGTGATGGCGCACACGTGGGTGCGGGACATCCGCACCTGGCCCGCGCCGCGGCCCGAAGACGACGGGACGACGCTGCTCTCCGCCGCGTTGGCCGGGCTGACCCGGCAGTTCGGCCGGATCGGCGCGGAACTGGGCAGAGAAATGGCGCTGCGCATGCCTGTGGCGCAATTCCTGGAGCTGCGCGGGCGCGTGTCCGCCGAACTTGCGGACGGATCGCCGTGCATCTGGGAAATCCGCATGGTCAAGACCGACGCGGAGGTCGAGCGCATCCGCCGCATCTGCGGGATCGCCGGGAACGCGTACGCGGCGCTGCCGGTCGCGCTCCACGCGGGGGACTCGGAGCGGGCCGCCTGCCGGCGTCTCCGCGCAGACCTCGTCGAGCGCGGGGCCGACGCGATCCCCTACATCGCCGGCGTGTCCGGCCCGGGCGGCGTCCCGCAGATAATCGGCGCCCCGACCGACCGGCGCCTTGCGGAGGGCGACGTCCTATTCATCGATACGGGCGCCACGGGCGACGGCTACTTCTGCGACTTCGATCGCAATTACGCCGTGGGGAGCCTGCCCGCCGCGGCCGTGCGCTCGCACGAGACCGTCTGGGACGCGACCGAAGCCGGCATTCGGGCTGCGCGACCCGGCGCCACCGCGGAAGACGTTTGGCGCAGCATGGCCGCCGTGCTGTCGGCGGGCGGGTCGATCGGGAACAATGTGGGCCGCCTGGGGCACGGCCTCGGCCTCCAGCTCACCGAGCCGCCGTCGAACATGCCGGGGGACCGCACGGTGCTGCAGAGCGGGATGGTGCTGACGATCGAACCGGGCATGGAGTACGCGCCCGGGAAAATGATCGTCCACGAGGAAGATGTCGTCATCAGGTCTGACGGATGCGAACTCCTGACGCCGCGCGCCCCGCGGGAGCTGTGGACGATCCGGTAACGGGGCGCGGGGCCAGATCGGAGGGCCCATGAAAGTCCTCGTCCTCGGCGGCGGTGTGATCGGAGTCACCACCGCGTACTACCTCGCGCGGGACGGGTGCGAAGTGACCCTCCTCGAGCAGGCGGACGGCGTCGGACGGGAAGCCAGCGGCAGCAACGCGGGCATCCTGGCGGCCGGGCACGCGTTCGCGTGGGCGTCGCCCCGGGCGCCGCTCATGCTGCTGCGGTCGCTGCTGGGACAGCAGACCGCGATCCGGGTGCGGCTGCGGCCGGACCCGCGATTGTACGCGTGGGGGCTGCGCTTTCTCCGCGAGTGCACCGCGGACCGCGCGCGGCGCAACACGCTCATCAAGCTGCGGTTGAGCCAATACAGCCTCGCCGTGATGGCGGATCTCGTGCGCCGCGAGAACATCGCCTACCATGCGATCGCGCGCGGCGCGCTGTATCTCTACCGCGATCCGGCGGAAATGGAACTCGGCATCAAGAAGATGCGGCTGCTCGCGGAGCACGGGCAGCGTCAGGAAATCCTCGACCCGGCCGGCGTCGCGAAGCTCGACCCGGTGTTCGAGCCGGTCAAGCACAAGGTCGCGGGAGGCGTGCTCGACCTAGGCGATTTCAGCGGAGACTCGCGGCTGTTTACGGAAGAACTGGCCCGGATCTGCCGGGAGAAGTACGGCGTGACCGTCGAAACTGGCACCCGGGTGCGGGCGCTTCGCGCGGAAAGCGACCGCGTGTCCGCGGCCATCACCGATCGCGGCGTGCTGACGGCGGACCGGTACGTGCTCGCGCTCGGCGTGCAGAGCCCGATCGTGGCGCGGACGATCGGCGTGAGCATTCCGGTCTATCCCGCGAAGGGCTATTCCTCGACGTTCCCGCTACGGCCGGGGGCGACCGCACCGACGGTGCCGTGCGTCGACGAGCAGTGGCTCGTGGCATGGTCACGCATGGGCGACCGGCTGCGCCTGACGTCCACGGCCGAGTTCACGGGCTACGACCGGCGGTGGACCCTGCGGAATTTTGCGGACATCCGGCAGCTCGCCGGCGACCTCTTTCCCGAAGCGATCGACTTCAGCGGCGGCGAGTACAAAGCGTGCCTTCGCCCGATGACCCCGGCCGGACCGCCGATCCTCGGCGCGGGCCGCCACGAGAATCTCTACTTCAACACGGGCCACGGCCATATGGGATGGACGATGGCGTGCGGCTCCGGACGCGTCGTCGCCGATCTCGTTCTCGACCGCACGCCCGAAATCGATTCGGAGGGGCTCCTGCTTCGGCCGCTCGCCGCCCGATCTGACCGCGCCCGAGTAGCGGTTCCCTAATACGGAACTAGTCGGGGACGACCGCAATCACGTCGATTTCCACCCGGCTGCTCACAGGAATGAGGCCTGTCACCACGGTGGTTGTGGCGACGGGTTTGAAGTAGCGTTCCAGGATCTTATGGACGGCGTCAAAATCGCCTGGGTGAGTGAGATAGACGTTCCGCTTCACAACATGGTCGAACGTGGTGCCGGCCGTCTCGAGGATGGCCCGGATATTCTCCAGCACCTGTACGGTCTGGGTCTCGATTGCACCCATCTCCCCGATGGCGGCGCGCCTGCGCAGGCCGTCCTGTCCCTGTGCCACCGCGACCTGGCCGGTAACGAAGACGAATCCGCCGGCTTTGGTCCCGTGAGCGGTCGTGCTGGAGTAACCGCGGCCGACGTTCGGGGCACTGAGAATTTCAACTTTGGTGGGCATCCACGCCCGTTCTTTCGAAAAGACACCCCGTCCTGCCAAACGCGCGTTCCGCCGCAGCAGGACTTGCTCTGAAGCACCCTAATTAGGGGGGAACCGCAACACGCCGGCGGCCACGGCCCAGGGGCCGCCACCTGAGGGAGGCCCGCCAAGATGCGGATTCGCCAGAGGGTCACGCGCGCGGTCGGCTGCTTCGCGGTACTAGTGGTGGCTGTGCCGATGACTCTGATGTCGCCGCACCCGTCCGCGGGAGCGGGGACCGTCACGCTTACGATGGCGCGGAACGCGGACATGCTGACCTGGGACCCATATCACACAGGCGACGATCCGTCCATCTTTACCCAGATGGCGGTCTACGACCGCCTCGTAAAGCTCGCTCCTTCAAATACCAGCGTCGAGCCGGAGCTCGCTACGTCCTGGAAGATCTCACCCGACGGACTTACCGCGACGTTCACCCTACGGCCTGGCGTGAAGTTTTCGGACGGCTCGCCGCTCACGGCGGACGACGTGGTGCTGTCCCTGACGCGCGCGATCGATCAAAAGGGAGACTGGGGTTTTCTGTTCTCTCCCGTGAAGTCCGTCAGCAAGGTCGACGACAAGACGGTCGCGATGCACATGTCGGAGCCGTTCGCGCCGCTCCTCGCGGCGCTCTCGACGTTCGCCGCGAATATCTACCCGAAGGCGCTGTTTGACAAGTACGGGGAGGGGTTCGGCCAGCACCCAATCGGGACCGGGGCGTTCATGTTGGACAGCTGGCAGAAGGGCGCGCAAATCAGCCTCGTCAGGAATTCCAACTACTGGCAGCCGGGGAAGCCCAAGATCGACCGGATCGTCATGCGGGTCGTCGGCGACGACAACACCCGAGTCCTGCAGCTGCAGTCCGGCCAGGCTGATCTCATCGACTTCGTCCCGCCGAATCAGGTGCAGTCGGTGCGCGGGGCGGGTCTCAAAATTTATACGGTCAACGGCACTGCGGTTCTGCGCTACACACTGAACGAAACCATCAAGCCGCTCGACGAAGTGAACGTGCGCGCCGCGCTCGGACACGCGATCGACCGGCAGGCCGTCGCGAAGAACGTGTTCTTCGGGCTGGCGACCGTCGCGAAGTCGCTGCTGCCGGAGACCACCTTATACTACGATCCGAACGCGGACCCTTTGACCTACGATCTGGCCAAGGCGAAGGCATTCCTGGCGAAATCCTCTGTGCCGAGCGGGTTCACCCTCACGGTCCAACTTCCCGCGGGCAACCAGACGTATCTGGACACGGCGACGATTTGGGGGGCCGGCCTCAAGCAGATCGGCGTGACGTTGAAGATCGATCGAATGGAGACGACAACGCTGATTCAAATGCGGAACGCCGAACACTACACAGTGTACAACGCGGCCTGGACGAACGATACGCCGGATCCCGACGAGTTGCTCGGCGTGGCGATGGACTTCAAGTCGCAGCACGCCGCGCACACGTTCTACAACAACCCCGAGGCGCAGCGGCTTGTCGCCCTCGCCCGGAGGGAACTGGACCCGAAAAAGCGGCAGGCGCTCTACACCCAACTGCAGCGGATCGAAAGCCGCGACGCGCCACAGATCTACGTCGTCGACGTGCCGCGCCTCTACGCCAGTTCACCGAGTGTGATCGGGTTCGCGCCGAATTCGCAGGGCAAATATTCGTTCGAGAACGTGAGCAAGCGGTGACCGGCGCCGCACCCGACCGGGAGGGCCGCGTGTAGCCTCTGGACCCGGGGGCCGCGATCGCACGATGATTCGTTACATCGCGGGTCGGCTGTTGCTGATCCTGCCCGTGCTGTTCGGCGTCAGCATCGTCGCGTTCATGCTGATCCGACTGATCCCTGGGAACCCCGCGGTGGCGATCCTGGGGGAGCGCGCGACCCCGGAGCTCATCGCGCGCGTTGAGAACCAGCTCGGACTCAACCTCCCGTTCTGGCAGCAGTACCTGCATTTCCTCGGAAATGCGCGGCACGGGGACTTCGGCGCGTCGTTCTATTACGGCCAGGACGCGTGGACGCTGACGTTCGAGCGGATTCCGATCACCCTCACGCTGATCGCCTATGCGGCGACGATCGGCCTGGTCATCGCCGTGCCGTTCGCGACCCTCGCCGCCGTGCGGCGCGAAACCGTCGTCGATCACGCGATCCGACTCGCCTTCACGGCGACGATCGGGATCCCGTCGTTCTGGCTGGGTATCGTGCTCGCGCTGTTGCTGAGTGTGAAAGTGAGGCTCTTCGCCCTCGGTGGAGCCGGGGCGGGCGGGTTCGACACCCTGTGGCACCTCACGCTGCCGGCGCTGACCATCGCGCTGCACATTTCTCCCATCCTGGTCCGAGCGCTCAGGAGCAGCCTGATCGAGGTGATGGACTCCGACTATGTCACAACCGGGCTCGCGATGGGGCTGCGGCCGGTCACGCTGCTGGTCAGCTACCTGCTGCGCAACGGGCTGACCCCTTTCATCTCCGTGCTGGGCCTGAACGTCGGGTGGCTGATCGGGGGCACGATCATCATCGAACAGGTCTTCGGCATCCCGGGCGTGGGATCGCTCCTCATCACGTCGATCCTGACCCGCGACTACTCGATCGTCCAGTTTGTCACGCTGGTGCTGGCGTTCCTGGTGATTCTCGTGAACCTGCTCACCGACCTCGCCTACGCCGTCCTGGACCCGCGCGTGTCGTTCCAATGATGAACGCCGTCGCCGCGGCCACGCCGGCCGGGATCGTGCGCCGCGGCTTGCGCGCGCCGGGCAGATGGTCGCTCCGCGTCGGGCTGGCCGGAATCTTCGCGGTCGGCGCGCTGGCGTCGTTCGCGCCGCTCGTCGCTCCGTACGACCCGACGGCGCTCGGGCTGTCGGCCGCCCTCACGCCTCCGAACGGGGCGCACTGGTTCGGCACGGACCAGCTCGGTCGCGACATCTTCACGCGGGTGCTCTACGCCGGCCGGATCGACCTGCAGATCGGGACGATCGGCGTCATCATTCCGCTCATCATGGGCGTCGTGGTCGGGTTGTTCGCCGGCTACTACGCGGGCTGGCCGGACGCCCTCCTCGGGCGGGTCATCGACGTCGTCACCGCGTTTCCGTTCCTCGTCCTCGTGCTGGCGATCGTGGCCATGCTGGGTCCGGGGCTCCGCAATTTCTATATCGCGATCTCGCTGGTCAGCTGGGTCGCCTACGCGCGGATCGTGCGTGGCGAATCGCTGAGCGTCCGGGGGCGCGGCTACATCCTGGCGGCGAAAAGCCTCGGGTACAGCGACGCCCGCATCATGTTCCGCCACCTGCTGCCCAACGTCATCGTCCCGGCCCTGGTCTTTGGCATGAGCGACTTCGTGCTCGATATCCTCGCGGGCGCGTCACTCGGCTTCTTCGGCTTGGGCGTGCAGCCGCCGACGGCCGAGTGGGGCGTGATGATCGCGGAGGGACGGAACTTTATCATCACCGCGCCATGGGTGGTCATCTTCCCCGGGGTGGCGATCATCGTCACGAGCTTCTTCGTCAGCCTGGTCGGCGACAGCGTCTCCGACATCGTGCGCCGCGTCCGTGCCTAAAGACGCCCTGCGCGTCGAGGCCCTCACGGTCGCGTTCCAAGGCGGCCGTCCTGTCGTGCGGGGCGTGTCGTTCGAGATTGGGCCCAGCGAAGCGTTCGGCCTGGTCGGCGAGAGCGGATCGGGCAAGAGCCTGACCTGCCGCGCGATTTTACGCCTGCTGCCCCGCGGCGCCACGGCGGGGGGCCGGGTCACCTACGGGAACCGCTCGCTCCTCGACCTCGACAACGCGGCGATGCAGGCGCTCCGGGGATCGACCATCGCGATGATCTTTCAGGATCCGATGACCGCGCTCAACCCGGTCCTCCGGGTGGGAGATGCGATCGCGCAGGTGATCTCGTCGCACGAAGGCGTGGGAACGCGCGCGGCCCGCGCCCGCGCGCTCGCGATGATGGAACGGGTCGGCATCCGCGACGCGGCGCGACGAGCCGCCGCCTATCCCCACGAGTTCAGCGGCGGGATGCGCCAGCGCATCCACATCGCGATGGCCCTCGCGGCGCGCCCCACCCTCCTGCTGGCCGACGAGCCCACGACCGCGCTCGACGTTATCGTCCAGGCGGAAATTCTGCGCCTGCTCGAAGACCTCCGGCGCGAACAGGGAATGAGCCTGCTGCTGGTGTCCCACGACTTCCGTGTCGTCGCCGGCCTCTGCGACCGGGTCGGGGTAATGTACGCCGGTGAGCTCGTCGAGGTGGGTCCGACGCGCACCATCCTGCAGCAGCCGGAGCACCCCTACACCGTCGGGCTGATGAACAGCCTCCCGGAGGCGGTAGCCGGCGAGCGGCTGCGGGCGATCCCCGGGGCACCGCCGGATCCGCATCGTCTGCCGCGCGGGTGCGCGTTCGCCCCGCGCTGCGCCCTCGCGATCGATGCCTGCGGCGCGGCACCGATCGCGCTGTCCGAGGTGTCGGCGGGGCACGCGTCTCGCTGCATCCGTACCGACCGCGTCGACGAACTGCGCCGCGGCCTCGCGGTCGCGAGCAGTCCCGGCGCGTAGATGCTGCTCACCGCGGAGAGCCTGACGAAGGCCTACGCGCACCGTCGCGGCTGGGCCGCGCCGAGCGGGCGCGCTCACCACGATGGCCGCGACGCCGTGCGTCCGGCCCTGACCGACGCATCGCTCTCCCTGGAACGGGGGGAGTCGATCGGCATCGTCGGAGAGAGCGGGTCTGGGAAAACCACGTTTGCCCGCTGCGTCGCGCTGCTGGAGCGGCCGGATGCCGGCCGGGTGCTGCTCGACGGGGTGGATCTCACGCGGCTGCGCACGGGCTCGCTTCGACGGTCGCGCCGGCGCATCCAGGTGGTCTTTCAGGACCCGTACTCGTCTCTCAATCCGCGACTCACGGTCGGCTCGGCGCTACGCGAGGTACTGCTGGTCCACAGCCTGGTTCCACGTGATCAGGTCGCGCGGCGGGTCGCCACGCTGCTGGACCAGGTGGGGATGCCGGCCGGCGCCGCGGACCGGTATCCGTCTGATTTCTCGGGCGGGCAGCGTCAACGGATCTGTATCGCGCGGGCGCTCGCGGCTGAGCCGCAGGTGTTGATTGCCGACGAGCCGGTCAGCGCCCTCGACGTGTCGATCCAGGCCCAGATCCTCAACCTGCTCGCCGATCTGCGCGCCCAGCTCGCGTTGAGCATGATCTTCATCAGTCACGATCTCTACGTCGTGCGCTACATTGCTCCGAAGATCGCCGTGATGTTCGGCGGGCGGATCGTCGAGGTGCTGCCGGCCGGAGTGCCCCTCGAGCATGCCCGGCACCCGTACACACAGGCCCTCCTCGAGTCAAGGTCCCGGCTGGAACCGGGGTGGCTGACACAGAGCCGCGACCTGGCAGCCGACCTTGCCACCTCGCTACCCGCTAAGGGCTGCCCTTTCCGGGAGCGCTGCCCCCACGCGTTCGCTCCGTGCCGGGACATCGATCCGCCGGCCCTCGACATCGGGGAAGGCCATAGCGTCGCGTGTCACTACGCAACCGGCGCACCGACTAACGTCGGCTAGCGCTCGCGATCGTCGGCATTGCCACTGTCCCAGGGGTTGTACCGTCGCCACTGTGGATCAGGCCGAGTGCTGCGAAAACGGGTGTTCTGTTGACACCACCCGTCCCACTGGCGCTGTTGTAGCCATCGCCCTTGTGAATCCGGACGCGATGCGCACCGGGACGTCCAGTTCTGATGGTCCCCGACGACGGGGACCTGCAGTCTAGAAGCACGTTCTCCCGGGCATGAAGAGGCGAAATCATCCAGATCTCGGGCAGATCGCTCGTTCGAGCAACCGCCTGGAGGGAGGACGCGCATGTCGCGGAATTGGCTACTGAAAGTCACGGCGTTGGCGGCTCTTGTCGTGCTGCTCCCGATCGCCACGGCAACCGTGTCCGCCGTTACCGTCTTGACACCCGCGGGGACCGCGGTCGCGCTCAAGCTGATGGACCCGGTGGATACTACGACCGTCAAACCCGGCGAACGCGTACACTTTCACGTTGCGGCCGACGTGCTTGCGGGCGGGAAGATCGTGATCAAGATGGGCACGCCGCTAACCGGGACCGTCACCAAGGTTGGACACGAATCGGTGCTGAACGCGGGGTTCGCCAATATCGGGAACCTCACCGTCGTCACCGTGGAGAAGAATTACGTGCCGTTGAAAGATATTCGCATCGGCACCCACCTGTTTGGCGGCAACAAACGGATTGGCGCCGGCTCGCTCGTGACGACCGGCACGACGACGGACGTTACGGTCGGAGTGCCCTAGGCACGCGGTCCCTCTCTCGGCGCACCACTGGTGCCGGTTGCCAAGAAAGGATTGAGGGGCGGTCCTAGATGACCGCCCCTCAACCTAGGGTTCGCTCGTATGTGCTGGCTACTTGCCGCCTGAATTATGCACCACAATGGCGACGGCAGCGAGTCCGAGCATCCACCACGCGATCCATTCCGGCATGCTTAGCTCACCTCCACAGTGCTTTCAAGAAGGCTCAGTACATTGTTCCCCTGTCGCCCGCGCGCAAACGTCTCGCCCGTGGTGATTGTCGTGCAGGACGTCTCAACCAAACGGGCGAAGCGCACCGATGCGGTCGACCTTGGATGGCGTGACGACGGTGGTTGATTTCGATTTTGACTGAGACTGCCAGAAAGGCAACGAAAGTGAGCGCCGGTTCCCCAAAACCAAGACGGCGCGAAGTTACGAGCGGAGGCGGCGTGAAACCACTTCCCACGTTACTAACCGTGCTTGTTCTTGCTTTGATTGCGCAAACGATCTACATTCCGGAATACTGCCGTAACCAATCGCGCGGAACCGCTCAAGGGATCATTCCCATCGACCAATCTTTGACGCGCGATTACTGCTTTGCGAGCCAAGTGCGGGATCGAAATGCGCCCGTATCACAATGGATTGACACTTTGAATTACGATCTCGTCGTCGTGGGCGACCTCGTTGGCGGTCTCAGTAATGGAATAGGAGGCGCTCCACAACCATAAGTTCAGCAACTGACCGTCCTGAGCAAAGCCTGTAAAATTAGGTGGGCCCTCAGGACTCAAAGCGCCCAGCGTTTGCGTTGTGCCGGGTGAGCGAAAATCGAGCGCTTTTCGGATGAAAACCCCGGAAGAAATCGGCCGATTGGCGACAAAGGCGTTTGGATGGACGTGTCCGCACCTATAGGAGTGGGCGTGCGCGGTTTGGAGGTGTCGTTGTGCGCTTAGGCTTTGTGCTTCCGCAAATAGGTGTTGCCGCAGGGCCACAGTCGGTTGCCAGTGTCGCCCAGCGCGTGGAGACGCTAGGCTACGACAGCGTGTGGGTCACAGATCGTCTACTCTTCCCGCTCACCCCGCAGACGCCCTATCCGGCGACCCCGGACGGCGCTCTGCCGGAGCCGTACAAACGCGTGCTCGACCCTCTCGAAACCTTGACGTTTGTTGCAGGCCACACCAAGAGAATCGCGCTCGGTACCAGCGTGCTTGATATGCCGTTCTATAACCCCGTGGTACTGGCGCGGCGCTTGACAACGCTGGACGTCCTCTCGGGGGGCCGGTTGCGTGTCGGACTGGGACAGGGATGGTCGAAGGACGAATATGAAGCCGCCGGAATATCCGCTCGGGGGTTAGGAAAGCGCGCCGACGAGTTTCTGCTTGTGCTCAAGGCGATTTGGACGGCGGATCCGGTGGAGTTTCACGGTCACTACTTCCACGTCCCCAAATCCATTATTCAACCTAAGCCCGTACAGAAGCCCCACCCTCCTCTCTACCTTGCCGCGTATTCGCCTCGGGCCCTGCAGCGGGTCGCGACCCAGGCAGACGGCTGGAACCCAGTGGGCATACCGGTCGAAGGCATGAAGCTGATGATGGAAGGCATCAGGGAGACGGCCCGGGCGGCCGGTCGGGATTCGGCGGCGCTGCAAATGGTCGTGCGTGCAAATCTCTTCATTACGCCTCAGCCGGTGGGCAATGATCGCTGGATATTCAGCGGAACCCTCGCGCAGATCAAGGCCGATGTCGAGGCGGTCCGTGTCCTGGGCGCAAGCGAAATCTTCTTCGACGCAACGTTCTCCCCGGGGATGAAAGCGGAGGGCGACTTCATCAGGGTCGCGGAAGAGTTGCGGCGCGCTGTCTGACGGGGAGCTAGAGTGAGCAGGAGGGCGCCGATGCGGGATCGGGCCAAACGCCAGCAATTCGAGCACGCGCTGAAACAGAGCGATTTCGATGTGATAGTGGCGGCTTCTCCAGAGAACACGTGGTACCTCTCAGATGTCATGATCGAGACCCAGCGCGGCCTCTCGGAGCGACTGGCAGTAGTCGTGTGGGCGAAGGGAGCCGAGCCGATCTATGTCGTGTGCACGAACGAGGAGATCCAGGCGCGTCAGGAAGCGTGGATTACAGACATTCGCAGCTACGTAGAGTATCAGCAATCACCCATCCAACTGGTGGTTGATGCCTTGAAAGAACTGGGCGCCGGCGCGGCCGGGGCGACCGTCGGTATCGAGAAACGGTTTCTCACCGCCGAGTACTACGATCAGCTTACCAAGTTGCTGCCAAACGCTCGGCTCACCGACATTGGTCTATTTCTGGAACGCGTGCGAGCGGTAAAGACCCCGGACGAAATCACCCGGCTCGAGCGTGCGGCGCTCGCGACCGACCGCGCGATTCGGACCGCGTTCGAGGCCACGCATGCCGGGATGACCGAGCGTCAGGTGGGCGCACGAATGTTGTCTGAACTAGTGCTGAACGGAGCAGAGATGCAGGCCTTTCAAACCCTTGCTGCAGGTTCGCATTCTTGCTCCACCCATACCGCCCCTGGCGACTACGTTCTTCGAAGTGGCGACCTGATGCGCACTGATTTCGGTGGCGTCTTCCCCGGTGGCTACAATTCGGACCTGGCCCGCACAATGGCCGTTGGCATCGCATCTGAGCGGCAGCGCGACATCTATCGCGTGATCTGGGACGAGCACGAACGCTTAATCGCTTTGCTGCGTCCGGGGGTGACGGGGTGCGACGTGTACCTCTCTCACAAGGCACAGTGGGAAGCTCGTGATTGGCCCATGGTGCGTCCACATATCGGACACAGTCTGGGGATCGGTGTTCATGAACATCCACTGCTGATGCCAAGTGATACGGCACCTCTGACCGCTGGGATGTGTATTTGCGTGGAGCCGACCTATCTGGTCCCCGGAGTCGAAAAGTATCATGTCGAAGACCTCATTCTTGTAACCGAGAGGACGCCGCGAGTACTGTCTAGGGCGGCGGACTGGTCAGAGTTGTATCAAACAGGTACGTAGGGTCCGATGGCCGCACGCGCCAAACACACGTCATTCTGCGAGTGCGACAGGTACAAGACAGCAGAGGCGAAGTAGCCACAAATCGAAGGGCTTCGCTAAGGGTATATAGGCCTCAGGGTGCCGTGGTACTCCCGGATCCCGAGGGACGCGCTCCCTGAGCGTCGGAAAAGGGGGCCGCGGAATGGCAGATCGCAATCTCGCCGCGCTCGTTCGGGATTTGAAAACGGGGCGGCTGACGCGCCGGCAGGCGGTCACGCGGATGATGGAGTTCGGGCTCGGCCTGACCGCCGTTGGAGTGCTGCTCGACCGGGCGGCTGCGCTGCCCGTGCGTGCGGCGGCCGCGGCTGGGCGCGGCACGCAGGGTACGCTCAAGCTCTTGTACTGGCAGGCGCCCACCATCGTCAATCCGCATCTGGCGACCGGCACCAAGGATTTCCACGCATCGCGCATCGTCCTGGAGCCGCTCATCTCGGCGGATACGAATGGCAACTTCTACCCAGTCCTCGCGGCGGAGGTTCCGTCGCGCGCGAACGGCGGGGTGGCCGCCGACGGACGGTCGGTGACCTATAAATTGAAGCGCGGGATAAAGTGGGGAGACGGTCGCCCGTTCACGTCCGACGACGTGGTCTTTACCTATAAGTATGTCAGCAACAAGGAGACCGGGGCCACCACGTACGGTCTGTACATCAACGTCGCCAGGGTCGAGCCGATCGATCCCTCCACGGTGAAAATTACGTTTACCGGGCCCACGCCGGCCTGGTACCTGCCGTTTGCCGGGGACAACGGCTGCATTCTGCCGCGGCACGCCCTCGATGCCTACGTCGGTTCGAACTCGCGCAATGCGCCGTTTAACCTGAGGTCGTTCGGGACCGGCCCGTACAAGGTGGACACCTTCCATCCCGGCGACCTGGTGATCTACTCGGTCAACGAGTATTACCGGGATCCCAACAAGCCTGCGTTCAAAGGGGTGCAGATGAAGGGCGGCGGCGACGCCGTGTCGGCCGCGCGGGCGGTCTTTGAGACCGGCGAGTACGACTACGCCTGGAATCTACAGGTTGAGTGGCCGATCCTCGAGCAAATGACGCACACCGGGAAGGGCGTGCTCCTCAACGCGCCCGGCGGCGGCGTCGAGCAGATCTACTGCAACCAGAGCGATCCTCTCAAGGCGGTGGACGGCCAACGGGCCTCGATCAAGGCGCCGCATGCCTTCCTTACCGATCCGAAGGTGCGGCAGGCGATGGGCGTGGCCGTCGACCGGACGACGATGGCCAAACAGCTCTACGGTCTGACCGGTGACGCGACGTCGAACACGCTCACCATCCCGGCCCGCCTCAGCTCCAGGAACACCAAAATGATCTTCGACCTCACCCAGGCCAACCGGTTGCTGGACGAAGCCGGCTACACGCGCGGGCCAGACGGCATCCGGCAGAAGGGCGACGTGAAACTCCAGGTCGCGTACGCGACGAGTGTGAACTCACTGCGTCAAAAGGAACAGGAAATCGTCAAGGACGGCTGGACGAAGGTCGGCATCGCTACCAACCTCGTGACCGTGGATGCGGGCGTCTTCTTCAGCAGTTCGCCGGGGAACAATGACACGTTCCACCATTTCTATTGGGACACAGAGATGTTCACCTCGGGCCCGGCGTCTCCGTTTCCCGCGTCCTACCTCACCCGGTTCTACAGCGGTGATCCCGCGAAAGACGTGCCCCAGAAGGAGAACAACTGGTCGGGCAACGACATCGCGCGTTGGGTGGACAAGGCGTACAATAGCGCCTACGATGCCGCCCTGAAGGAGCTCGATCCCAAGAAGGACGACGCCCTGTGGATCAAGTGCAACGACATCGCGGTGGACGCGGGCGTGACACTCCCGCTTATTGATCGCAAGGCCGTCTCCGCCAGGGTCAGCACATTGGATACCGGCAACAACATGACGGCGTTCGACGCGGAGACCTGGAACATCGCGGACTGGCGGCGTAAGGCTTAAAAGGAGGGCTGGATCCGCGACGAGCGGCTGAAGGATAGTCTCGTTTGGCATCAGGCCGGATACGCGGCCGGGCCTAGCCGGCCGTCCCCACGGGGACGCCTCACATCAGGGACAGTTGGCTCGCGCCCTTTCGATTTGATTGGTCAGCACGACGAGACCACGGTTGTTCGGAAAGACGCGAAGCCCGTTCGTGAGCGTCGCGCCAGCGGCGTCCAGACGACACGCCGCGATCTGCGCGCGTACCAACCACTCGTACTCGACCGGTTGTTCAGGGACCGTGTCCTGCCGCGCGGCGTACGCGGCCTTCCGCGCCTGCATGAGCGACTCGACCGTCTCGATTGCCGCGGGATAATCGCGTCCCACCATCGCTATCTCGTAGACGAGCGAGTAGGCAAAAATGCGACCGACCGTCCACTGCGCCGCCGCCGTGATCGTCCGAGCCTGCTCTAGCGCCTTCCCCGTGTCGTTCAGCCGCCAGGCCGCCAGCGCGGCTCCCATCGCCGCAAAGTCTCCCGGCTTCCCCTGCCATGCGGCCAGGGCTTCGGCGAACATGGAACCAATGTGTGAATGCGATCGAGGGGGAGGGTCACATGAGCGTCAGGCGTCTCGCACATCGTCGGGGTCGTCACCGGCCGCCGCGGCCACCCGATCGATGCGAAGCCCGGGATTTCGTCTTCGTAACACCTGTTTGTGGGTGCTAGCATTGTCAAGACTACCCCACCGGGTAGTAGCGGCCAGCGCCCACCCTTGGCATCCTTCTCTATACGACGCTACTGCTGATCGGGGAGGGAGGTGAATCCACCATGCTATCCTTCCTTCGGGTCTGGTTGGCGAGCAAACTCAATCTCGATGAACGCGGTCAAGGGACCGTGGAGTACGTGCTGCTCATTCTCGGGGTCGTACTCTTCCTGCTGGTTGCGGCGTTCGCGTTGCAGGACGTGCTGAGCAGCGCGATTTCCAAGATCAGTTCGTGGATGAACGGTCAGAACCCGCCGTAAGAACCGCAGTTATCACGCGCTCGGCTGACATACTCACGGCCGCACGGGGCCGACAGCCTCGTGCGGCCGTCGTCTTGACACCGGCGATCTCCGTCGGCTCCGTAGACCCTTGCTGCCGAACCGAGGCACACGTCGAAAGAGAGGTAGCCGGCAGCGCTGCTGGGCTAAGCGGCTTTATTCCGGGGCTCCTTGGTCTCCCGTTCCGCCCCGAGGGCTGGGTGAATGTCGGTCAGACACTCTTCGATCAACCGCGGGCCTGCCACTGAAGGGGCGCGGGCTGTGGTTGGATACGCCTTCCAAGGTGCTCAGGCTACCGGAACTGGTGGCGTATACAGCCGATCTGAACACGCCCTCGCGGCGCGTCATGGAAAAACTCGGCATGATGCGTGACCCCGCAAGCAACTTCGACAATCGAAACCTTCCGCACGGACACGCGCTGCGGCCGCACGTCGTATACTGGCTGCGCCCGACATCCATCGGCCACGCCATCTGACGGCCAAAGTTCTACGATTTGGGGACGGATGCAGTGACCGACCCACCTCCGACCGATGTGAGAAGCGGACGGAGAAGTATCGGGGACTGGCGCATTTCGCATGTACCCTCATCGTCTACCGACTGACGGTTCTGTGGATGGGCCGCAAGGATTGGGCGAAAATAGGGTATTGACAATTTAGTAAACTCAGTTTATAGTTCGGCATGTAGTAAACAAAATTTACCAATCCCAAAGGGGCCCCGCGTGATCCCACAGACTATCCAGCTCCACGTCAACCCTTCCGACGAGACCATCCGCCTCGGGCCGCTCGCGGTCCGCTTCTTGGTCACTGGAGAGAACTCGCTCGGCAGCGTCGCGGCATTTGAACTCATCGTCCCGGGGGGGCAGCGCCTGGCGGCTCCAGCGCACAGCCACGATCGTTACGAAGAGACGATCTACGGCATCGAAGGAGTCTTGACCTGGACCGTCGGCGGAACACCGATCGACGTTGGACCGGGACAGGCACTATGCATTCCGCGCGGCGCCGTTCACCGGTTCGATAACAATGGCAGCCAGGACGTGAGGGCACTCTGCGTCATCACCCCAGCCGTCCTTGGTCCGCAATATTTCCGCGAGTCGGCCGAGGCGATGAACGCGGCGGCCGGTGGCCCGCCGGATCGGGCAAAGATGGCGGAAATCATGCGTCGCCACGGTCTCACGCCGGCTGCCCCGACCGCAGCACCTAGCTAGGTCCGTGTCGAATTGGCGATTCCCACGCTTCGTCATCGGAATCAGCGGCCATCGTTTATGAGAAAAGGGAGGGAACAAAGATGGCGGTGACAATGGACATGCGCATGCCCAGCGAAGCCGCGCAACTGTACGAGCCGCTCAACCGGGAACTGGATGTGCACAAAGACAAGCTGCCTGAAGGCTTGATTCATCACTTCGCAACGAGGACCGAGGACGGTTTCAATATCTTCGAGGTGTGGGAATCGCAGGAGGCATTCGACCGCTTCGCAAACGATCGCCTGGTGCCCGCACTGAAGAAACTTGCCGGCGCGCAAGCTTCGCAAATCCGGCCGACGTTCGGTGAGCTCCACAATGAGTTTCACAGTTGATTGATCCCGTGAGACTGTCATCGGAATTCAGAGACCAGGAGGAACATGGTGAAGGCCGTTGTGGTGGCTCCCGGCGGGGGATGGTTCATTGCGGTCGGGTCCACTGGCGCGGGCGTGACGGTCAAGGCCTCGGAAGCAGAGACCGGCGGCCTGTGTACCGTCTGGGAAGGGCAAGTCGAGCCGGGGACGGTGGGCGCGGGGCCGCACTATCATCGCGGACGCGACGAGTTCTTCTATGTCCTCAGTGGTGAAGTGGTGCTGCGCGTCGGCGACGAGAGCCACACTGCTGGAGCAGGCACATTCGCCTTTGTCCCACGCGAAACGATCCACGGCTTTCACAACGCCGGCAGCGACCGCGCGATCCTCCTGGTCATGCATCATCCCGCGGGCTTCGAGCGCTATCTTGAAGAAATGCGGCAACTGGCTGCGCGGCACGGAAGCAGGGAAGAGCGGGCCGCACTTGCTGCTCGCTTCGACATGATCTCGGTGCCGACGCCCACGGAAACCTAGCGTCAATCAACAGAGGCGGGGGTCGATGTGGGGAGCGATGCACCACCGGTTCCAACCTGCCGTGGTTAGGGCGGGGACAAAAATGGAGCGTAAGACGAACCGTGACCGGACGTCGAGCCTAACAAGCTTACCGGTCGAAACGAGAGAGATGCTCATCGGCGCATTGCTGCGCGTTCCGGCTCAGGCGATCCAGCGCCGGATCATCAGGGGGCTGAACGCGGCTGGGTTTGAGGAGCTGCGCGTGCCGCACATGGCGGTGCTGCAATACCCGGGTCCAGATGGGGTTCGCCCGAGCATTCTCGCCGAGCGCGCGGGCATGAGCAAGCAGGCCATGAACCAGCTCCTGCGGAGCCTCGAACGTCTTGGCTATATCGTCCGGTCCGACGCACCCGACGAGGGCCGCGCACGAATTATCCGCTGTACCAAACGAGGCCGCGCCGCGTACTCAAGAATTTCCGACATACTCCGCGATATCGAGCGCGAATGGAGCGCTGAACTTGGGACACAGTGTTTCTCCCAGCTCAAAGAGCTGCTATTCCGCGTCTGGGAAAGCCCGTTGACTCGCTAGTAGACGGGAACCGCGCATGAGACTGGACAGTAGCTTACCAAAGGGTTGTTGGGGCAGGCTCTAAGTGGGGCTTATTCTTCTCAGAGATTAGAAGTTCGCTCCTACACACCTACCCATCACTACCTTCTCCGTATGGCAGCGGCCCTGGCTTCCCGCAACCGATAGTATGGGTATTTGAGGGGGTACAGTTTATGAACTCTCGCCAAACCTCGCTATTGTGGGCCCTGAGGGACTCGAACCCCCGACGCCCGGGTTAAAAGCCCGGCGCTCTACCCGCTGAGCTAAGGGCCCGCAAAGCCAGTTTATCAAACTTATCGATGGCCAGCGGGTAACACGGTCCATTACTGGATGACCGCGAAAGTAGCGGGTGGCACCTCAGTTCGTCGTAGAAGATTTGAATTCTCCGACTGCCTCCCAAATTCAAAACTGTGTCGTGCGATGAAATAGCTTGGGCCCGTGCCTAGAACGTTATGGACAGGGCTTCTGGAACGCCGTGTTCCCCTCAAAAGTTCCTTTCGTTGGTTCGTCGAGAAAGTGCCACGCCCAAATGCCCACCACGTAGCCGTCGTCGTTTAGGACCGGAGCCCCGCTATCACCGGGTTGGGCCGGATTGCTCGACTCAACATCGGCGAGTGTCGTCCCGTCCCGCGCAGAAAAGATGTTATCAACCCGCCCCTCGGTGGCCCACCGCTCAGGAATCGGGCCGATGACTCCGAAGCCGATCACTCGGACATGAGCATAAGATATTGCGGTCCCGGCAATCGTGAGATACGGAAACGCCGGGAGCGCGTCTATGTGAGCTGTTGCCCAAGTCAACTTTGGTCCGTTCTTTGGAAACAAAAACAGCTCGCCTTTCCTCCCATCGAACGCCGTCGTGGGGGATAGCTTCACCTCGGCCACGTCGCGGGAGAGCTGCACGCCGACTTTGTTGGGATCACCTTTCGTGGGATCGTACGGCAGTTTGCTGGAGCACACGACCGTCGCATCGTAGAATTCTTTGCCGACGACACCGATGAGCCGATACTTATCGGGATAGTGCGCCGACCGGTAAACGACATGGCTGGCGGTCAGCGCGGTTCCGTCCGATGAGATAAAGAAGCCTGTGCCTAAGCCGTGTCCATGCCACTCGCCATCCTTTCCTGGTTCTCGATCATAGTTGACCAAAAGAAACACGGCATCGGCCGGATCGGGAGCCTGCGCCGCGACGGGAGCAATGACCATCAACGAGAGAAGCAGCACGACGATCGCTCGAGCCATCGGTGCATCCCCCCAAAGTTCTGGTAAACGTTCGAAGACGTACCCATTCAGAAGTCGGGGTAGACGCGGGTTACATACGCGCGTGGTGACGCGTTCGGCGGTTCGGCTGGGCGGCGCGCTCAGGCCTTCGGCGTCTTCGCGGCCTCCACGATCTCGTTCGTCATCACGTCCGACGGCTTCACTTCCTGCGGAATCTGCTTCAGGCCGTAATAGGTGTCACTGATCGCCTTCCAGACCTGCGGGTCCATGTAGCCGAACCCGTGCTCCTTTGTCAGCGGAGACGACATGTACGGGATCTCGTTCTTCCACGTCTGGAGCTCGAGCGGACGGCTCAATGCCGGCGCCGCTTTGAGCACGTAGTCCACCGCCTCGTCGGGGTGGCCGGCGGCGTACATCCATCCTTTCGCGCTCGCGGAGAGGAACCGCACCAACACGTCCCGGCGCTCCGCGAGCACGCGGTCCGTCGTAAAGTACGTGTACGCGTACAGGCGGATGCCGAGGTCCCACAGCTTGAAGTAGCCGAAGCTCCCGGCCTGCCGGACGGCCTCCACCTGCGGCGCGTCGATGATCCATCCCGTGATGACGTCGACCTGGCCGGTGATGAGCGGCCGTGTGTCCCCTCCTACGAACAGCACTTTCACCTTGTCCGCCGGGATCTGGTACTTGGCGAGCACCGCCTCGAGCAGCGGCCGCGCCGTCGCCTGGATGCCGATCGTCTTGCCCTCGAAGTCTTTGGGCGTGTGGATACCCGACTTCTGGAGGAACATGAAGGCAAACGGATGCCGCTGGAGGACCGTCGCGAACGCCTTGACCGGGAGCCCGCGCGCTCGCGCGTTCACCAACACCGCAACCGACGAGACGTTGCCGAACGGCACACCACCGCCCGCGACGATCTGAATCGGGTCGATATTGGGGCCGCCCGGCTGGATCTTGAGCTCGATGCCGGCGTCCTTGAAGTACCCCTTGCCGATCGCGGTAAAGTCCCCGGCCATTTGCGCGTTCACGAGCCAGCCGAGCTGCTCGGACAGCCCGGTCATCCCCTGCGCCCGCGCGGGAGATGCGAGGTCCAGCAGGCGGCCCCCGGCGGCGGCCAGGCCGATCACAGCGCCGCCCGCAAGCAGCCCGCGCCGGCTCATCGACCGTCTACACACCATCATCGTGTCGAGCCTCATGTCTCGCCCTCCGTTCGCGCCGTTCGCCTAGACCTTCGGCGTCTTTGCGGCCATGACCAGATCGTTCGTCATGATCTCGTCCGGCTTCACCGGCCGCGGCATCTGCTCGAGCGCCAAGTAGGTGTCGCTCAGTTCGGCCCAAACCTTCGGATCCATGTAGCCCCAGCCGTGCTGCTTTGTGGCGATCGACGTGAAGTACTCGCCCATGTTCTTGAGCGTTGTAATCTCGAGCGGGCGGTTCAGGCCGGAGGCGCTCTTGAGCACGATGTCGATCGCCTCCTCCGGATGGTCGCGGGCGTCGAGCCAGCCGCGCGCGCTCGCCGACAAGAAGCGTGTGAGCACGTCGCGGCGCTGCGTGTACGCCTGATCGGTAGTGAAGTACGTGTAGGCGTACTGGCGGATGCCGAGATCCCACAGCCGGAAGTAGCCCACCTGCGTGGCCAGCCCAAGGTTCGCGAAGAGCGGCAGGCGATCGATCACCCATCCGGTGATCACATCCACCTGATGCGTCGCGAGCGGCGCGATATCGCCGCCCACGAAGATCACCTTGACGCGGTCCTTGGGGACGTTGTGCTTCCGGAGCACCGCCTCGAGCAGCGGCCGGGCGGTCGGCTGGATGCCGATCGTCTTCCCTTCAAAGTCCTTCGGCGTGCGGATCCCGGACGATTTCAAGAAGAAGAACGCGAACGGATGCTTCTGCAGCACTGTCCCGAAGGCTTTGATCGGCAGACCGCGGCTGCGTGCGTTGAGCAGCACGCCGATCGACGCGACGTCGCCGAAGGTCGTCCCGCCGCCGGCCACCACCTGGATCGGGTCGAGGGCCGGCCCGCCCGGCTGCATCTTCAGATCGATCCCGGCGTCCCGGTAATACCCCTTGGCGATACCGACGAGTTCGCCGGCCGCCTGCGAGTTGAGGAACCAGGCGAACTGCATCGACATCGCCGTCGCGCCCTGCGCCTCGGCGGGGGGCGCGGACCCGACGGCAGCGGCGCCCGCCCCGAGCGCCAGTGCCGCGGCGCCGCCTCGGCATAAGAATTCGCGGCGGCCCATCCCCGAACTGAGAAACGTCACCCGATCGCGTGCCATGTACCCCTCACCCCCCATTCAGATCGCCCCTGGCCGGCCGGTCGCGGGCCGGCACTCACGCCGGCGCGTCACACGGCGGCCTCTCCGTGCAGCCGCTTGATCTCGTCGTGGCCGTAACCGAGCTCGCGGAGGATCTCGTCCGTATGCTCGCCGGCTTCCGGCGCGGCTCGCCGAACCGTGGCCGCGGTCTCGCTCAGTTTCACCGGGTTGCCGATCGTTTTCACCCGGCCGCGCCGCCGGTCCGGGATATCGATCACCATCTCGTTGTGCGCGAGCTGAGGATCCGCAAGCGCCTCGGCGAGCGTCCGGATCGGCGCGCAAAGGATATCCTCGCTCTCGAGCGCGCGCAGCGCCTCGTCTTGCGTCAGCTCGAGAATCCGGCGGCGGAAGATCGCCTGTACCTCCGTACGGTGCGCGAACTGCTCCGGTTCGGTCGCAAAGCGCGGGTCCTCGTGCAGCGGATCGAGCCGCAGCGCGCGGCAGATATCGCGCAGAGGCTCCTGCTTGAACGCCCCGAGGAAAAGAATCCATTTGCCGTCGCGGGTCTGAAAGTGTCCGTTGAGCGGCATCCGGCTCCAGTTGATCTCCTGACCTGCGTTGAGCATACAGGCCGCTTCCTGCTGCTGCATGTAGAACATGCTGTCGTAGAGCGACGAGGTCACGAGTTGGCCGCGTCCGGTCTTCGACCGGGCCATGAGCGCCAGCAGGATGCCCTGCACGAGCAGCATGCCCGCCGCGAAATCGCAGACGGCCACTGTGAACGGCTCCGGCGGCGTGCCCGGCTCCGCCCGGCGCATCAGTGAGCCGCCCATCGCCTGCGCGATCCAGTCCTGCCCGCCCTTCAGCACGTACGGCCCGGACGGCCCGAAGCCGCTGCCCATCGCGTACACGAGGCGCGGATTCCGCGCGCGCACCTGTTCGTAGCCGTAGCCAAGCTTTTCCATCGCACCCGGCCGGAAGTTGTGCACGAGCACGTCGGCGTTGCGCAGCAACCGCTCCATGATATCGCGGCCGCCCGGCTTCCGAAGATCCAACGTCATCGCCCGCTTGTTGCGATTGCCCGCGATGAAGAGAAAGCTGGTGCCGTCCGGCTGCGGCAGCGTCGCGCGCAGGAAGTCGCCCGCGCCCGGCCGTTCGATCTTGACGACGTCGGCCCCGAAGTCGCCGAGCATCTGCGTCGCAATCGGACCGAGCGTGATCTGCGTGAAGTCGAGGACGCGGATGTCCTCGAGCGGCGGCGGCGCGGAGCGGTCGCCGGACGCGGCCACTAGCGCCCCTTCCACCGCGGGGGCCGCTTCTCCCGAAACGCGCGCGGGCCTTCCTCGGAATCCTCCGACGCGACGGACTCCATCACGCGGCGCGGGAACCACCGCGGCGCGGCCCAACCCGGCAGGTCGCGGCCTTCCATCGCGATCTGCTTCGTGCCCTCCACGGAGAGCGGCGCGCAGGCGATGATGTCCCCCGCCCACTTCTCAGCCGCCGTCATCAGACCGTCCGAGGACGCGACCTCGTTGACGAAGCCGGCGGCCTGGCCGTCATGCGCGCTCACGCGCCGGCCGGTCAGCAGGATCCCCAACGCGACCTTGTACGGCACCTGGCGCGTCAGCATCGCGATCCCGCCGTCGAGCGCCATGTAGCCAACGCGCGGCTCGGGAAACCCGAACTCGGCGTGGTCGGCCGCGACGATGAGGTCGCAGGCCAGCGCGAGCTCGAAGCCCGTGCCGAGCGCGAGCCCGTTCACGGCGGCGATCACCGGCTTCAACAGGTCGCGCCTGAACGACAGGCCGCCCGCGCCGAGGCGCGGCCCATCCCACAGGTAGGGAACGCCGCTCTTGGCCTCGGGATCCTTGAGGTCGGTGCCGGCGCAGAAGGCCTTGCCGCCCGCGCCGGTGAGGATCGCAACGCGTACCTCGGGATCGTCGCGGATCTCGTCCCAGATGGAGGAGAGCGCTCCGTGCGCGGCCCGGCTCAGGGCGTTCATCACATGCGGCCGGTCGATGGTCACCCGCGCGAGCGGCCCGTCTCTCGTGTAGCGGATGCCGGCGTCGCGGCGCGCCGTGTCGTTCACGACCCGCTCCCGTACCGCGCCGTGGCGGCGATCGGCGCGCCGAGGATCGCGCCTTGGGCCGTGAGCCGTTCCTGGAGCGCGCCAACGTCGACGCGCCGCGGCTCAAGGCCGGCTTTGACCGCGATCGCCGCGGCGGTGCCGGCCGCCTCGCCCATCACCATGCAGGGCGGGATCTCGCGGCTGATCTTCTGTGCCTCCGGTGTTGCGGAGTAGTGGCGGCCCGCCACGAGCAGGCCCTCGACTCCCACCGGTAGCAGACTGCGATACGGCATGTAGTAGTCCCGGCCACGGCCGATCACGTCCGGGAACGTCCGCCGCTCCACAATGTCTTCCTTGGTCAGCACGTACTCGCCGAGGAGCAAGCGCGTCTGCCGTACGCCCGCCTGCGGCGCCGCGTCCAGGATGTACGACCGCTCGAACCCCGGGAAGTGCTCGCGCAACCAGGCCGCCGCCCGGACAAACCGCTGCCGGCACTCCACCTCCAGGCGGGTGAGGTCGTCTATCTTCAGGCCGTCGAGCCCGAAGATGTGGGGGGTGTTGCACCAAATAACTCCGTCGCGGGGCGTGTGCAGCCACCAGAGGTCCCACGACGCGCCGAAGATCTGCTTCACCTGATGGTTGAGCCGCTTGGCCTCCTCCGGATGCTCGCGCTCGAACCGCGTCGCGTGAGCGGTGTCGACGTCCGCGAGGCGATGCACGAGGGTCATCATGTAGGCGCCCTTGATGTGCGGCGCGCCCGCCCCGGCGTAGAGGTCGCCGTCGCCGGTGGCGTCGACGAACACCCGGCCCTCAATCGCCTGCCGGCCTTCCTTCGTCTCCACCACGACCGCCCGGACGCGGCCGTCCTCGACGACCGGGCGGGAGAACCAGGAGTGCAGCCGCATCGTCACCCCGGCGTCGACCGCCATCTCGTTCGAAATCTGCTTCCAGACTTCGGGATCGAACGACGCGCCGTACGTCGTCGGGTGCGGCAGCACGCGGGCGTAGAAGTCTTCGAAACCCCACCGCGCCCACTTCCACCAGAGTTCATCGCTTTGTCGGAAGCACTCCTCGAGCGGCGGGACCACGCAGCCCCCGACCGCGACCATGCGCTCGACGATCTCGTGGCCAATCCCGCCGACCGTGCGCCCGCCCCGGTCGCACATGTCGTCAAGCAGCAGCACCATCCCGCCGGATGCGAGTCCGCCGAGGTAGCCGTACCGCTCCACGATCATCGCCTTGGCCCCGTTGCGGGCCGCCGCGACCGCGGCCGCGATGCCCGCGGGACCGCCGCCCACCACGACAATATCGGCCTCAGCGACGACGGGCACGTCGCGCGCGGGTTCGTGCACGGTCTTCACGGGGTCCCCCCTGTCCGCCGCCACGGCACGAGGTAGTTCTCGAGCAGCGAGATCACGCCGAACAGTGCCAGCGCGAGCGCCGAGGCGACCGCCATCGTCGCGTACAGCAGCGGGGTGCGGTAGTCGTACGTCGCGGCCAGGATGAGATATCCGAGGCCTTTGTTGGACCCGATCCACTCCGCGACGATCGCGCCAAGCAGGCTCGCCGTGCTCGCGATGCGCAGCGCCGAGAAGAGATACGGCAGCGACGTCGGCCAGCGCAGGTAGCGGAACACCTCCCACTTCGTCGCCGACAGGACGTGCATCAACTCCTGCGCCTGTGCGTCGACGGCGTTCAGGCCGTCCACCATGTTCACGAGGGTGGGGAAGAAGGTGATCAGCGCGGCGATCGCGATCTTGGGCGCGTAGCCGTTGCCGAGCAGCAGGACGAGAATCGGGCTGATGGCCACGATCGGCAGGGTGCGGACGGCCACCGCGAGCGGATAGACCGTGTGCCGGAAGGTGCGGTTGTGGACGAAGCCGATCGCGATCACGATCGCAATGACGTTGCCGGCGACGAAGCCGCCGATCGTTTCCAGGATCGTCGGCCAAGCGTTGATCGCCAGCGTCTTCGCCTGATCGCGCAGGGCGCCGGCGGTTTCGAGCGGGGTCGCCGCGATGAAATGCGGGACCTTGAAGACCACCATCACGGCCTGCCACAGCGCGAGCACGGCGAGAATGCCGAGCAGTGAAAGCAGCGTCCGACGCGCCGGGTTGTCCCGGTCCAGCGCGCGGGACGCGACGGGAGATGCCGCCGCGGCTTCAGCGCCGCGTACGGGCGCGGCGGCCGGGCCGGCCGTCACGACGCATCCTCCAACGCCGCACGCAGTTCGGCCGAGTAGCGCGTGAACTCCGGAGTGTCTTTCATCTTCGGCTGCCGCGGGTACGGCAGGTCGATCTCGACGATCTTGCGGATGCGCGCCGGTCGCGGCGACATCACGACCACCCGCATCGACAGGTAGACCGCCTCCGCGATGCTGTGCGTGACGAACACCACCGTGCGCCGCACCTGGCCCCAGATGCGGAGGAGTTCTTCGTTGAGCCGGTCGCGGGTGATCGCATCGAGCGCTCCGAAGGGCTCGTCCATCAGCAGGACCTTGGGATCGCTCACGAGCGCGCGCGCGATCGCGACTCGCTGCTGCATGCCGCCCGAGAGCTGCCGCGGATGGGCGCGGTTGAAGCCCTCCAGGCCGACGAGCCGCAACAGCGCCTCCGGCGAGGCGGACGGGGTATGGTGCGCCCCCCAGCCGCCGATGCGCAGCGGGAGGGCCACGTTCTCCTCGGCGCTCAGCCACGGCAGCAGCACCGGCTGTTGAAAAACCATGCCGAGCGCGCGGGTGCGCCGGGCTTCCGCGGGCGACGCACCGAGCACCGCGGCGTGCCCCTGCGTTGGTGGCAGGATGTCGGCGATCACCCGGAGCAGCGTCGATTTACCGCACCCCGACGGCCCGAGCAGCGAGACGAACTCGCCCTGCCGGACCGTGAGCGTGATACCGCGAAGTACTTCGAGGACGCCGTCGGGGAGCGCAAACGACATACCGACGTCGCCGAGCTCGATCGCCGGCGCATCGACCATGACGGACATTGCACAGGCGTTCTGCGGTTTGCGAATGGAGTCCTTTCCACAGCGGAGGTGCACCGCGTGCGGCAGATTTTGACAGGCGGTACCGTCGTCACGATGAACGCGCGGGACGAGGTCCTGTCGCCGGGCACGGTCGTCATCGAGCACGCGCGCATCGCGTCGGTCGGTTCGGACGGCACCGCGGGGCCGGCCCGGCCGGACGATGCGGTGATCGACTGCCGCGGGCATCTCGTCATGCCCGGCTTGATCAATACGCACACGCACGCCGGCTTTGCCCTCTTCCGCGGCCTCGGCGAAGACCGCACGCCGGAGGAGTGGTTCGCCTCGGCGTTTGCGCCGCCGTACATGACGGGCGCGGTGCCGGAGGATTACTACTGGGGGACGATGCTCGGCGGCCTCGAGATGTTGATGAACGGCGTCACGTGCACCGCCGACCGTTTCTCGTTCATGGCCGTGATCGCAGAGGCGTTCGACCGCCTCGGCATGCGCGCGGTCGTGTGCCACACGCTGCGGGACCTCACGCAGCCGCTGGAGTGGGACCTGGCGATGGCGTTGATCGACCGGTGGGGCACCGACGCCGACGCCCGCATCCACTGTGGGATCGGTCCCCACGCACCCGACACATGCTCGGACGACCTGCAGCGCCGGATCCGGCGGACCGCCCGCGAGACCGGGGCGCACGTTTTCATCCACTGCTCACAGGCGCCGGCGGAACTCGCCGCGCTGCGGACACGCGGCCACCGCGGGGGCGTGCACTGTCTCGCCGCAACGGGGCTGCTCGGGCCGGACGTCGTCGCCGCGCACTGCACCTACATCGACGAGGAGGAAGTGCGCCTGCTGGCGGACAGCGGGACGTGGGTCAGCCACTGCCCGGTCAGCGCGGCGCGGATCGAGGGTCGCCTCGCGCCAATTCCGGCGCTGGTGCGGGCCGGGGCGCACGTCGCGCTCGGGACGGACTGGGCCGTCACCAACAACGGCATGGACATGTTCGATGAGATGAAATCCGCCGGCATCCTGAACAAGCTCGCGTCTCACGACACGTCGGTGCTGCCGTCCGCGGCGCTGCTGCGGATGGCGACGATCGACGCCGCGCGCGCGTTGGGCATCGACGGGCACACAGGCAGCCTCGAAGCCGGCAAGTGCGCCGACCTCATCGCGCTCGACATGCGGAGCCCGCACCTGCAGCCGTGGCTGGACGTACCCGCCACGCTGGTGTACTCGGCCAAAGGCCTGGACGTGCGGCACGTCTGGGTCGACGGACGATGCCTTGTCCGCGACCGGCGGCCGCTCGCGGTGGACGCGGCCGAGATGTACGCGCACGTCGACCAGATTTGGCGCCGCCTGCGGAAGGGCGCCCGATAGCGGACGTGGCCGGGCGCGTGGACGTCGTGATCGTGGGCGGGGGTGTGATCGGCTCCTCGATCGCGTACCATCTGGCGCTGCGCGGCACCCGTATGGCGGTGGTCGACCAGGCGCCGCCGGCCACCGCACCAAGCGCGTCGTGGGCGAGCGCCGGCGGCGTCCGGCAGCAGCGCCGCG